>CAZNYI010000012.1:16083-17456 GCA_964577245.1 uncultured Candidatus Saccharibacteria bacterium
GATCTCACGGTCGTGATGGTCGGCGCAGGATTTTTGATCGGCAAGCCCGTCGGCTTCTGGCTGCAGAACCGCGTGGCGGAGCTCATTGTGCTTGATAAGGACGTGCGCGACCTGCACGCGCGGCTCCACGAAGCGGATATTGTGGTGAGCGGTGCGGGCCAACCGGGACTTTTTGGCGCGCACGACCTCAAAGACGGTGCGGTCGTGATCGACTTCGGCTTTAGCCGCAATGCCGCAGGAAAAATTGCGGGGGATTTTGACCCGGCGGGGGTTGAGGGTGACGGCATTCACTACACAAAAACGCCGGGTGGCACCGGGCCGATTCTTGTTGCAAAGTTGTTCGAGAATTTTTATGTTTTGAACGGGCTCGCCGGCAAAAAATAAAAGGGCTCCAAGGCGATAATCCGCCGGAGCCCCTGTGGCACAACCTTAGTGGTTGTGCATTTTGGGGAGTGCTTGCAGAACGATCCATCGTATGTCGTCGGCGCTCTCAACCTCTCTGCCGCGTGGCGTTTCTAAGGTGAGAACCTCCGCGCCCTTTGGAATATAGCGCCGCGCGCCGCGGAACTTTGTTTCGCCGGCGAAATCGGCAAAGGAGCTTTCTATCACGTTGACCTTTTTGTTTGCTGCATGGATTACTGTTCCGTTGCCGGTATAGATGCCGACATGGCCAACGCCATCCGCCGGATCGCTATGGTAGTAGTCAATGTGACCGGAGACAAAAACGACATCTCCCGCGATGAGTTCGGCGCGATTGATCATTTCACCGAATTCGCGTTGCTGGATCGACCGTCGCGGAAGCCAGATGCCGCGTTCGGCATAAAGCCATTTCACAAAACTGGAGCAATCAACGATCGCCGGAGCTTTTGAAAGACGCGCCCCGCGCTGATATTGTGATGTGCCGATGCACTGTCGGGCAAGTGCTACGATGTCTACTTTAACCATCAAAAACCCCTTGCGTTCCAATATGGCTAAAGTTTCTTCGCGCGAGATGGGTAGGTGTAGCGCATCGATGATAGCCGCACAGTGGTTTCCAACCGCTCGATATTCCATATCGTTCCTCCTTTTGGCCTGAAAGAACTGTGAAAACAAAACCTGCCCGTGCGGGCAGGTTTTGAGGTTCTGAACGACAAAATCCGCCCTTACACCCAGGAAAGAGAGAGCGGGTGGATAAAGCCGGACCAGGTTTTAATATGATGATTGTAGAGCATGGCCACTGGATTATATACAGGAGCCAATAGAAAAGAAAGCTGCCGTGCTGCTGGTGCGCGCTCGAGGGATCGAACCCCGGACCCACTCCGTGTAAAGGAGTTGCTCTACCACTGAGCTAAGCGCGCGGCGCGTTCACTACTGCCGTTCCACTACTCTAAGGC
>CAZNYI010000013.1:0-1188 GCA_964577245.1 uncultured Candidatus Saccharibacteria bacterium
TTCCGCTTCCGCAAAAGACAATGGAAATTAATGCAGGATCATCTTCTTCTAAGCCGGTTATCGCCGTCGATATCGACGACGTGATAGCGGCGAGCGCGCTTGGGTTTATCGAATATAGCAACAAAAAATATGGCACTCATTTGACCATAGACGATTATCAGGACCATTGGGATAAGGTCTGGAAAACTGAATACGAAGAGTCCGAACGCAGGGCCGTTGAATATCACGAATCCGGGCATATGGCTACCTACGGAATAATCGAAGGCGCTCATGAAGTACTCAAAGAATTAAAGGAGCGATTCACGTTGGTAGTGCTTACCACGCGCCGCAATTCAATAAATCAATTAACCAAAGAATGGATAAGCAAATATTATCCGGATATTTTTGATACCTTCATATTTTCAGGCTTTTTCGATTCAGCAACCGAAAAAAGCGTGCACATGACCAAGGGAGAATTGGCCAAGCGCGCCGGAGTGAATTATCTGATCGATGACCAACTTAAACATGTTCAGTCCGCCACAGAAATAGGAATAAAAGGATTGTTATTTGGCGAATATGCTTGGAACAGAACCGAAGTATTGCCTCCCAATGTTACGCGAGTAAAAAACTGGGAGGAAGTTCGAAAATATTTTAAGTGATATAATGTACTATGGTCATCATCCTCAATTTTGGAAGTCAATTCGCCCACCTCATAGCACGGCGCGTGCGGGATCTCGGTGTAAAAGCCGAGATTTTGCCTTTTGACATATCAGCTTCTCAGATAGTGAAGCTTCATCCGGTAGGAATCATCCTCTCCGGAGGCCCCGCGTCAGTATTGGAAAAAGGCAGTCCTCGCCCAGATAGGGAAATCTTTAAGCTTGGCGTTCCGGTGCTTGGCATCTGCTACGGCCATCAGGTCATGGCTCACCTGCTTGGCGGCAAAGTAATCAAGGGAAAGCGTCGAGAGTTCGGCAAGGAAACTTTGAGCATTAAAAATCGGGAGAATATTTTCAAAAGTTTAGCCACAAAGGAAACTGTCTGGTTCTCGCACGGCGATCAGGTATCGGTCTTGCCGAAAGGATTTAAAGCAACCGCGTCGACCCCTGGGTGCAAATACGCAGCGTTTGCCGATTCCAAAAAAAATTTTTATGGTATCCAGTTCCACCCGGAAGTTACCCATACCCGGCACGGAGAAAAAATACTTAAAAA
>CAZNYI010000013.1:1288-16727 GCA_964577245.1 uncultured Candidatus Saccharibacteria bacterium
GTCTTTGAAAAATCCATCAAAAATGAACTCAAGAAATACACGATCGCCTATTTAGCTCAAGGCACTATCTACCCCGATCGCATTGAATCCGCATCAACTTCCAAAACGGCAGCAAAAATAAAAAGCCACCATAATCTTACCCTTCCCGAAAAGATGGGTTTCAAAATTCTGGAACCGATAAAAGATCTATATAAAGACGAGGTGCGGAGAGTGGGGTTGACCCTTGGGCTCCCACGAGAGCTATTGTGGCGGCACCCGTTCCCAGGCCCAGGACTTGCCGTACGCATCGTGGGAGAAATTACCGAAGATCGGCTTCACATTCTTCGCGAAGCTGATGCGGTCTTTATTGAAGAGCTGAAAAAAGCAGGAGAATACGAGAAGATTTGGCAGGCATTTGCCGCCCTGCTCCCCGTGAAAGTCGTGGGAGTGATGGGCGATGGGCGGACGTATGAATATGTCATAGCACTCCGCGCGGTCGATTCGGTCGACGGCATGAGCGCCGATTGGCACAAAATCCCGAACGAGCTTTTGGAGAAGATTTCGAGTGCTATTATCGGCAAAGTAAAAGGAGTCAATCGAGTGCTCTATGATATTACCCAGAAACCACCCGCAACGATCGAATACGAATAAACGTGCTACAATAATTCCATGGACGAAAAGCGCGTGATCAAAACGATCAAGAAGGTGATGCCGGCGGTGGTTTCTATCGCCATCGCAAAACACTTGGAGGACCTGGAAAAAGAGCTCCCCAAGGAACTCTATCCTTTTATTCCAAGCGGGCCGGGCGGCGAGAAATTGCAAATCCCTGATTCAATGGTAGACAAACGCGGAATGGTGGAAGTGGGCGGTGGTTCGGGCTTCATCGTGGAATCAAACGGGCTCATCCTTACGAACAAACATGTGGTAAGCGACCGGCAAGCGGAATATACCGTTATTTTGAGCGATGGACGCCGCTTTCCCGCGGAAATTTTGAGCCGCGATCCAATCAATGACATTGCGATATTGAAGGTCAAAGCGGACCGGCTCCCCTGCTTGAAGCTTGGCGACGCCACAAAGCTGCAGCTTGGGCAGAGCATCATCGCGATCGGGAACGCACTCGGCATTTTCAAAAACACGGTGTCGTTGGGCATCATCTCCGGCCTCTCGCGCGCGATCACGGCACAGGCGGAACCGGATGCGCCGCCGCAGGAAATGCGCGGCCTCATCCAAACCGACGCCGCGATCAATCCGGGCAACTCGGGCGGACCGCTCGTCGACGCTGACGGCTGCGTCGTAGCCGTGAACGCCGCGATCGTTTCGGGCGCACAGAGCATCGGCTTTGCGATCCCTGTGAACGCCGCGCGGCGCGACCTTGCTGACATCAAAAAATATGGACGCATCCGCCGGCCACTGCTTGGCCTTCGCTACATAATGATAGACGACGATATGAAAGAAAAAGTGGGGCTCCCCGTGAATTACGGCGCGCTCGTGGTGCGCGAGAGCGAACACGACGCCGCGGTAGTACCGGAAAGCCCGGCGGAAAAAGCCGGTCTCAAAGAAAAAGATATTGTGCTCGCGCTGAACGGCGCGAAGCTGGATCACGACCACCCCATACAAGATTTCTTGGAGAACTTGAATGTGGGCGACGAGATAGAGATGCGCGTTTTGCGCGAAGGAAAGGAACTCTCGGTGAAAGTGACACTCGCCGAAAGAAAATAGCACTAGCCCCGCACGCCGCTACGCATAGTGCGTTTTGAAACCGTGCGAGAGGGCCGTCAGTGATAGCCAGATTGTAAATCAGAAAAAAGATATTCCGCAAGATGAGCAGACATCCATCTCTCCCGAAGCCAGGTTTCAAAATGCACTATGCGTAGCGGGGTGCGGGGCTAGTACGAATAGGTGTCTACAAGCAACCCGTTCCGGTCAAAGAGATACACGTTGTCGTGGAACTGATCCAGCGGGCTTGACCCCATCCACACGCGTATTTCGCGGGAAAGGAAATCCGCATCGGCACGATGCGCGTCAAAGCACGTTTTGTAGGTGAAATTGTGCTGCAGATAATCGATGCAATTGTAGTCGTTCTGCGGAATGCGCGGATCGTTAAAATTCGGCGTTTGGCAACCGCCGAGCGAGAGAACGTAGTTCTGGCACGCGCCGCTGAACGACTGGACCACGGAACGGTCGGTATAGGGGCAGTTCTGCGGCAGTTGCGGGTTGAACTGCGTCTTGACCGGCAGGTAGCCGATGCATTTATTGATCCGCAAATTTACGGGTGCCGAGTTGGAATAAATATTCAGCATGTCGCCGCTTTGAAGAAGAATGTCCGACGGCGCGGCCAACCCCGAAGGATCATACACCGCCACCGCTTGCGGAAGATACTCTCCCCCGCGGTTGGTTTTGATCTGCCAACCGGTCACGTCGATCGTTGAGGATTGCGAGGTAAGGTTGGTATAGAGCGATATTTGCCCGTAGGAATACATGCTGCCTGGCGAAACATTGCCGAGGCGGATCTGGTGGAAGATCGGCGAGAGCTGGCTTGCGGTGAATCCTTTTGGAATGTCGTAAGGACTCACGGAGGGCGCCCCGGGCGCGGGCGCGGAACCGATCGAGGTGCTCCCTATCGGCGTTGCGGACGGCACATAGGTGGAAGTGCCAACGCGGAACGTAGAGGTCGCGAAATGCGGCAAAAGCGACTGCCAACTTAAACTGACCTTCCCGCCAGCATTGTTGAACGAGCCGGACTGATACAGATAGATGAATGCCCCGATCAAGATAATGATAACGATGACAAAACCGATTCGTGCTCCCATTAGATTACGATATTCACCAGTTTTTTATCCACATAGATGACCTTTTTCGGTGTCTGCCCTTTAAGCGCATTCTGCACCTTCGGGCTCGCAAGTGCAAGCGCCTTCGCATCGGCTTCCGTGATCGACGATGCCGCCTTTACCACGTCGCGCACCTTACTATTCACCTGCAAAATGAGCGTGATCGTTTCTTCCGCGATGAGCGCGGGATCGTAGTTCGGCCACGGTTCAAAATCCAGATAGCTTTCGTGCTTCAGTTGCGACCATAATTCCTGCGCCGCGTGCGGCGCAAAAGGATGGACGATCTTTATGAGCGCCTCGAAGCTCGCGCGTGAAAAAGTGCCGCCTTCTTCAAGTTTATTAAGAAGGATCATAAGCGCCGAAATGGCAGTGTTGAATTTAAGCGCTTCAATGTCTTCGCCTACTTTCTTTATAGTGCGATGGAGCAGGGCGCGCGTCGCGACATCTTCTTCGCCGCCCGCCGCGTCGGCGTTCGCCGCGCCATCGTTCGCGATCCACGCTGTGGCATATCTGAAGAACCGCACCAAGAATCGTTCCGTGCCCAGAATCCCCTTTTCATCCCACGGGATGGCCTGCTCAAACGGCCCCATGAACATTTCGTAGAGGCGCAGCGTGTCCGCGCCGAATTCCGCAACAACCGAGTCGGGGTTCACCACGTTTCCTTTTGACTTAGACATCTTCTCGCCGCCCGCGCCGAGTACCATGCCTTGCGAAGTCCGCTTTTTATACGCCTCACTCACCGGCGAAGAGCCGATGTCATACAAAAATTTATTCCAAAATCGTGAATACAAAAGATGGAGCGTGGTGTGTTCCATGCCGCCGTTATACCAATCAACCGGCATCCAATATTTTAATTTTTTGAGATCGGCGAGTGCTTTATCGTTCTTCGCGTCGGCATAGCGCAAGAAATACCAGCTGGAACCGGCCCAGTTCGGCATAGTGTCGGTTTCACGCCGCGCAGGCCCGCCGCATTTCGGGCACTTCACATTCACCCATTCTTTTACCGCCGCAAGCGGTGATTCGCCCGTATCCGTCGGTTGATATTTTTCTATCTCGGGCAAAGTAACGGGCAGGTCTTCCTCGGGCACCGGCACCATGCCGCACGTTTCGCAGAACAGAATCGGAATCGGCTCGCCCCAATAATGCTGACGCGAAAAGATCCAATCACGCAGATGGAATTGCGTCTTTGCGCGGCCATCGACGAATTTTGTGATTTCCGATTTCGCTTTTTCGGAATCCATGCCGTTGAATTTACCGGAGTTGATCATCTGTCCATTATTCACATACGCCGCCTCAGGCACCACACCTTCCTTGACCGGCTGGATGACGGGACGAATCTCCAAGTTGAATTTTTTTGCGAACGCAAAATCACGTTCGTCGTGCGCGGGCACGGCCATAATGGCCCCAGTGCCATACGTGGCAAGCACATAATCCGCCACAAAAACAGGGATTGCTTCTTTGTTTGCGGGGTTCACCGCGTTTATCCCCTTGAGTTCCACGCCGGTTTTTTCGTGACCTTCCGCAATCCTCTCTTCTTCTGCCTTGCCCGACGTCTTCTTAATATATTCAGCAACTTCCTTCCAATTTGAAATTTTATCTTTCATCGCCGTGACGAGCGGATGTTCCGGCGCGAGTACCATATAGGTGGCGCCGAAAAGCGTGTCGGGACGCGTGGTAAAGACCGTGATTTTTTCACCAGAACCGGCGCCGGAATCCTTCACGGCAAAATCAATTTCCGTGCCTTCGGATTTTCCAATCCAATTTACCTGCTGCGTTTTGATCTTCTCCAGGTAATCAACGGTGTCTAAATCTTTAAGCAACCGGTCGGCATATTTGGTGATCGCAAGCAGCCACTGTTCCATCTCTCTCTTCTCCACCACCGTGCCGCACCGTTCGCACTTCCCCGCAATCACCTCTTCGTTCGCAAGCCCGATCTTGCACGAAGGGCACCAGTTGATCGGCTTCTTCTCTTTGTAAGCCAGACCTTTTTTATAAAGTTGCAGGAATATCCACTGCGTCCAACGGTAATACGCCGGGTCGCTCGTATTCACCTCGCGTTCCCAATCGAACGAAAAACCGAGCGACTTCAACTGTCGCCTAAACGTGTCGGTATTTTTTTTCGTGACGATCTTCGGATGGATGCCGGTCTTTATCGCGTAATTTTCAGTGGGCAATCCGAACGCGTCCCAACCGATCGGGTAGAGCACGTTGAATCCCTCCATCCGCTTCTTCCGCGCAATGACGTCCATGGCGGTATAGCTCCGCACGTGCCCAGTGTGCAGGCCCTCGCCCGAAGGGTATGGAAATTCAACCAGCGCGTAATATTTTGGTTTCTTCGAAAAATCCTCGGCGTGATAGACGCCTTCTTTTTCCCACTTTTTCTGCCATTTTTCTTCGACTTTCTTTGCGTCGTATGCGGCCATGCGTAGTTCTTATTGTAGAACGATTGGCAGTCAAGCGCCAGTTAAGAAAGTTTTAAATGCCCCTCTAAAAATCATCACCCCACCTGGAGAGGCGGGGTTCGGTGGGTAATCCCAAAGATCACTCTAAGAATAGCAAGCGGATGCCGAAAGTCAAATAGTTTTTAATAACTTTTTAATCTACACGGCGATGCCGAAAATGCGTTCTGCGTTTTCTGCGATCTGCCCTCTCATCTCATCAACTGAAACATTTTTGAGCTCAGCGAGTTTTTTGACGATCTCTACCACGTACGCGGGTTCGTTACGCTTGCCGCGATACGGTGCAGGCGTTACGTATGGTGCGTCGGTTTCGGAAAGGAGACGGTCTGGCGGAATAAGTTTTATGATCTCATCGTAACTGCGCGCGAACGTGATAACGCCGCCGAAGGTGAATGAAAAGCCAAGATCAAGTAATGCGCGTGTTTCGTCGGAGGTGCCGGTGAAGAAATGGAGAATGCCGGGGTTCACATCGGAAAGCTGGGCACGATGTTCCGTGAGGAACGCAATAAGATCGGCAAACGCATCGCGGCAGTGGATCATGAGCGGCTTTTTTACCTCTCCCGAAAGCGCTATCTGCGCTAAAAGCGCCGCTTTTTGCTTTCGTACCTGCTCTTCGCGGCTTTCGCTTTCGTTAAAGTGGAAGTAGTCTAGTCCACATTCGCCGATCGCGACGGTTTTTGGATGGCGCGCGAGTGCGCGATAATATTCAATATCAAAAACTTCTCCGCGGGAAGTGAAGGCCTTTGCGCCCTCTCCCCCGCCAAGCTCGCTTGCATCGTGGAACGAG
This sequence comes from uncultured Candidatus Saccharibacteria bacterium, assembly GCA_964577245.1. Taxonomy (GTDB): domain Bacteria; phylum Patescibacteriota; class Minisyncoccia; order UBA6257; family 2-01-FULL-56-20; genus CAVYIK01. The sequence continues at coordinate 7,342 of CAZNYI010000013.1, forward strand.
GCACTTGTGTGCACTGGGTGGAGCCCGATTGCGGCATACAGTCCTTCGTGCTTTTCAGCAAGTTCTACCGCGGCGCGCGAGGTATCGCGTTGAGTGCCCACATTTACCATGCGCACGCCCGCGTCCCGGGCGCGACGGATCACCTCCTCGCGATCATCGTTGTAGGCCGAGAACTGCACATGCGTGTGCGCGTCAAGAAATTCCATTGCTTTTTCCATCTTAATTTAACCGCGGGAAAAGCACCTCCGTCTTTTTTGCGCGAAGCACGTCGCCGTCCCACGCGAGCGCCTTCGTTATCTTTGCCGAAGCTTCCGGCATGAATGGCACGAGCACCGCAGCAATGTTGTCTAAGAGCGTTACGAGATTAAAGAGCGCTTGCTGCCGCGCATGGTCGTCTTTCATCTCCCACACTTTCTGCTCGTTCACGTAGCGGTCACCGAACGTAATCGCGGCCCAGATTGCCGCAAGCGCTTCGGAGAACTTGTATTCGCCGAGTTTTGCCGTGATCGTGCGGCGCATTTCGCCGATCTGCTTTTCAAACGCCGGGTCAAGGGCAACGCGCGCCAGCGCTTCTTTCTCAGCGAGCGCGAGCACGCGGGCGGCAAAATTGCCGAGGCCGTTTGCAAGGTCGCCATTATAACGTTCGCGCAACTTCGCTTCCGAGAAATCGCCGTCGGCGCCGAACGGGATCTCGCGCAACAAAAAATAGCGCAGCGCATCCACACCATATTTCGCGGCCATATCCAACGGGTCTATCACGTTCCCGAGTGATTTTGAAATCTTCGTGCCATCTATCGTAAAGAATCCGTGCGAGACGATCTGCCCGGGCAGGGGCAACCCCGCCGACATAAGCATGGCGGGCCAAATCACGGCATGAAAGCGAACGATGTCTTTTGCCATCGCATGAATATCCGCCGGATGTTCCTCCCACCGTTCCACGCCGACTGCGGAAATATAATTCACGAGGGCGTCAAACCAAACATAGATCACTTGGTGCGGGTCGTTCGGCACCGGTATCCCCCACTCGCGGTTCTCGCGCGAAATGCTGATGTCTTGCAACCCACGCTCCACAAAACTTTTTACTTCATTGAATCGGTTCGCAGGCGTTACAAAATCTGCATTCGCCTCATAAAAATCTAAAAGTTGTTTTTGGTATTTTGAAAGACGGAAGAAATAATTCTGTTCGGAAACCCATTCCGGCTGCGTTTTGTGTTCGGGGCAGAGGCCATCCACCAGTTCGTCTTCATTCATAAACGCTTCGTGACCTTTGCAATAGAGGCCCTCATATTTGTCTAAATAAATATCGCCGGCGGCTTCCACGCGGGCCCAGATTTCGTTAACGGTTTGAATATGCCGCTCTTCGGTGGTGCGGATAAAATCGGTGTTTGAAATACCGAGCTTCTCCCATGTGGAACTCCAAATATTTGCCATGCGGTCAGTATAGCTACGAATCTCTTCGCCGGTCTTTTTCGCCGCGTCCACCGTTTTCTGCGCGTTCTCGTCAACGCCGGTCAGGAAGATCACCTCCTCGCCAAGCGCCGCGCGCGAGCGCGCAAGCACATCCGCCATGATCACGGTATACGCGTGGCCGATGTGCGGCTTGTCGTTCACGTAGAAGATCGGCGTCGTGATATAAAAGCGATCCATAAAAACGATGGCGGGGCGTTACCCGCTAGCCGGCAGCAACCGGCCGCCGCTTGTTCGTCGACCATTCCTGAATCACCTCCTGGAACACGCCGGCCGCTGGCACCGAGATGATGATGCCCAAAATACCACCGACCTCCGCACCAATAAGCAATGCCACGATCACGATCACGGGATGGATGCCAACGATATGCTGATTCAGGATCGGCACGAGAATGTTCGCTTCAAATTGTTCGGCGATAACAAAGAAGATGAGCGTGTAGACCGCAAGCGTGGGCGACGTGGCAAGCGCAGCGATCACCGCAAGCGCGCCCGAAAGGAACGGCCCCACGAACGGCACGAGCTCAAACAGCCCTGCGAGTACCGCGATCAAAAGTGCGTACCGCACGCCGAGCAAGGCAAGGCCCACCCAGACCGTGAACCCGAAAACAAGGCTCAAAAGGATCTGCGTGCGAAACCACAGGCCAATGAGCCGGCGCGAGCGTTCATAGATCGCAAGCGCACGCTCCTCGTGTATGGGCGGGATTACCACCTTAAGAAACCGCTCCACGCCGTCCTTGCTCAAACACAAGTAGAACGAACACAAGATGACGGCAACGGCGAGCCCGACGCTCCCGATGGCATTTGAAAAGAAATCGAGCGGCGAAGAACCGCTGGCAAAGAAAGAGGAAGACACCTTACTGATGAGCCCACTCACAGATTGCGATGCGCCCAAGCTCAAGAGCGTGCCAATGCCGCCCGTGGCCTGCTTCCCAGTCGTGGAAAAAATGGTGTTCAACTCCACGATGAGGGTGGGGGCGAAGGAATAGATGATAAGCATGACCACGAACACTGCCACAAGAAATATTAAAATGACGCTTACGCTGCGCGGCAAACGGAGCCGCCGTTCAAAAAAATTCACGAGCTCTTCAAGCCCGGAGGAAATGATGATGGCAAGAAAAAGGCCGAGGACGATCTGGCGTCCTTCGTAGAATATCGCCACCATAACGACGAAAATAAGTATTCGCCATAAACTTTCCCATGTAATTTCGAAACTGTGTTTTTCGTTCGGCATCACAACTTAAGATTTTTTTTGAAGGGCGCCGTGCCGTGATACGGACCAATGAGCGCAAGGTTGAGCCCCTCGTTCTTGAAAATGTCTTTTGCGACCGCTCGTACTTCCGCGGCGGTCACTGCATTTATTCTATCTATTATCTGCTCCGGCGGCAAAAGCTTCTTGGTGAGGACCTCCTGGCCCCCGTAAAAGCTGGCCAATTCGTCTGCGGTCTCGAGGCCAAGAATAAGGTTGCCGATCATGTGGTCTTTTGACCGCTGGAGCTCCGTGGCGGGGACCAACTCATCGCGCAAGCGCCGACATTCCTCAAGAATGGCGCGGATGACCACGTCGGTCTTGGTGTGATCCACACCCGCGGAGATGCCGAACACGCCATGATCAAGGGAAAGATCGTCTTCTGCGCGTACGTAATAGGCGGCGCCAAGCTGTTCGCGTACATGCTTAAAAAGCCGCGAGCTCATTCCTCCCCCTAAAATATCCGCAAGCGCCTGGATCGCGTAACGACGCTTGTCAAAAAGATTGAACGCGCGGAAGCCGAGCACAAGGTGCCCCTGGTCGGATTCTTTCGCCTTCAGTAAGATGGCGGGTGCTTTTTGGCGTTCGCCGGTTTTTGGCTTCTTCTGGACCGGGCGACGTTTGAGCCCCCCGAACGCGGCACGCGCCTGCCTTAGCACCGCTTTTTCGTTGAACCGACCGGCGACCACGACCGTGGTGCCCGGCGCCACATAACGCGCCGCGCGATACGCGGCAAAATCCTCGCGCTTCAATTTTCTGATCACTTCTTTTGTGCCGCCCACGTCCCACCCTGCGGGCTGATCGCCATACAGCAATTCAAGGAAAACATCTTGCACCTTGCGCATCGGCGTGTCTTCATACATATTCAACTCTTCTATTATGACGCCGCGCTCTTTCTCGATTTCTTCCGGCACGAAGACCGGATTGAGATAAAGATCCGAAACAATATCCAAAATGTTCGGTAACTTCCGCGCCTCGGCTTTTGCCCAATAGCCAGTGAACTCCTGCGAAGTGAAAGCGTTGGATTGCGCGCCCAACGCCGCAAGCTCTTCCGCGATCTGCCCCACGCGCGGGCGATTCGTGGTGCCCTTGAACATCATGTGTTCAAGAAAATGTGAAAGACCGTTCGTCTTTTTTGTTTCGTATTCCGACCCTGCTTCAACAAGGATCAAAACGCTCGCCGCGAGACCGCTTTGCTGTTGCACCAAGACCAGGCGCAATCCGTTTTTGAAAATTATCTTTTTAAATGGTTTCATTTTTGTTTTTTTATGAAGTGATGGTGGCAATGTCGTCCGCAAAGCTCTGGGCCCGATCAACCACGGCTTCGCCATAGGTCCAAAGATAGTTCTTCCACCGACCCCCCGCGTAATACTTCGCCGCCGTGCAGCGCTCCTGGCTCACCGTTGCGGTATATACCGCTTTGCAGCCGACCATGCCATCTTTCAAGTAAAGCGCCGTCGCGGCAAAGGCGTCCGCATTGTTCCATGGGGAGGCGGGATTGTCCCCCGTGACCTTCGTAACACCGCTCGCGTAGAGCTGCCACGTGGACGGCACGAACTGCGCAGGGCCCATCGCGCCGCCGTAGGCACCATCCGCATTCGGGCACGAGACCATCATGGTGGTCGGATCAAGCTTCAGCTGCGCCGTGATCTGCAAAAATATCGGAATATTCGACGGGCTCATAGCGGTTTTATAGCTACAGTTCCCCACGTTTTGGCCGAGCGCCGATTCGCGATCAAGGATCGCAAGGATGAACGCCGGGTCTATCCCCGTAGCGCCGCCGGCAAGTTTTGCGTATTGGTACGCATCTTCAAAAGAAAGCTCTCCGCCGCCCAATAGTTGGAAGATGCGGTTCCGGATCTGTGCCGCCGTCGCCTTGGTCTGTGCCAAGAGCGCCTGGTATTTTGATTCTTGCCCTTTGGTTTCGGTAAGCAACTGCGTCTTTTGGCTCTTTGTTCCCGCCACCGCCGCCGCTTGTGCCGCCTGGTAGGCCGCCGCACTCGCCGCATCGCTCTTTGACGCTATGAATTGCTGTTCCTGGTCCTGTAGTTGGCCCTGCAGGTCCGTGATCTGCTGCACCGCCACGCGCAAATTATCTTGTACGAGCGCGATGTTCTGGGTATCGCTCCAAAAATCCGAAAGGCGCGGGTTTTTCAAAAAGACCTCCACTAAACTGGTTTGGTCGGCTTCATATAAACTCTGCACCAACCCGCTGATCGACGTTTTTTTATCGTTGATGTCAGCTTGCGTAACCGTGATCTGCGACTGCGTATTCTTGATCTGGTTATCCAGCTGCGAAATGGTCAGCGTGGTCGCCCGGAGCTGGAGATTTAATTTTGCGATCTTCGCGTTCAGTTGGGAAATTTCCCCGTTGAGCGAGGTCCCCTGCTTTTGGTAGCTTGCTACCTGACCCTCGTATTGGTTGATCTGCCCTTCCAACTGCTGGAGTTGGTCTTGGAGCTGCGCACGTTCCACGGTGGTATCGGTCGTGGTCGCATCGCCTGAAGCACGCGTGAAGATCACGGGCGCCGAGGCAGATCCAAAGATCAAGAAGGCGGTCGCACCGGCGGCGATAAGGATGCGCAATAACTTCGTGGCAGGAATCGAAAATCCCGCGCGGCGGGATAGATTGATCCGACCCGATGGTCGCTCGAACGCATTCCATTGGCGCCCGCACTGCGCCGACGGCGGCACTACGTCGCCCAAAATACCTGGTTTTAAAAACCGCTGCATACTCACATTATAACGGAAGATGAAGCTATTTGGTATCGCCCTTATCCCCTTTGTCTCCCTTCTCTCCCTTCTCCGCCGCTCGTTCAGCTTTTTTCTCGTCCGATTCCACCTTCACCGTAGAGACATCCGCGACGGGCTCTTCAACCTTCACCTCTTCCTTCAGTGCCGGCGGCGTTGCGGTCACGATCGGCGTATTTTCCGCCACAAGCACTTTCACCCCCGCAGGCACCACAAGGTCCCGCACATAGACGCTCTTATCAATATCGGTAAGCAACGCAAGATTCACCGTGAATTCGTGCGGCAGGTCATTCGGCAATGCTTCCACTTCGATCTCGGACATTGATTTGTTTAAAATTGCCGCCTTCTCTTTTACTGCCGGCGCTTCGCCCGTAAAGACGAGTGGCACGTGCGTCTTGATCTTCTCGTCCATCCGCACCTCGTAGAAATCAACGTGTGCCACCTCGCTCGTCAAGGCATCGCGCACCACTTCGTGGATCAATGCCGGCTTCTTCCCCGCTTCAGTAAGTAAGGTAACCACCGTGCTCTCGCCCGCTTCTTTGAACACTTTCGCAAATTCCTTCACCGGCACCGAAAGATGCAGGTTCGCGACGCCGTGCCCGTAGAGCTCGGCGGGAATCAAGCCCTCCTTGCGGAGCGCTTTTGTGTGCTTGCCAAACTTCTCCCGTTTTGTAACAGCCAGGTCCATAGGTAGAAAGTATAGCAGAGATTAGGGAAATGGCAACTCCTGTCGCCAGTGTCCTTGTGTCTTTCGAAACCCGCTTCGGCTCGGGCACGATACTCGCTCGCTTACGAAAATTTGACACCCTCCGCGACAAGCACGGGGGTCCCGTCAAATTTTCTACTCGCTCGTACCGTGCAAATTCCTCGCCTCTCGCTCCGGTTCCGAAAGGCATAAGGACACTGGCCGCAATAGGCGACACCACCCCAATCCCTTTAGATTTTTTTAATTTTTGTTTGCTATTGTCGTTGGATGGAAAATCCAAACAAAAGAAATCTTCCTTATGGGAAGATTGGCCGCATATGGTGCCCATCGCTTAAGGACGACGTCGCGTTCGATAACAACGGCTTTCGACATCTTATATGGAAAGGCAGAAAACATCGCCCGGAGAGCGATCGAAAAAGAAGATTTGCGTTATTGAAGTATGCGCCGGAGATTGTTGCGCATCCAAATTCAAACATCAACTACAAAGAACAGAAGGCATTCTCAATCATTGAGCGGCACGGAAAGAAAATAGCGAAGGCATCGCGCGCAAAATTTTGGGCTTTGAGCAAAAAATGCGATGGGAAGATGATAACGGTAGTCATTCGGCAAATAAAATCTGGGAAGAAACACTTCTTCAGCATATACGACGAATAAAAAACACCCATGGCATAGGGTGATTCTTTAGTATGCCCGCCACCAGCGGAAAAGCCGATTAGGGGCAGGAGTCGCCGACGTCCCGCGGGCATGATTTCATATTATAGGACGCTACCGATGTGTCAACTTTCGCTTAATAATTATTTAATGTGGACCGAACCGGGAACCCCATGGCGGGTGCCCAATCGGTATTAGCAAGATCCGGCACTAAGGTAATTACCGCGCCATCAGATGCCCTCACTTCCGCCTTGATGATGCAACGAATATCTATAGCGTCCCACGTTGGATTATTTTTCTCGCAGTCAAAATTTTGATTTTTTAGCGTTTCGTCTTTGAACGTCACCCACCATGTTGGGGAAAGCAATTGCACTCTATAATTTGCCGGGTTGCTAGGGTCGAAGCTTGGGTGCGCCGCCAGCCAATACGCAACCCATTGATTTTTCTTTGCATAGTCAATCGCCGCACTCTCGGAGCTAACCGCATTCCCTTGTTTGGATATCAACGAGATGGTTACCGAACTACTTTTATCAACGACCGTGGAATAGGAAACATAATCGTCCGCCGTGGCCGTGATCGCGTATTTCGAAGCGTGATCCAGTGCGGCGGTTGGCGTAGAAAATGTCGCAAGTCCATTGCGTGTCCGCTGTTTACCGAAATCGGTAGCGGGGGTTTGGCCTTCTGGAATTGCTGTACCCCCAAGTCCACGGAGGCTCACCAGTGCACCATTTATTGGCTGGCGGCTTGTTGCATCAATAACCGAAACCACCACCTGCGTCCGATTGGAAAAATACCAAATCCCCGCGCCGACGGCCACAACCACTAGTGCGCCCACTATCAAAATCTTTTGGCGAGACCCTGGTTGATTCATAGGTGTTGATATTCTAACGCATCCTCTTGCGTACCGACGCCATAACGCTCATCAATAACTTTCTGCGCAATGCTAATAAACCGCTCCCGCCCCGCAGTGGCACGCGGGTCATTCTCGCTAATATCGTGCTCGGCAAAACCCAAATTGCTTTCCGGAGATCGTTTTCGCACGCCATGTTTTGACTTCCAATCATACAACGCTCCAGTCGGGTCGCCCCCGCTATAATAGATGACCTTATTTGGTTTTTTACCTGGATGCCGAGCGAAATAGTTTTCCCAAAATTCCTGCGACAAAATCGGATGTTGCGCTTCCTCGAATAATACCGCCCTTTTTCGCAAGGTGTCTTCCACTGAATCGTCGAGATCTTTTGAAGGATCCCCCAATTTTCTCTGCATATCGTCCAAGAACCGGTAATCCAAAATTGCCCGCTGGATCCTCATGTCCGTGACTCCAAACTCCTGCTCCAACTCAAGCCGGATCGGCTCCAACGCCCGCCGATGCTTCGGGTTGTCGTGCCACAGCGTTGGATCGCTCCAATTCTGCGTAAAATGCCCCAGCACTTCTGACGCCCGCTTCGCAAGGGCGGGGAAATTTTTGCTCGTTACGACTTCCCGCACGGTGCGCATGGCCGACTGGTTCAGCTGCGGCTTCTTATCGGCATCCAAAGCGTAACGACTACCGGTTTCAGCATCCACTTTGGCGTCTTTTGGAATAAAGGTCAACCCCGCATTCAGGTCCATGCCGCGAAGTTCGTTGGCCCATACCCACTGATCGTTCCAATATCCCCCGCCCCCTTCGTTTAATTTCCCGCGGAAAAAATATTGGGAGGCGATATGCGCGGAAGGATAAGCGAAGAATATTTCATTGCCGGTTTCCGCGCCGTAATATGAATCCGCAACCTCCTCCGCCGCGAAATGAATAGCGGCCCGGTCGGCATACCTGCTCATGCTCAAACTATCTGCATTTGTTTCGCTTCCCGTAAACGCAGCCAGGTATCTTTCTGCCTCCTCCCTAGTTTTGAAACGCTCCAACCCTAACGACTTTGCCACACTCTCATCATTGATCTCTTCGCCCATCCTCGCGGCAAGGGCGGAACGCAACCGTCCATCTTCCACGATGTTCATAAATCCGGCGGCATACGCATCCGCCCCCGAGGTGTGCTCCATAAGACCGGTGTGGTCCCGCACTCCCTGCCGCGTCACGTGCGTGACCATGTGGGACGGGAACCGTTGCAGCAACGTTGCATATTCTTCCTCCGAAAGCGACGCTAAATGTTCTTCGGAAAAATATTCTTTCATTTCTTCGGGGCTATATGGAGCTTTTGACCATTCGCGCTGCTGTGATTGATAAAACTTACGGAGCAGCTCTTGGGCCTCCGATGGTTCCCCAGAGGCGGTCTCGTTCGCAAGCTCACTCTCCAGGTCGGCCAAACGAGCAATGCCTTGTTCTTGTTCGGCCTGCAATTGCTCATACGTTTTTTCACCTTCCAGAATGTCTGCCTTTGCCTTACGAACCTCCAAAATATGGATTATTTTCTGCAATGTTGAGCTGGAATTGTTCGCCAGTTGCTCTTTTAATTGCTCGAGTGCGCCCAATGTGTCCCGCAAGCTTTTGTCTCGCTCCGCTATTTCCGTGCTCAAATGGGCACGGTCGGCTTCACGAGCACTCTTTTGATTAAATTGTTCGGCGCGCTT
>CAZNYI010000014.1:0-16724 GCA_964577245.1 uncultured Candidatus Saccharibacteria bacterium
TAACCCCAAGCAAAGCGAAAGGAAAAGCCATGTTTAAAAAAGAACCAAGCGAAGTCCAGCCGTTAATCGATTTCATCAAAGCGCATTCAGAGGACTTTGAACTAACTGAATACACTATTAAGCATAGGAAAACAGACTTAGAAATCTGGATTTCGAACCCCCCGGACAGTTACGGTTTCTACGGCCCCAATTTTATATCGGAGAGGGCTCGTAGTATGTTTAGCAAAGAAGCACAAAAGGTTTTTCACCGTTTTATCTCTGAGTTTATTAACGAGCGCTTAGAATTAGAACGAAAAGAAAAGGTTGCAACTAAGATAAAACTGCTTATCAACAGCTAGTTCTAGGAAAGGAAAAAGCTATGTACAAGTTAAACGTTAAGAAGATGCAAAACACACCCAGCAATGAAAAAGGCCTCCCTGTTCAGGGCGAGAAACGCCTTCGCCTTTCTCCCTCTGCTTTTAACGTGGAACCTTTTCACGATCGCGGAGCGCATTTGCATCCTACTAAAGGTTGGCGCTCTAAAAATCTTCTTATTCAGGAAAAGCACGGCGCCCTGATTCGTGAAGTTGGCGAAAAAAGAGAAAGAGCCGTTAAAAAAATGTTAGCCGAACGCGAAGAACGCGCCAAGCAGAGAGCCACGAGAATAAAACAATGAAGAAAATACTCCTTCTAACCGGGGCAGCGGGGTTCGTAGGGCATCACGTCGCCGATCATGTTCTTCGCAATACGGATTGGGACATCGTTTTTCTTGATCGCCTGGACTTCTCCGGCAACCTTAACCGCATCGCGGAGATAAAAGATTTTGAGAAACACAAAACTCGGTGCCGCTGGGTGTATCACGACTTAAAAGCGGAAATAAGTAAGCAGCTCTCCGCGCAAATAGGTTTTGTTGACTACATCATTCACTTGGCGGCTTCGACTCACGTTGACAGGTCGATCGATGATCCGCTGCTCTTTATACGCGATAACGTCCTCGGAACTGCTCATCTTTTAGAGTTTGCAAGAACCCGGGCCATACGGCAGTTTGTTCATTTTAGCACGGATGAGGTGTTCGGCGCCGCGCCTGAAGGAGTACGTTTTAAGGAGTGGGATCGATATAAATCCGGCAATCCCTACGCTGCGTCAAAGGCGGGAGCCGAAGAGCTCTGTATCGCTTACCACAATACTTACGATCTACCGGTGCGTATTGCGAAGTGCATGAACATCTTTGGACAAAGACAGCATCCAGAGAAGTTCATTCCCATGACCATCGCCAATGTGCGCGACGGGAAAAAGGTAATTATTCACGCCAACAAAGACAAGACAAAGGCGGGCAGTCGCTTCTACATTCACGCCCGGAACGTCGCGGACGCCTTGCTCTTTATAATTGAAAGAGGACAGCACGGAGAAAAATACAACATCGTTGGGGAAAGAGAAACAAGCAACTTAGAACTTGCTCAGTTTATAGCACGTACGCAGGGGCGGGAGCTCAACTATGAGATGGTAGATTTTCACTCCGCGCGCCCCGGTCACGACATGCGCTACGCCCTGGATGGAGACCTACTAAAAAGCATGGGTTGGGTTTTAAAAGTTCCTTTCGAGCGCTCTTTGCGAGAAACAATCACTTGGACTCTTGATAACCCGCGCTGGCTCGTAACCTGAGAGCTGTTGACAAACTAGAAAACAGTTTGATATAAGAGCCGCTAACTTAACTTCTAACTTGGAGCTTAAAATATGACTGACAAAGTAGAACCCATCGGAAAAGTGAAACTTCAAAACGTTCGTTTAGCCTTTTCTCAAATCTTTGAGCCTAAAGCTTTTGGCGAGGAAGGCGCGGATCCGGCGTATTCTTGCTCCTTCATCTTCGCTAAAAACCACCCGGCCGTTCGACTTATCAACGACGCCATCGAAGCCGTCGCTAAAGAAAAGTGGCAGGATCAAGCGAAAAACATCTTGAAGCAGCTCCGCGGAGCGGATAAAATTTGTTTGCATGATGGGGATCTAAAACCAGATTATGACGGGTTTGCCGGCAACTTCTTTGTCGCGGCCCGGAATAAAGCCCGTCCTCTCGTTCTCGACAGGGATAAGAGCCCTCTGACCGCCGCGGATGGAAAACCGTATGCCGGGTGCTACGTCAATGCGGTAGTTATGATCTGGGCTCAAGCTAATAACTTCGGCAAACGAGTCAATGCAACCCTCTCTTCTATTCAGTTCTTAAAAGACGGGGATGCCTTCACAGGGGTCGCACCAGCGACGCCTGACGATTTTGAAGACTTGTCTTCTGGTGCCGACGCTGGGGACGTGATCTAAAAATCTCTCGTAACAGGAGAGGTGGCAGGGAGCGCGGTGTCGGATCCCGCTCCCTGTCTTTTCTGAAGGAGAAACAAAATGCCAAAAGTTGAGCTCAAAGAAAAAGACGACAACATTATCGAAGCGGGCATGGGGCATAATTCCTTAAGCCCGAAGGATCTTAAAGAGTATTGCACGCGGATTGAATCGCTTATCGAAGACCGCAAAGCTATCAACGCGGACATCAAGCAAGTTCTTGAAGAAGCGGATATGAACGGTTTTCACAAGAAGACACTTCAACAGATGATTAAGTTCCGAGCGATGGATCCTGACGATCGCAGAGAACAGTTTGAACTGCGCGATGCTTATTTAGCGGCGTTAGGGTTGCTGTGAGATACTGTTTTTCGGATACAGAAACTTACTGCGAAACGCCTATCAAGAACGGAACTTTTGCTTACGCCGAAAAGGTAGAGGTTCTTCTTTGGTCTTACGCCTTCGACGACGGAGAAGTAGGTCTGTGGGACATTACTTCGGATGCCCCGATGCCTCGAGATCTGGAAGAGGCTTTGGCGGATGAAGATACACTCTTTGTTTTTCACAACTCCGTTTTTGACGTAACTGCGCTTCGTGAAGGTCTGGGCATAGACATTCCTATCGAACGGGTACGTTGTTCTATGGCACGCGCTTACGCGCACGGGCTTCCGGGAGGTCTGGACGCTCTTTGCACCGTTTTGGGGCTAAAAACAGAGCACAAGAAGAGTAAAGAAGGCTACAATCTCATACGGCTTTTCTGTGTGCCCCCTGGGAAGAACGTTACACGAGGCCGAGCAACTCAAAAAACACACCCTAAAGAATGGTTAACTTTTTGTGAGTACTCAAAACAGGATATCGTCGCTATGCGCGAAGTGTGGCGTAAACTGCCGGAGTGGAATTATAAAGGGGACGAGCTCAAACTCTGGATGCTTGATGCTCGGATAAACCGTAGAGGAATTTGCATTGACAATTTTATCGACTCAGCAATCACCGCTGTCGATCGAGCGCAAACGCTTTTAAAAGAACGTACAAGCGACATTACTTTTGACGATGTAGAATCAACAACGCAGCGTGACGCGCTTTTAGCGCATATCCTGGCAGTTTACGATGTCGCTTTGCCTGACATGCAAGCCGCGACGCTAGAAAGACGTATCGAGGACCCCGATCTCCCAGCGCCGCTAAAAGAGCTACTAGCGATACGGCTTCAAGCAACAACTTCGTCAACGGCTAAGTATAAGAAAATTAAGTCTTGGCTCTCTTCCGATGGGCGTCTCCGCGGGACCTTACAATTCGCCGGCGCGGCGCGGACAGCGCGTTGGGCGGGGCGCGGACCGCAGTATCACAATCTCGCCCGACCGACAGTCAGTCCAGAGGAAGTTGATTTCGGTATCGAGGCGTTAAAAGCAAACTGCGCCGACGTTTTTTATGAAAACGTCATGGAAGTAGCTTCAAATGCTTTACGCGGCACTATCGTGCCTTCGCAAGGCAAAAAACTTGTAGTTTCCGATCTCAGTAATATCGAAGGACGCGATCAGGCCTGGCTTGCCCGGGAAGAATGGAAGTTGAAAGCTTTTAGAGATTTTGATGCTGGAGAGGGCTACGACATCTACGTCATGGCTTATGCCAGAGCTTTTCATGTTTCTCCAGAAAGCGTTATTGAAAATAAAAAAAATGGCGGCAATTGGAGGCAAATAGGTAAAGTGCTGGAACTTGCAATGGGGTATCACGGAGGAGTTGGATCCTTCGTGACTTTCGCCACGATATACAACGTTGATCTTAACGAGCTAGCGGAGAAAGCTTGGGATTTCATACCAAAGGACGTTTTGAAAGAAGCTAAGCAGTATTGGGATTTCTGCGCTCCCCACATAGATGAGCGCACGAAAAGAATGACAAAAGATCAAACTTTAGGCCTTTCTGAAAAGGTCTTTATCACGTGTGATTCCTTAAAACGCCTGTGGCGACGCGCACACCCGCGGATTGTTCAGACTTGGGATGACGTAGAAAATGCTGTTCGAAACGCTATCTGTAAACAAGGCGAGACTTTTCATTGTGGGCACTTAAAGACGCGACGGGATGGAAACTGGTTACGTGTCGTTCTGCCCTCTGGACGAGCCCTTTGCTATCCGCAGCCTCAAGTAATTAGCAAGGTTGAAGGGGAGATAAAGCACTCTGGCGTAATTAGTTATATGGGCATCGATCAGTATTCTAGGAAATGGTCGCGCATTCATACCTACTCGGGCAAACTTTTTGAAAACGTTTGTCAGGCTGTCGCACGTGATGTTATGGCCGCAAACATGCCACGAGTCGAAGCAGCGGGCTATGAGATCGTTCTCACTATACATGACGAACTTGTTTGTGAGGCTCCGGATACAAAAGAGTTTAATTCGGAACATCTTAGTTCTTTACTTGCTTTCAAGCCGACGTGGGCGCTCGATATGCCGCTTGCGGCGGGAGGCTACGAGGCCTACCGATATAGGAAAGAATAAAATGCGCGAAGCAGCAATAGAGAGCTACCTAGTAGCGGAGGTAAAAAAACTCCGGGGCGAAGAACGCAAAGTACGCTGGATTGCCCGCCGCGGTGCTCCCGATCGCCTTGTGTGGATCCCAGGTTGGCGTTTTCCTAAGATGCCCGAGACGAAAGCTCCGGGGAAGCCTCTTGAAGCGCATCAAAAGCGTGAGCATAAACGCTTGAAGAAGATGGGAATTTGTTGTTGCAAGCTAGATAGCTTCGAGGACGTAGACAAGTTTTTGAAAACAAAATGAGTCAGTCCTTCACTCCTCGCCCCTATGGAAAAATCATTTCCAACCATATTATGGACACCCCCCGATGCGGCGTGTGGGCGGGCACGGGCTTTGGAAAAACATCCGGGGTATTATCTGCGCTAAACGCTATCGATATCGTAGAGCCGGGGCCTACTCTGGTTGTGGCGCCACCGAGGGTAGCGCGTAGCACTTGGAAAGATGAAGGCGCAAAATGGGACGTCTTTGAGCATTTCAAGATTTCTTGTTGCACAGGGACGCCAGATCAGAGAAGCGACGCTTTAAAGCGAAAGGCGGACATCTATACGATATCGGATCCTAATCTCCCTTGGCTTGTTGATAGGTTAAAAAACGACTGGCCTTTTAGAAAAGTCGTTTGGGATGAATCAGCAAAGCTAAGAGGTTTGAGAATTAGCGAACAAGTGTCTAAAACGGGGAAAACCTTCTTTCGGGCGGGAGGAAGCATACGTTTAAGAGAGTTTGCAAAGCTCGCTCATGTCCGCGTCGACCGCTTCATAGAGCTAACGGCCACGCCCTCTCCAAACGGTCTTAAAAATCTGTGGGGACAAGGGTGGATGATAGACAAAGGGTTGCGCCTCGGGCGCACACATGAAAGCTTTATGCAACGTTGGTTTACTCTTGGGTACGATGGATACACGATGTCTCCTTTGCCGCATGCGGAGAAAGAGATACTAGGAAAAATGGGAGATATCTGTATCTCCTTAAACGCGAAAGACTGGTTCGATATTGCGGAGCCCGTTGTTTTACCTATTTACGTTGATCTCCCATCTAAAGCCCGGGCGTTGTACTCCGCCATGCAGAAGAAAATGTACATGGAGATCCGGGGCAAGGGCATCGAAGCCTTCAACGCCGGCGCGAGAACGATGAAATGTCGACAAGTTGCTTCTGGCTTCGCGTATCACGACATCGAGTACGACGATACGGGGGAGGAGAAAGACCGAGAATGGACCTACCTTCATGACGAGAAAATACAAGCTTTGCAGAGCATCATTGAAGAGAATAGCGGCCTGCCTATTATTGTTGTGTATGACTTTAAACCGGAGCTCGCACGGCTGAAAAAAACCTTTCCTAAAGGAAGACATTTAAGCACAAAAAAAGACGAAGACGACTTTAAAGCCGGTAAAATAGACCTTCTTTTTATGCACTTCAAATCCGCGGGGCATGGCATCGACGGTTTTCAATACATCACGAACGTCATGGTTGTCATGAACCCGGATTGGAATCTTGAAGATCTCGATCAGGGCGTTGGGCGTATCGGCCCAGTGCGTCAGATGCAAGCCGGCATGAACAGAGGAACGCTGGTATACCCGCTTGTCGCTAGAGGCACTGTTGAAGAAGACGTTCTCGAGCGCTGGGTAACAAAGCGTTCTGTCCAGGACATACTACTTCAGGCCGTTAAGGCGACGCCTTAGTTGTCCGCGCCATGCAGTCATCCATCTTTTTATTATACGCTCGGCCTTCTTCTGTTTGGTTAGCCCACAACGCTCCTAGTACGCCGAAAGCGGCAGCGGAAGAGTGGGGCCGAGGACCAACCTCTTGCTGGCAATCACGCGCTTTGTCGAAAGATGCGCACCCGGCGCAGAGGAGTAAAAGAGCTAGCGCAAAATTTTTCATATGATGTCCTCCTTGTAGTTTTTCATTGCCTTCTCGAGCTTCCGAATCGTTCGGAGAGATATCTCGTTTGTGTCGTTTTCTAAGCGGTACAAAGTAACAAAAGCCACGCCTGATATCTCAGCAAACTTCCGGCACGACAACTCGTGCGCTTTCATGAAGTCCCTCACCTCTTTAAGGAACGTTTTTTGATTAAATTCTAGCATTGCTTTGTACCCTCTTTTGCGTTATCGTAACTGGTAACACATAAAAAGGAAAAACGCAAATGGATAAAAGACTCTTAATCGTCGCCCGAGACTACAATCAAGCGCAGCACTGGGCGAAGGATCAAAGGCTGTCCCCTGGGCGCTGGGTATACGTGTCTAGCTACCACAACATCCAAGGAAACGCGGGAAGTGATTACGTGCTTTTGGATAACTGGGGATTAAGACCGGATGCTGAAATTCTTTTTGACGCTTTGAAAGAAGCAGGGTGTCCGAAGTCGGCTCTAAGTTCTTAATAATATGCGCTGACGATTAGTTTCCATTTTGTGTTGTCGAGATCCCCCCCGGCGCCTGTCGAGAGATTTGGTATCTGGAAAACGTGCGTCTGACTTGAAAATGTGACGTGAATTGTGGAAGAGGTTAAAGTCACGGAACCCCCAAGAGCACTTGCTCCTAGCGCCGCGGAAGTTATATATGTGGGAACAATGTCTCCGGAAGTAAAACCTCCGTCATTAGACTGACAGACAAGAGTGAAAGTAACAAACTTAGGCACCACTCCCATTCCATGCGACAAATTTAACGTGCCCGCGCTTGATATTGTTTGCTGCGAGCTTGCATACGACTTGGTGAAAACCGAAGCGCGATCGGCATAGGCGGTCGTAGCTACGTTTGTACTGTTGTCGTTGGCCGCTTGCGTGGTGGCCGTAGTGCCGTTAGTTAAAGTAAGCGCGGTGCCATTGGTGTAGCTCTTAACAAAAGCCGTTGTGGCGACGTTGGTGCTATTATCACTGATGGCTTGTGTCGTCGCGGTAGTGCCGTTGGTCAAAGTTAACGCGGTGCCATTAACGAAGGCCGTTGTGGCAGGTTTCGTAGAAGAATCGCCCGCTGTTTGCGTTGTAGCCGTCGTACCGTTAGGGAGAGCGTTCGTTCCCGATATGACGTTTGAACTTGTAGCGTAGTACCCTAATTGCCCCGCGGTTCCGGCATTGACCGATCCGGAGGGAGCCGCGCAGGAGCCCGCCACCCAAGCTCCGCCGGATCCGACGATACAGTCCCCGTTAACGACTGGGAGAAAAAGACCTAAGTTAAGTTGGTTAACAGTTAAGCGTTTGGTGGCGTTGCTTTGCCATACAGGAAAAAGCTCCGCGCCCGTAGGCGTCGCACCAACGGGGAGTTGGTTAATAAAACTTCCCGCCGTCTGCGCTTGTCCCGCTAAGGGGAGTAGGAGCAAAAGAGCTACGGTAGCTAAGAGCTTTTTAAACATGTCTATACCGAGGTGATTGTTTGCCAAGCCGTGCCGCTATAAACACAGGCTTTGCCCAAAGTGATATCGAACACGAGCCATCCTGCGCTTGCCGATAACGCTGTTTTCTGCGTTGTCGTCACAGGAACTAGATTTTTCACTGAAGAAAGGCGCGTCCACTCCCCGTTACCAGCGGAAGACCCCGAAGGAATGACGGTAGTAACGCCGTTGTCGTCTGCGGCGACCCCGGTTGCGTTCCAGTAAAAAACACCTCCGCCGCCGTCTGCAACGGAAGACAACCCTCGGGAATAAACCTGAATGCCTTGTGTCCCTATGAATCCGCGAAGATCTGCGACAGTGTCGCACGTCTGTTGAAACGTATTAAGGTTTTCCGCGGTCACGGGATTCGTAGCGTAAACCGAAAGGGAAGGAGCTGCCATTTATATCTCCGTTGTTGTCAAGTAATTTATGACACAAAACACTCAAAAAGGCTATCCGATTATTAAAAAGGTTTTAGAATCAACCTTTATGTTAACGCAACTCTCTGTTAAAAGGGGTCGGCGATAGCGCCCGTATATCTGAGTTGAGTAGAAGGTATCGGGCTTGCTTGCGTAATTAAAGTTTTGTGCCGTGCTTTGGGGCACGTTGATAAAACCGATTGTTTGCCCATTAACAAGAGGCACGTACATGTAAACTTCATCGATGCCGTATACAAAGCCGGCTACGATCGAGGTGTTAAAGAACTGACCCGAAAATCCGTCGTAAAAAGCGGGTATCTGACAGGGCGCCGCCTGCGCTTGGGGACTAGCTAGAAGCAACAAAAGAAAAAAAAGTTTCTTCATCAAACCCCCGGATTGTGCCGCCAGTCCGGCAGTTGAACGTGATCGTAGTCTGGGGGGCATTTATCTTTCTCCACCGTCCAATCACCGCCCCATTCGAGACCTAGCGACTTTGCGATAGCTCCCGCAGTAGCGTAAGCTTGATCTGCGCCGTTAGATACGTACCCGCCGTCTCTTATGACCGAGAAGTCAAAAGCCTTGCTGTAGGGCTCCCCGGAAGGGCCTACGCAGTTGTGCGGGCTGTGACCCGCGGAGGCGTTAGATTGACCGGCTGCTTTAGCAGCGTTTTGAGCTATAGAGTCTCGATAGGTTGTCCCGCAGCGGATAGTAAGCCCTATATTTGCGTTAGCTTGGACGAAAGCGGGCAAAAGACGCTGAAGAAGTGGGCAGAGATCCGTAGGAGCGACATCAATCATTTTGCGAGCTTTCCAACTATTATCGCTGTTAGATTGTCAAAACGGCGATCAATATGTTGGAGCATTTCAGTATGCGTTTGGCGGATAACATTGAGATCGTCTTGGGAAGCAAAAAGTTTATCGTTGTCCTGACGGCAATCGCCGCAAGACTTTTCAAAAGCGTTCGTTTTTTTGTATAAATCCGTTATTTGTCTGTCCATCCGTCCGTAAGTGAGCTTCCAAACAAACGTCCCAACCCCCATCAAAAAAGCCAACAACGTCTGTATAACCGTGTTTGCCCAACCCTCAAAACTCGGCATTTCCGCAACAACCATTTACCCCACCTTAGTACCGTTTTGAGTTGTTAGATTCGTCGTAACAGGAATATGTTCTTCATGCGGAAAGTCGTCGGGAGCGTGATAGGTTTTAAGACCCTCAACGCCCTCTACGACTACCCACAACATCTTTAAAGCAAGAGCCTCCGCCGCGCGCTCGAAGCCTGATTTTTGTAAGAACTCTAAAACCGCGGAAAGAATTAACTTCCCTAACGGGGTTTGAAAAAAGGCTAGGATCGCGGCGAAGGGCATTTTACCGCCTACTTGGCTACTGTTTCAGTCTTTACTTCCGGTGTTACGAGACCGGCCTCGCTCACGGCTAGATTGATAGCCGCGATTACGTATTGAAGATTGAAGGTCGAGATGTTCTGAGCAACGAGCTTCGCATAGACATCCTTGCCGGCAGTAACAAAAGCCGCGGTTGTCAGACCCCCCGTTTTCACATCTTCAACGGCAACGGCCACTAAAGACTGAAGGATGTCACCCTCACTTGACGCGATCTTCACGATAAAACTATGCAACCACCCTGGGAGACTGTTGAACTGCTTTTCGAGACCGCCGATCACGCGCTCGAAATACTCGATGATTCCTGACATTTTTAGTCCTTTCAGTTGGTTAAGCGATGCGCCCCAAAAGCAAAGGCCGCTTCCACAAGCACAAGCATAGCCTTTTCTACCTCATCGGGCAATCCTATTCGGTAGTGGACATGGATTACGTAACTAATAATGGTTACAACAGCACCGGCCATAGTCACGGCGGAAGCAGTAACAAAAGGAAGGATATTTTTGTTTGGCTCTAGCACGCTCATTTTTTCCGCCTAGTTAGCCAAGCATTTTACATAAAGAATGTCCGTAGCTCCGGGGGATGTCGCCGTTCCGGCGTCGTTGTAATACGTTAGAACCGCCGTGCCCGTGCCGCCGCCCGTTTGTTTTAAACGGATGGTGGTTGTGGTTGCATCAAACCCATCGCAAATATACATGTTCGCAGCTGCGTTCGGAAAAGTTAACGTTATCGACGTAGCCGAGGCGGAAGAGGCGAGTGTTATCTTCTCCGTAAAAGAGCCGGCTGAATTGGTGTACGAACACGTAGGGGAACCCGTGCCCGCCTCCGCGCATGTCGAAAGAACTGTGCTAGAGCCCAGAACTTTAGTAAGCGTTTGAAGTGCGCCACCTAGATTTAAAGCAGGGGTAACCGTTACCGCGCCCGTACTTACGTTGCCAAGAGCTATAGTACCGGTTCCCTTAGCGTTTATAGCCAAACTTGCGGCGGAACCGCTGTCCGTAACCGTTAAGTTCGTCGTTCCCGCCGTGGCGGCACCCTGAATACTTAAGCCTGTTGCTTGGGATCCAACAGAAGCGTCTACGGTCAAAACAGGATTGGTTACGCCGTTCAAACCTACAGTAAAGGCCGTTGCAAGAGCGCTCTTGATAGAAACCGCGCCAGTCGCCGCCATTTGAAGATAGTGCGAAGTTATGGCGTTGCCGCCTGAAAAGAGATAGACGTTACCCGCGCTGTCAAGGTTCCCGAAATAACAATCTTTACCGGTAGCGAGGCAAGTAACCGATCCGTCCCCCGCAGCCCCGATATTGTAAGCGCTTCCGGCCGCGTTCGTGTATCCAGAACCGTTAATGTACAGCCCTATAAACCCGGAAGTGTCTGTTCCGGTGTTAGTCGTTGCCGTGTAGCCTGCTTGCGCGTCGCCGCCTGTTGAGTTGTTTATAATCTGGTGCTGAAGGAACTTATTTGTCGTTCCAGATATAATCATCGGAGTTGATTGGTTAACGCCTACCGAGGTAAACGCGATTGGATCATAGGCAACACCGGAGTTGGCGTTCGTAATCGACGCGGTCGTCATGGAAGTGTCGCTAGCGATAGCTGATATGGCGACAGACTGTTGTGTCGTAACGCCGTTTCCGCCTGCGGTCGGGATAACGATTGAATCTCCCACCGCGAAGGTCTTAGTAAATGTTGTCCCTACACCCGTGACCGTCGTGCCGCCGGCAGCGTTTGAAACTGTCCCGGGGCCCGTTATGTTTTCAACAACTCGAACACCGCCATTAACAGCATTATAAACGTCGAGAGAGGTTATAGGAGAGGCCGTTCCGATGCCAAGAAAAGCGCTGGTGTTATTCCAGTACAAATTTGCGTTGCTCTGCGCAATGTTTCCGTTGCTGTCAGCAAAAAGAATAGATCCGCCTGAAAAAGTGCCGACATAAGACGCCAAGGCCGGCAGCGGTAAGAGAGCGGCGAGCAGGGCGAATAGTACGTATTTTCTACGCATTAGAATATACTCCATCTGGTGCCGTTGTAATAGAAGCGAAGGGCTTCGTAATTTGTGGCCATAACTTTTGTAAGCGCCGCATCTATGTTGTCGAGATTGCCGTTAACCGTGATGTTGTAGGTTGCGCAATTTCCCGCGTAGTCCTTGACAGTTTCTATCTGCCCTGTTGTGGGTGCGTTTGCAAGATAGTGCGTGTAAGGCGCTGTTGCTGTGATCTCAAAGACCTTAGCGTTCGCCCAATTAAGCGTGACGGGATTTACGGTTGTCATCTTTTTTCCTCTTAATCGCCTAGTTTACCTTCTTTAGCCTCGTCAAACCAGTTTTTTCTACATCCAGACGCCAATTACAGGTATCGCCTCCTCCGGCGAGCAAGTTTCAACGCCTTCAGGAGCAACAATCTGCTCCTCGCTGCGAATACAGCAGTACCACTTATTAGGATCCCCGACGTCGACGCGCCCCTGTTGCGGAGTAAGCACGGCTCTAAAAGTGGCCTGAAACCTAAACCGCGGCGCTGGATCAGGGGGAGACAAGGCGTTTATAAGCGCTTGCGCGGTGTTGGCTTTAAAATAGTAATCCATAGAGCACCTATAGCGTTGTAAGGGTTTGAAGTTGAACCGCGGCCTTAGCGACATTCGCGTAGGCAAAAGAACGAAGCCATCCGTTAAACGGGCGAGAACCGTCAGCCCGGTTTCCGAGATCGAGACGTGGGGTTGCCAAGGTTGGTATTGCCGAAGCACCAAAAGTGCCAGCTCCTAGGCTGCTGCCGTTGTACGCAGATAAATTAGCCGCGGCGGCATAGGACAAAGCTATTTTAAAAGTGGTTCCCGCCGTTGGGGATCCGCCCGCGGAGGAAGCAAAATCCGAACTCGCTACGGTGATATCGGCCGCGGACGCCCCCGCCGAAGAAATATAGTTTTGAATGCCGTTATTAACCGTGCCGTCGTCTATTTGGTGAACCGTGTTGTACGCTACCGTCGCGTCCAGGCCTTCCATCATCGCGGTAGAAAAAAGCGTCCCTTGCGTCGCGTTGAACCAGTTGCTAATGTTTGAGATATAAAGACTCTCCGCCGAGCGCGTTGCCGCTGAACCTATTGTTACAATCCGGGAGGTAGCAAAACTTCCTGCTTCAAGTTGTACATTAGTTATGCTGCCCGAAACTGTACAGGTAAGAGAGCCCGCTGTCGGGGTAAAAGTAAGCTGCACAAGGTTATTCGCTCCCGTGCCGGCTAAGTTTCCTGTGTAGACCCCTGTAAGAGCTATGCTTCCCGTTCCATAAAAGGATAGTGTATAGGCTTGCGCCGTAACAGTTATGCCCTGCGTCACCGGAACTTGGCTATTAAGAAACACGTTTGTTCTGGCTTCTTCTAGCAGCAAACCACGTAAAGTTGCTGGACTCGTCGAAGGATCGTAATCAAAACGAGCTCCGTAATACGCCGCTGTTGTTGTTGGGTTGTAGGCCTGTGGAGAATTAGAAGAGTTTATTTCCGTCTGTGCACCCCAGACGTATACGCCCTTACCAGAGCCGACGTACGAAGGGGCCCTTAACGCCGAAGAGTTGTTATTAGTAAGGGCGATGACAAAAGCGTTTGAAGCGCCTCCCGAAGTCACGGGTATAGTAAAAGAGCAGCGATACCAGCCATTTCCGACAGAAGTTATCGTTGGTAAAATCCCGGTTGAGTTGCCCCCGTATGTGCCAAGAACACCCCCAGCTAAATCAAAGTTAGCGTATTGACTTGTTCCGAAAGACGTTCCGCCGCCTGTTAGCTGAACTATTGTTGCCGTACCGGCCTTAAAATACGCCGAGAAGGTGTAGTTCTGGCCAAGAACATACGTAATTGTGTTAACAGTCTCTGAGATTGTGTGTCCGCTAGAGGCCACGGTATCGCTTAGAAGCGCCGCTGTCAGAGTTCCATTCGGTGCTGTAGTGCTATTTACAGAAACCGCGGCAGCAGCTCCAGTCCACTTAACACCGCTATCAAGCAAGCTCGGATAAACTAAGTTTGCGGGCGCCCAAACAAGATTACCCGCCGAGTTAAAAAGCGTTGCGTTCGAGGCGCGGGAAAAAGTGAGATCAGAAGATAAAATCCCACCTAAAAAATTCAGAACATACGTCATGCCCCCCGCGGGGTTAGCAACGATGCCGTAATTCTGTATTACGAATGGATCGGAAGGAGAATTAAGAGACACAAGTCTATCCCCCGATCATGTACTTACACGTAAATTGTTGACCCGTAGTTGCCCCGAAAATAGAAATGGCGTCCGTTGGCGTAGCCGTTCCGTTGTAGAAAATACTTCCGCCGCCGCTTGCCAACTCAACTCCGTTTGTCGCGGAAGCTATCGCCGTTCCATACGGGTCTTCTAAACGGCTGCGCAAGAAGACATAAGGAGCTTTAACGTAGTTCGCGCCGCCGTTGGTTATGGTTACTGACGCTACTGTACCCGAGCTAAGAACGGCTGTGCCGGCCGCGGGTAGACTTGGAGAAACGTTCCCGGCGAGACCAGGACACAAGTACGTCGGATTTTTCTTTAAGTCGCCTCCGCCGAGGAATATCACCTCGGGAGCTAACGTGTACCCGAAACCAACGTTATCCATTGTGATCGACGTTACAACGCCGCTCGTTAAGGTAGCGTGCGCGCGAGCGCCACCAAACTCAACAAAAAGGTTTCCGGTAGAGATGTTTTGAATAAAAAGATGCGTTCGGGATGCGTGCTCCGGGAGAACGATTTGCGGAGTTCCGCCCGTCGTAATCGTACTGGAAGCGTCGTACAAAAAATCCCGAACTAACTGGCCTCTTGATCCTACGAGTTGCATAACTCTTTATCCTTTCTTTGGCGGAAACGGACGCGTTGGGGGTGTCGTTTCGTGCCTATCGTTTTCTGCGGACGTAGCTTTAGCCCCTTTTTTGCGTGTCGAGCCAAACCAACGGTAGAATTGTAAGTGCACAATACGCGATTAAGACATAGAGACCGTGATCGGTTTGATCGGGAAGAGCCGCGCGCGCCAGAATAAAGGCCCCGACAACGGCAAAAAGAAGAAAAAGCCGCACAGCTAAAACGGCGGCAAGCGCACTAAACACTGGGAGTAGGGCTTCGAAAAGTTTTGCTTGCGTTTTTTCTTTTGGGGGTTCTTCAAAGAGAACGGGTCTAGGTCTCGCTTGTTGGGGCGTCGGTATCGGTTCCATCGTCAGCCGTTCCACTTTCTCCGCCACGTAATCTCTCCTTAAAGCTGTTGATCCCGGTTTCTTCCTCGTCGTCTGGCTCTTTCTGAGCGCCAAGCAATTTAGTAACAGAATCCAAAAGCGCGCGCCGATCCCTAAAAGAAATAGGATTAACTTCTTCCCCTTCCTTTATAGGTAATCTCGCACGTCCCACTTTACCAGAAGTAGCTTCATATATCAAGGTCATGGCGAATTCTTCGGCGATGACGTCCAAACCCTTACATTTGCGCTTTTTCTTAGCCATCTATGGGAGTTCCTTGAAGAACTTGCAATAAAGCGCCTTCCCAAACAGACGTACCCACGTGCTGAAGAACAACGTCCGGAAGAAGCCAAATCTCGCCCCCGATGGCCGACCAACGGTGGCAGAAAGCAAAGTCCTCCGATAAACGTCTGCGCTTTGGCGCCACTCCGATGATAAAAGGATCAAAAACAGCATACTCAATAACGCCGTTATCCCCGTCAAAAGCTAGTTCAAGATGGGCATCAACTATCCTCTGCGCACAAGACTTGGTGATGCACATAAAAGCCATGCCGACTTCCGTGCATTGGATAAGCCCCGTATTCGGGTCTGAAATTAGGGGTAAAAGGTTCCCGGCATCGTCGCAATTATTTGTAGCAAACTCTAGTTTATTTGTTTTTTTTCTACCCGCAGCGCCAACAAAATCCTTACCCATAAGAAGTAAACGCACTACGTCGTCGTAATGCCAGCCCATATCAGAATCAATCATCATAAGATGAGTGTGCTGGGAACGAAGGAAGTTTCCGAGTATTTTCGCGCGCGCAAGAGCAAGATCTGCGCACCCTGGAAATTCAGCCCAGTCAACTTTTGCACCGCATTCTATAAGAACGCACGCGGTGTTATGAAAACTTTTTACGTATTCTCTGTTGTACTTACCCTCGCCGCAAGGCGTGGCGATCTGTATTGAAATGTCAGAGAGTGGTTTTGACTGTTCTGTTGCCATGCGCGTATACTACTACCCTGTGTAGCTTTCGTGCAAGTAGAAAATTACTGTGACACCTCTTCGCCCTCTTCGGGAGCGGCGGCGCGCGTAGCGCCCTTACTCGTAATGTCAGACAACGCCCCCGGTGCTAATTCCGATTTCGGAGACCCTTTTGCTGCGTCGACAGTCAACCGTTTTAACGCCCCTTTTTCAGTCTCCGCTGTGGTTTTTCCTTTTAACAGATCCCACGCATGTCTTAGCTCGTAAAGTTTATGCCTCGTCGCAAAACCCAAGAGCATTCGTACTGCTCGATCCATGAGCTTGTCTGATTCTTGCAGATCCGAAGGACTCACGTTGCCTTTTATTCCCCGTTTTTGCATTTGTTCCGCAAAGGTTTTTATCGCGTCGAGCGCTTGCAGTTCCTCCGGTTTATTTCCTAAAGTCTTAGACAAAAGTGCATAACTCTTATCATCAGCCAGCACCTTAGCGTCTATGCCCATCTGATCCATAAGGGTAATGACTTTATGTGCGCGAACTGTGGCGTACATCTCCGGAGGGAGTTGATTTTTTAAAACA
>CAZNYI010000015.1:0-15766 GCA_964577245.1 uncultured Candidatus Saccharibacteria bacterium
TTCAAAAAAAGAAACAAAGAGGGGTGGAGCTGCACGTGTTCTCTTCTCGGGGGCTCCTGGAGGCGCTCGCAGCTTGGTCTTTTGCGAAGCAACAGTGCGAGTGCCGAGGGAGCAGGGTGCGGCGTGCCGCCGGAGCACGCCGACACCCGTACCCGAGAAGAGAACACGTGCAGCTCCCCATCCCGGTTGTGCTATACTTATAAAACAACCTCCATGGCAGACGACTATAAAGCGAAACTGACGGAGCTTTTGACGACGTGCGCAAAGCAGAGTGCGTCCGACCTGCACTTGGCGGTGGGGCGCAAGCCCACGTTACGCGTGGACGGCGTGCTTGTGCCGCTTCAGAAGGAGGCGATCATGACGCCCGAGACGGCCGAGGGGATCATCGGGGCACTCATTACGAACGAGCAGCGGGAAAAGTTGCTCCGGGAGCGGCAGATCGACTTTGCCTATAGCTTTGAAGACAAAGCGCGCTTTCGTGTGAACGTGTATTTCCAGCGCGGCTATCTTGCGGCGGCGCTGCGCCTTGTGCCGGCGCGCATCCGCACTATTGAGGAGCTCAACCTGCCGCCCATCCTTCATGACTTCGCAAAACTTTCACAGGGATTCGTTTTGATCGTGGGACCAGCCGGGCATGGCAAGTCCAGCACGCTTGCGGCCTTGCTTGACGAGATCAATCACACGCGCTCGGACCACATTATTACGATCGAAGATCCGGTGGAATATCTTTTCACACAGGACCAATGCATCGTCTCGCAGCGTGAAGTGGGGAGCGATGCCACTGGGTTCCATTCCGCGCTTCGCACGGTACTCCGGCAGGATCCTGACGTGGTGATGATCGGTGAGATGCGCGATGCCGTTTCTATTTCGACCGCGATGACCGCGGCAGAAACAGGGCACTTGGTTTTGAGCACGTTGCACACAAACTCCGCTTCGCAGACCATTGATCGCATCATCGACTCGTTCCCGGCCGAACAGCAGGGCCAGGTGACCTCGCAGCTCGCCGCCACGCTCGTCGCGATCGTTTCCGAGCGGCTTTTGCCGCGCATTTCGGGCGGCCGCATTCCGACGATGGAGATCATGATTGTGAATCCCGCCATCCGGAACTTGATCCGCGAACGAAAGACCTATCAGATCGACCTCGTGATAGAAACCTCGCTGCAAGAGGGCATGGTCACCTTGAATCGCTCGCTCGTGAATCTGGTAAAGAACAAAGAGATTTCACTCGAGAATGCGGAGCTCTATTCGTTGAATCCGGCGGAGCTTCGCATTTTGCTTGAAAGGACATAGCACGGAGCATGAAATTTAAATATCAGGCCAAAACAAAAGAAGGCGAGATGCAGGTCGGTTTTGTGGACGCGGGCAGCCGCGATGGCGCGGTGAATATTCTGACGAGCCACGACCTTTTCATCTTGAGCGTTGAATCGGCGGAGACGCCGGGCTTCGCCGACCGAATTTCGTCGTTTTTTAACCGGGTGCGCCGCAAAGACATGGTGGTCTTCGCGCGTCAGCTTGCGACCCTGCTTGAAGCCAGGCTCCCGTTGAACAGTGCGCTCAAGATCCTCCGCGAACAGACCACGAATAAAGTATTGAAGGAAGCGATCTTCCGCGTGTCCGAAGATATTGATTCAGGGCTTTCGTTCTCGCAGGCGCTTGAACGCCAAGGGGAGGTCTTCCCGGATTTTTATGTGGAAATGGTGCGCGCCGCGGAGGTGACGGGAAATTTGAATGATATCGCCGGCTTCCTCGCCGACTACACCGAGCGCGAAGGGACGCTTGCGAGCAAAGCGTCTTCGGCGCTCATCTACCCTGCCGTCGTACTCGTCCTTTTTGTGGTGGTGGCGTTCATCCTTATTGCATTCGTTTTTCCCTCCATCGGGACGGTGTTCACCGCGAATGATGTGCAGTTGCCGTGGTACACGCAATTTCTTTTGAACACCGGGAATTTCCTTTCGCAATGGTGGATCGTGGTCTTGGTGGCCGTGATTGCGCTCGGCTTCGCGCTGATCGACTACCTTGCGACCGATGAGGGAAAGGCATTGCTTGACGATGCAAAGATCCGCTTGCCGGTCGCAAAGAAAGTATATTTGCCGGTCATTATGGCGCGGTTCGGGAATGCGGCGGCGCTCTTGGTGCATGGCGGCATCCCCATAGAGCAGGCGCTCGAGATCATTAGCCACATGGTGGGCAACATACTCTATAAGGATGTGGTTCATGATATTGCGAATGACGTGCGGCAGGGAAAGCTTCTTTCCGAAAGCATCGCGGCGCGCCCTCAGTTTTTCCCGGAGCTTGTCTCGCAGATGGTGGGGGTGGGGGAGAGTACGGGAAAGATAGAAGAAATGTTCGGGCGGCTTGCGGGCATCTACACACGCGAAGCCGACCAAGTGACGAATAATCTTGTGGATCTCATCCAACCGATCCTCATGATCGTGATGGGTCTCATGGTGGGCTTTCTCTTCGCTTCCATCCTTATCCCGATTTATAGCCTGACGGCAAACATCCACTAATGCTATAATAAACAAGTAATTCATTGAAAGGTCGAAAGGTATATTTCAACGAAAATGAAAAAAACAAAAAGTGGGTTCACTTTGATCGAAATCCTGATCGTCGTCGCGATCATCGCCATTTTGGCATCGGTGGTCTTGGTGGGGCTTGGCCCCGTGCAGCAATCCGGCCGGGATGCGCGACGCCTTTCGGATATCCGTCAGGTGCAGAATGCTCTGGAACTTTTCTACAACAAGTGCGGTTATTACCCCGGGACCATCTCCGGCGGAGCGTGCAGCACCAATGCTCCGGCAAGCTGGGCGAATTTAGGAGCCACGCTTTCAGGTGGCGGCCTGGGGGTGAGCAGCATTCCGTCCGATCCGAGTTCGAACCGGACGTATGGGTACGCCTACAATGCCGGCAACACGGCCTACGTGCTTGGTACGGCGCTTGAAAACGCGAACAACAGCGTCTTCAATGGTTACACGGCGCCGAATACGACTGGATACACCTGGGTAACGGACGCGACCACGGTCAAGCCCGATTCTGGTTGCGGCGCAGCGCTTCCCGCGGGGAGTGCTACGTTCTGTGTTTCGCTCTAGTATTCGTTTATCCAGTATCGGCAAAACCGCATTTCCTCGAGCGAGGAAATGCGGTTTTGCGTGGTACAATACTATGTATGAGCGTCTCCGTTGTCCTTTTTTGCTTCGGCCTGGCGGTGGGGAGTTTTTTGAATGTACTTGCCCTCCGTTTTGACGGGCGCTGGCACGCCGGCGGCCGTTCGCACTGTCCCCATTGCAAGCATACCCTTCGGTGGTTCGAACTCATCCCGCTCGTGAGTTTTATTATCCAAGGTGGTCGATGCCGAAAGTGCAGGGCGAAGATCGGTTTCCGCTATCCGGTGGCAGAACTGATCTCGGCGGCGATCTTTGTTTTTGTTCCGCTCTATTTTGTGTCGGCGCCGTGGATGCTTTCGGCGGTTTGGATCTTTGCGTTTGAATTATTGTTCCTCATTTCATACATCGATCTTCGCTTACAGGTGGTTCCCGATGAACTCACGGTGCTCTTGGCGGTTGCTGCGATTTTGGAAACGGCACTTGCGGGTGGGTGGTTTCTGCATCTTGCGGGCGCGCTCTTCGGCGCGGCGTTGTTTGAGTTCCTCGTGCTCGTGACGAAGGGCCGTGGGATGGGCATGGGGGACGTGCTGCTCGCCGCCCCGCTCGGATTTCTTTTCGGCTGGCCGAACATTGTTTTTCTCTCGGCCCTCGCCTTCGTGATCGGTGCGCTCGTTGGCGTTGTGCTGCTGCTTGGACATCGGAAGACTATGAAGAGTGCGGTGCCGTTCGTGCCTTTTCTTTCGATCGCGGCCGCCTTCGTTTTCTTTTTTGGGGATAGTGTCTTGGGATGGTATTTTCGTATAATAGGCATATGAAGAAGGGCTTCACCATTATTGAACTGCTGGTGGTGCTTGCGATTTCCGCGATGCTTTCCGCGATCGCGATCACCTATACTGGCATGGAGCGGAACCAAATAGCGCTTTCGGTGGAGACGGCGAAGATCGCCGGGCTCATTTTGCGCGCCAAGGAACTTTCCATCACCACCTATGCGCAAAGTCCAAGCACCTGCGCGTATGGCGTCTCTTTTAATATTGCCGCCAATACCTATTCTATCTTTGCGTTCAATCCTGATGCCGCAAAATATAGCGCTTCCATCCCGCCATGCCCGGGTGCGGCGTCGGTACTTGACGCCGGCATCGCTCAATCGTCGGAAGTGGTCCAGTATTCACTGGAAACATGGAATATCCCTCTCGCGAACGGCGTGCACATGCAATCGGGAGGGAACGGTGACGATCTTGCGGTGGTGATCTTTTATCCGCCGGCCCCCACCACGATCATGAGCCGTGATGGCGAGCGTTTTCTTGATCCGCAAACGACACCGAACATGACTTCGCTTGTGTATCTTGCGACCGGGGACGGGACAACCCACGCGACCATTGCCGTAAACGCCGCGGGACAAATAAGTTTTTAACCCTATGCATTTTTCATCACACAAAGGACAATCGCTCTTGGAAGTCATGATCGCGCTTAGCATGCTCACGGTCGGTTTTTTGGGTATTGCGGCGCTCCTTACCCAATCGTTCTTTTTAAACCGCGTGATCACGAACCAAACCACGGCAACCTACTTGGCGGCCGAAGGAATAGAGATCACAAAGAACTTGATCGACCACGACGTCTATGCGCATCTTGCCACGCCGCCCACGGGACTTGGGTGGGGAACCTGCTTTGGTGCTGGGGGAGATTTCCAGATCGATTACACCACGGTTGACTGCTCTGCGCTCACGCCGTATGATGCGAGCCGCCCGCTAAGCCTCGATCCTATTACGCATTTGTATGGCTACGCGCTTGCGAACGGCGCCACACCTACGACCTTCGCGCGGGATATTCGGGTCACCATGCCGAATGCGAACGAGATCATCGTTAATTCCATTGTACAATGGTCAACGGGGCCTCTCTCTGCCGAGAGCGTGAACCTTGAAGACCACTTTTATAACTGGCATCCATAATGATTATGAAAAAAGGATTTACCCTCATTGAAGCATTGATCGCGGTCGGCTTGTTTTCTATTCTTGTCGCCATCGCGTTCGGCGGATTTATCAACGCGCTCCGCACCCAGCGCGCGGTGGTCGCCATGCTTTCGGCCCAATCGAACGCCGGCTTGGTGCTGGAGCAGATGGCGCGCGAAATGCGCACGGGCTATCTTTTCTGTCACGATAGTGGCAGCGACGTTCCCAGTCTCGCCTGCACCCCGCATTGCACCGTGTCAGCCGGGAATGCCTGGCAATGCACCGGCTTTATTGACTTCTATGATGCGGCGACCGAAGAGGTGCAATACCGACTTACGAACGGTACGCTTGAGCGCGCCGCCGGCGGCGGGCAGTTCCAACCGCTTACAAGCGACAACGTGAACGTGCAATATCTTAGTTTCAATCTGCAGGGACAGCTTGAGGGCGATCAATGGAATCCGCGCGTCACGATCGCTATGGAGGTAAGCCCGAGCTCCACATTCCTTACGGCAGGGTATAATAACATTTTGAATCTAGAGACCACCGTAAGCGCGCGCGGGATCGACTGCACGCCGGGCCCTGCCGCTTCATGCTAATGTCCATTTCAAAAAAACATCTTCATAGTGGGCAAGCAATGCTCATCGCGGTGCTCACGTTCGGCGGGGCGATTTTGGGCGCAACGACGATCGCGGGACTTTTAATGCTCTATCAGATCCGTGCAACCCGTGACGCGGAAAGTTCCGCAAAAGCGATCTTCGCGGCGGATACGGGCGTTGAGTGGGCGTTGTTCGATTATTATTGCGACGCGGACGGGCGCTGTATGGGATCGGATCGCGAACAGGCGCCGGTCGGCACGCTCGGCAATGACGCGACGGCGGTCGTCACGTGCTACGACGGTACGGGCGTTACCGTTGCGCCCTGTAGCGCTAGCACCACGATTTCTGCCATATCGAAAGGCGGATATAGCGACGCAAAGCGCGCGTTTTCTCTTGATTTTTCGGGTGCGGCAGCAGCGCTCCCGTAATAGTTTGTAGTATCTTCTATGACAAAATCCGAAGCGCGCGAGCGGATAGAACATCTAAAAAAGCTCATCACCACCTACCGCCATTCGCGGTTGACGTTGAATAAGGAGCTCATTTCTCCCGATGCGGAGGATGCTTTGAAAAAAGAATTATTTGATCTAGAAATGCAGTTTCCGGATTTGATAACACCTGATTCGCCGACCCAACGCGTGGCAGGGAAGCCGCTCAAGGAATTTGTGAAGGTGCGGCACGGGGAGCGCATGACCTCGTTCAACGACGCATTCTCGGAAGAAGATATGCGCGCGTGGCTCTCGCGCTTAGAGAATTATTTGGGTGGATCGCTTACGTCGCATGGCGCTCTGCCTCTCTTTTATTGCGAGCTCAAAATCGACGGACTTGCGATAGAGCTTGAATATGAGGATGGCGTTTTTGTGCGCGGTTCCACGCGCGGCGACGGATTGATCGGCGAGGACGTGACGCAAAACCTGCGCACGGTAGAGGCGATTCCGCTGCGCCTCCTCACGCGCCTCGAAATTGAAAAACATTTGCACGCGGAAGGTCTTGATCCAAAAAAATATGATCTTGGCGCACACCGACTCGTGGTGCGTGGCGAAGTATTTGCCACAAAAAAAGAATTCGCGCGGCTGAACAAAGAGCAAGAAAAGAAAGGGGAGAAGCCCTACGCGAATCCGCGGAACATCGCCGCCGGTTCCATTCGCCAGCTTGATCCCGTCGTGACCGCCGGCCGCCGGCTGGATTCGTTTGAATACGATATCGTGACGAGTCTCGGCCAGACAAGCCACGAGGAGGAACATGTGCTTTTGAGTGCGATGGGATTCAAGACGAATCCAAACAACCGCGCCGCAAAAACTGTGCAAGAAATGTTTGCCTTCCGCGACCGCTGGGCCGAGCCAGCGCACCGCGAAGCGCTGGATTACGAAATAGACGGTACGGTCGTCATCGTAAATGATAATGCTACCTTTGAACGAGCGGGGATCATCGGCAAAGCGCCACGCGCCGCGATCGCCTATAAATTCTCGCCGCGCGAGGCAACGACGATCGTTCACGACATTGTGGTGCAGGTGGGCCGCACGGGCGCTTTGACGCCCGTTGCCGTGATGCGGCCCGTGAACGTGGGCGGTGTCACGATCACACATGCTTCGCTCCACAACGCAGACGAGATCGAACGGCTCGGCTTGAAGATAGGGGACACGGTGGTTGTTTCGCGTGCGGGCGATGTGATTCCGCAGATCACAAAAGTGCTTCCGGAACTGCGCACTGGTCGCGAGCGTGCGTTCAAGATGCCCGAGCGCTGCCCGGTGGACGGTTCGCGCGTCACGCGTGACGGTGCCATCAGCCGCTGTTCGTCAAAGAATTGCGGCGCCATGCATCGCGAACAGCTCTATCATTTCGTTTCGCGCGGTGCGTTCAACATCGAAGGGCTCGGCCCAAAAATTATAGATGCGTTTTTGGATGAAGGATTGATCGCGGACGCCGCAGACATTTTTACGCTGAATGCGGGCGACATTGCGGCATTGCCGCGCTTCGGCGAGAAGTCGGCGGAGAATATTATGAATGAAACGGCCGCGAAGCGCACGGTAACGCTCGCGCGATTCCTCTATGCGCTCGGCATCCTCCATGTGGGCGAGGAGACTGCGCTTACGCTCGCGAAACATTTTGAATTCCCGCATGCGCAGGGCCGCGTTGCTATAAAAGATATTTCCGCGCTATTTAAAAAACTTTCTTTGGAAGAGTTGCAAAGTGCGCCGGACATAGGTCCGAAAGTGGCACAAAGCATCTACGACTGGTTCCGCGAGACACGTAATATAAAGTTTCTTGAGCGGTTAGAGAAAGCCAGCGTTCTTGTAACTGCCGAACCGCGGGGCGTCACGCGTGGCACGCTTACCGGGAAAACCTTCGTGCTCACAGGCGGCCTTGCTGCCATGAGCCGCGAGGAAGTGAAGGAAAAAATCCGCGCGCAAGGCGGCGAGGTTTCGGAATCGGTGAGTAAGAAGACCGATTATGTGGTGGCCGGAACGGACCCGGGGTCAAAGTACGATAAGGCGCTGAAACTGGGATTAAAAACGTTGGACGAGAAAGAATTCCTGGCGTTGCTGAAGTAGTGCGGGCGCGACGTCTTGCTTTATCGCGCAAGAGAATATAGAATTTTCGTGGAAGCATTTGCGTTGCGGGCGTAGCTTAGCCTGGCAGAGCGTCCCCCTGTCACGGGGAAGGTCACGGGTTCAAATCCCGTCGCCCGCGCAAAATATTTTAATACGCACGACCTGAATTCGCAGTGATCTGTGAACTCGGGTCGTGGGGCAGGAACACATATCGTCCTGCCCGCGGTGATCAGCAGTATTCCCATCCGGGAATCGTGCCGATGAGATGGGGGCCCTTGAGATAGACGCAGGTATTGAACATGAGGGAGTCCATCCCTCCTCCCGCGACGGCAATCTTCTCGCCCGTGTGCCACGGACGGGCATACATGCCGGCGGAAAAGTCCCAGTAAGACCGCCGCCCCAAAAGATGAAAGTTCGTGTGGGATCGAGGGACCAAGTCCCAGCCAAGATTTGTAAGCGCCCAATCCCGCAGTCGTTGCCAACTGGTGGGAAGTGAGAGCGCCCACAGATTGCCGGCGCGGGTTGCGCGGCGGCGGAGCTTCTTTTCAAGCTCGGCGATCGTTTCCGGCTTGAGTGCGGCGAGGAACGCTTGTTCTCCGCCTTCCTCAAACGCGTGCCACAAGCGATACGCGATGCGGGCGATGAAGGGC
This sequence comes from uncultured Candidatus Saccharibacteria bacterium, assembly GCA_964577245.1. GTDB lineage: Bacteria > Patescibacteriota > Minisyncoccia > UBA6257 > 2-01-FULL-56-20 > CAVYIK01. Next base: position 8,846 of record CAZNYI010000015.1, read on the forward strand.
TCCCCGATCTCGTTTTCGCCGATGCAGTAGTAGGCGCGTCCATGCCCCGGCAGGTAGGTGCGGGAGAAGGAGTAGAGAAGCCACGGCAGTGATGTGAGCGCGTGGAATTGCGGATCCTTGTACGTGCACAACCATATCTGCCGCCCGGCGCCTGTGTAGGGCAGCACAATGCAATGCTGAACACGCGCATCGGTGTACTTGAGCTTGATCCGTCCCACGGAAGTGGGGAACTTACTCGTCTTTTTCAAGGTTCACCTCCAATAGAATGACCTGCCTTGATTATATAACAATTCTATTATTGCCCCACCAGCTTCTTATAGATCCTAAGCAATGCAAGCAAAAGTGCCACCACAAGCGGGCCGATGAGGAATCCAATGGGGCCGAAATAGGCGATGCCACCTAAGATGCTCAAAAGGATAAGGTAGGGGTGGATGTGCGCGCCGCGCTTCATGAGTTGCGGCGAGAGCACGTTGTAAACAATGTTGATAAGAATGACGCTCCACGCCGTGAGGGCGATCGCGAGCGCCAATTGTCCGGTCAAAAGGAGATAGGCGATTGCGGGCACCACGACGAGCCAAATGCCAATGAGCGGGATGATGGAAACGGGCACCACGAGCATCCCCCAGAACGTGGGATCGGGGATGTTGAAAAGAGAGAACCCGATGCCCATGATCACACCGTTAATAACCGCAACAAGCAGGGTGCCCTTCACGACGGAGCTTGCGACCGCCTCCACTTCGTGGAAAATCTCCTCCGTGTCTTTTGTGTCAAACGGAACTATTTCCAAAATCCATTTTTTGAGCCGCTGGCCATCCTTCAAGAAGTAGAAGAGGCCGAGCAGGCTCAAGAACGCCATAAAGAAAAGCTGTGCGATGCCCGAAAAGAAAGCGCCAAGGTTTTGGACGAGCCACGTGAGCCATTGCTGGACGTAGGTATTAAAGTTGAGCGCAAGATTCGGGATGGGCAGGGTGGGGAAGTGTGTTTGGAAAAAAGTGGTCGCCGCGGTGCCGAAATCAAACCCGCCGTGCGTTGCGAAGGAAAAATAGAGCGCCGTCGCTTCGCTAAACGTCCGCAAGCCGAGATATCCAAGTGGCAAAAATATGATGAGTGCCACCAAGATCACCATGATGAGCGCGGCAAGCGATTCGTAGCGGAACGCGCGCACGAATTTTTGATAGAGCGGCCCCAAAAGGAAGGCGAAGATGCCCGCAATGACGACCGCGCTTGCAAACGGGGCAAAGATCAGCCATGAAAGAAAAAGCGCGGCGGCGAGCAGAGCCACGAAGAACCATGTTTCCGAGCGGCGGAGATCCATGTATTTAGTATACCTTATTGCGTTTCAATTCTCAGCAAAGTGACATACAAAATGATACAATTAATACATGGATAGAAAAGGATTGACGCCGATTATTGTCCTGCTTGCTGTAGTAGGAGTTTTGGCAGTTGGTGGAATTTTGTACTACGCACTTCGTTCTCCAGCGGTGCAATCACCGTCTACTTCAGCACAACCCGAGACCCAACCCACTTCCCATCCTACCTCTACACAACCATCTCCTTTTGGAGCGAGTCAGGACGATGGATGGAAGACCTATACCAATGCCGCGCTCGGTTTTAGCTTCCAATACCCATCCACCTATGTGATCACTACTGCCTCCGCTCCAGGAACAATCGTCCATCTTCAAGGTCCAACCAATCAGCCCGAGTTAGATATTATATTCGATAATTTTAATTACGCTAACTCCCTTGGCTCAGTATATGTAAAAATCGGGGCAAACAATTTTTCAAATGTTTTCGGGAGCGTGAGCGATGATAGATATTTTTTTGACTTGCATGGCAAAGAGCTTTTTTTCAAATTTTATTTTCCTCAAAATCAATTGTCGGCAGGGGTTTCCGAAAGTACTACGCAGGAATTTGCTCAACAAATTCTCGCAACGCTATCTCTAACGAACGCGCCTCAAGTCCAGCCTCGGTCATCCTCCGGCCAGGCTCCCGCCGGCTGGAAGACATATACTAATAGCCGATATTCAATAACGTTGAATTATCCGACCAACTTTGCCGCATACGACAATCTCCACGATGCAAGCGAACGATTTTATGCTTTTTTTAATAGCGCTATCTCCGGACCGCCGACAAGCACGCCCTACGACGTCTTTATGGATTCTGGAAGTGTGCTTTTGACCATTGATGTTCCTCCCCAACTCTCGTCGTGTGACCCTAGTGTTCCGCTCAGCCAATTAAATTTCTGCTCCCAAAAAACAATTAATGGCGCTCCGGCGACCGTAATAGTGTCATATGAACCTGCATTCAATGACCCGACATATGCGAAAATGAGTGCTATAAAATACATCGTTTTCCAAAATCAGTCCCTCCAATATATTTTCAGCAGTATGGTGGAGCCGGTGGTCCCTAATTCCTCCTTCCAGCCAGTTGAAAAAATCCAACCGTCGGAAAAAGCCCTTGCGGACCAAGCTTTTGACATTGACCGTATGGCGGCAACCTTTAGCTTCCCGAAATAATTTGCCCTGTGCATTGCTTTGCTTTTTCACGCACGGGCGATGTTGTACAATTAAAGCATGATACAAGACCAATTGGTGGAGTACGTTTCGTCGCAGATGAAGGCGGGGGTTTCGCGGGAGGCGATCAAGGCCGCGCTCACGGGCGTGGGCTGGTTGCCGAACGATGTTGAGGATACTTTGAAAAAGGTGGAAGGCGCGGGTGCGGTTGCTCCGGCGAGCAATCTCAATTCAGTAAAGCCGATATCTTTCGGAACGAGCCCGGCGAGTGCGGTAGGCGGTCCGGCAAAGATCACATGGCCAGTGGCAGCATCGCAGCCGTTGCAGAAAACGCAGCCGCAACCGGTAGCACAACCACAGACGCAACCACAGTCCATTCGTATGAGCGATCTGGTTTCGGCAACTCCCGCGAGCCCGTCCATTGGACCTCGTCCGGTTACTACGGTGAGCGCCGCGACAACTCCCGCCGCAAGTTCCTCCGAAAAATCCGCAGCGAGCTTCTTCGCTGCTTCAAAAAAGATGCAGCCACTGGAGGTGCAATCATTTAACGCTGCGCCGAAGCATGGTCGCGGCACCATCGTCATAGAGATCACAGAGACCGTGATCATCATTGTGCTCGCCGCGCTTGCGGGGTTTTTGTATTGGCAGAACACCGGGCTTTCGACGAGAGTTTCATCGCTCAGCAGTGAAAGTTCCGACGTTGCGTCAAACCTTTTGTTATTGAACAACCAAGTGCAGGCGCTCATGGCGTCAAACACTGCGCTCACGGCGCAAGGGGCGACGCTCGCAGCGCAGAACACTGATCTTTTAAGTAGTCTTTCGTTTGTGGTAGTTCCTGCGGGCGTGTCGGCGGCTGGGGCGACGAGCACGGTTTCTGTGAGTGGCATGATTAGTGCGAGCGGGAAGTCACCCTACACGCTGACGACGGCATCCGGCGTCGCCGTCTATGTTTCAAATGCAAAAGAGGCAAAGGTGGTGGCGGTTTTGGCCCCGTTCGTTGGGAATGCGAATACGGTGCAGTTAACGGGAACGCATGTAATAGGCTCGCAATATCTCACGGTAACGGCAGTGAACGGCACCGCGCTTTAACTCACTCGCCCAACCTCTCATAGAATTGGCCAATGCCGAGCAAATCGGCTTCGTGCCATTTCTTGCCGATGAGTTGGAAGTTGATCGGCATTTCTTTTTTTGCACCGGCGGGATGCGGATATGGATACGGCTTGACCGGCATGGAAAGTCCGGGAAGTCCGGCAAGGTTCACGGGGATGGTAAAAATATCCGCGAGGTACATTGAAAGGGGATCGTCGGTTTTCTCGCCGATCTTGAATGCAGTGGTTGGGGTGACCGGCGTAAGCAGCACATCGACTTCCTTAAACGCCTCATCAAAGTCCTGCTTGATGAGCGTGCGCACGCGCTGGGCCTTTTCGTAATACGCGTCATAGTAGCCGGAGGAGAGCACGAACGTACCAAGAATAATCCTGCGCTTTACTTCCGCGCCGAACCCGGCGCCTTTTTGTTTGAAGTAAAGATCGGTAAGGGATGCCGCTTCCGCGCCCGCGATGCGCGAGTACCGAATGCCGTCAAAGCGCGCAAGGTTGGAGCTTACTTCGGCCGGCACAATAATATAGTAGGCGGAGAGTGCGTATTTTGTGTGCGGCAGTGATACTTTTTTTACCTTCAGCCCCAAGCTTTCTATTTTCTTCACCGCGCCTTCCACTGCTGCGATAATCTCTGGTGCAACACCCTCAACAAAATATTCTTCGGGAAGGCCGATGCGAAGCGTTTTTATCTTTTCCAATTTCGGGTTCGTAAGGTCGTCACCGTAGTTATGGTCCGCGCTCGTGGCGTCAAGCGGGTCGCGCCCCGCGATCGCCTTAAAAACGATCGCCGCGTCTTCTGCGGTCTTTGCGATCGGGCCGATCTGATCCAGGCTGGAGGTCATCGCCATAAGGCCAGAACGCGAGACCGCGCCATAGGTGGGCTTGAGGCCCGTGACGCCGCAGAACGCTGCCGGCTCGCGGATGGAACCGCCCGTATCGGAACCAAGCGCCGCCATCGCAAGGTGCGCCGCGACTGCCGCGACCGAACCACCGGAGGAACCGCCCGGGACGCGCGTAAGATCGTGCGGATTATGTGTAAGCTTGAATGCCGAGTTTTCTGTGGAGCCGCCCATAGCGAACTCATCCATGTTCGTCTTGCCGAGGAACACCGCCTTTTCCGCCTTCAGTTTTTGGATGGTCGTGGCGTCGTAACTTGCAACATAGTGTTCCAGAATTTTTGATGCTGCGGTCGCCGGCTGGTCTTTCACAAGGATGCAATCCTTTATGGCGAAGGGGACGCCCGCGAGTTCGGAAATATTTTCTTGTTTCGCAACGGCAAGGTCAACCGCTTCCGCTTCGCGTGCTGCGGATGCTTCTGCGGTGCTTAAATACGCGCCGATCTGTTGGTCATGCTCTTTGATGTGCGTGAAATATGCCTGCGTCACTTCGAGCGCCCTGAACTTTTTGGCGAGCAGGCCTTCGTGGAATTTTTTGATGGTGAGGTGTTGCAGTGGTTCCATAGTGGTGTTTGTGGTGGTGCGCCGCTCGCTCGCGCTATTCAAAAACCGGCGGCACTTTCAAGAAGCCGTCTTTTTTCTCGGGGAACGCTTCCACGCCTGCGCCGCGGTTCGTGTTTTCGCGCTCGCCGTCTTCGCGGAACACGCTGCGCAGATCGGTGCCGCCTGTCATCGGTGCGACGTTCGTGGTATCAAGCTCCTGCAGCTCTTTAAAATGATCCAAAATATTGCCGAGGTCTTTTAAAAGCTTTTCTTCTTCCTTTGGGTCGAGCTCAATACGGGCGAGCTTCGCCAAATGTTCCAACTCGTGTTTGCCTAATTGCGCGGCCATTAAACGATTCTAGCGCGTTCGGCGGATTATTTCAATTTTCGCACGAGCGCCTTGAACTGTTCACCGCGGTCGGCATAGCTTTTGAACATGTCAAAGCTTGCGGCACCGGGCGAGAAAAGAACGACCGGCGGTTTTGACGAGTGCGGTAACAATTGCGCGGCCTCACGAGCGGCATGAATAGCGGCTTTCAGGTTGGAGACTATTTTGATCGGGGCATGCGCGATGGATGTTTTAAGCGCCGGTCCGATCGCGCGTTTTATTTTTGCTTTGTTTTCTCCAAAAAGGATGACCTGCGCAACGCGTGCGCTCCGGAGCGTTTTTGCGAGCGGTGCGTAATCAAGGCCTTTGTCTTTCCCGCCTGCGATGAGGATCTTTGGGTGTCCGGGGAAGGCGTTCACGGCCGCGGCGGATGTTTGCGGGTTCGTGGAAGCCGAGTCGTTATAATAGAGCGCGCCGCCCACCTGCCGCACAAATTCCAACCGGTGCTCATTTCCCGGAAACGCTTTAATAGTCTTTATTATAGTGCGGCTCGGCACGCCCATCGCGCGCGCGACCGTCGCCGCCATCACGGCGTTTTTGAAATTGTGGGGTCCAGGCATGGTAAGGTCTTCCGGTCCGAAGCCACCGCGCGCAGCGGAATGCGGGAACGCCGCTTCGTCCACTGCAATCTTCTTGCCGCGACCGTGGCGCGCCGCCCAACCACTCATGCGATTATTTTTCAAAAAGAAAACGCGATCGTGCGGCGTTTGGAATCGCGCAACATTTGCTTTCGCTTCGTAATATTCCTTTATGTCTTTGTGCGCGTCCTGATGGTCGGGAAAAACATCAAGCACGACGGCGATGGGAGGGGAGACCGTAAGATCCTGCAGCTGGAAGCTGGAAAGTTCCAATATCACGAGCGAATCCTTTTTGAGCCGCGGGAGGATTTTAAGCGCCGGCGTGCCGACGTTGCCGGCGAAATAAACGTCGCGGTGGGCGGCCTTCAATATTTTATACAGCAAGGTAGCCGTGGTGCCTTTTCCTTTTGTTCCCGTGACACCGATGATCTTTGCGGGGCAATATTCAAAAAAGAGTGCCATCAAACTTGAGAGCGTGCCGTTTCGGCGGGCTTTCGCGAGTGCTGGAAGCGTGTAGGGGATGCCGGGCGACCGGAAGATAAGGTCAAAATCTTCCAAATGCGAAAGATAATTTTTACCAAGTTGGGTGCGAACGCCTGCGGGAACTTTTGTGCCGTTGTTCCGGTCCAGTATCCAAATTTCCGCGCCGTGGAACTCGCGCCGGCGCTTCATAAACGTGAGCACTGATTGCCCTTCGCGGCCAAAACCAAGAATTGCGATTTTCATGTGGTACTTTATTCCATAATCTCATTAATCGCGCACTTTGACAATTCAGTAAAAAATTAACTATCATAGGTATACATTCTCTGCGACGGCGCGGGAAATCGCGCGGGAGGGTTGGGAAAGGTTTTCCGGGGAGCCCCATAAGCTCCCGAAGCAGGTCCGAGTCCTGCCCCCGCAACA
>CAZNYI010000016.1:0-15703 GCA_964577245.1 uncultured Candidatus Saccharibacteria bacterium
CCGGCACTCGTGATCCGGTTCGTGGTGTTTGTGAGACATGGGGCGGTTTTTAGCATATATATTGTAAGAATGGTATGTTGATTTCCATACTGTAAACTTACATCCAATCCTCCATCATGCCATTTCACAAATGGAGTACACAATGAGCAATCCCAAACAGCCACAGTATCCGCATGACCCACAAAATCCGCAGAAGCCCGTTAACAAGCCCATGAACCCCAAACAGCCTCTTCGGGAAGATGAAAGCGCCTAAAGATGGATTTAAATTTCCTGATCCAGCTTATCGTTTTAATGATTGTGGTAGGCCTCTTATGCTACTGTATTCAGCGCATTCCGGGCCTACCACCGCCTATCCCCGTTGTCATACAAATTCTCGTCGTGTTAGTATTTGCGGTGTTCATTCTCGATCACATGGGGCTGTTTACAGGGTATACAGGCCACGGCGCTATTTTACATTCAGGTTGCGGGTAGTGTAAAAACTGTGCGCCCCGATAATCGCAACCGGCTGTAATCCGTCTGTCCAGTAAGCTCCGGTTCCTGTTACCTCATAACTATCGGCTCCTCCGGTTATATCCACAAGGAGGTTGTAATATACCTTAAAGGCTATGTTTACGCATAGTAACGGCGGAACATAATCAGGCTTCATAATCCTGTCCCTGTCAGGACCGGGTAGCCAACAGCTAAACTGTTTTCTATGCAGACATACGCCCCTGGCGGTAGTTTCTCCCTGCCATTTCAGCTTGACGCGGTTTTGAATAACGCATCCTACAGCCCGAATGCCCTCTTCCTCCTGGTTTCCGGCTTCCCCGTCAAGGCTTCGATAAATTACATCGAGGTCAGATAATCCATTCGTTAGAACCAATACCTCTGGATCAATCATTGAAGGCATGCCCGCGCTTCGTTGCGGAGGACGGAATAATCTTTCATGAAATCTTTTACAGGGGAGTTTGGCGGTAAGAGGGCAAGATCGTGATCGACTTGCGCTTCTGTTTGATTGCTATATTCGACTATGACAGGGCAGGAGCTAAAACTCCCCGCGTTGCAGGCTGTCAGAAAGCTGCTTATCATCAGGACGATTAATAACCGCCTGTAATTCCTTCTGCTGTACCTCGATAGCCCTTTGAGCATCCTCATTCTCTTGCTCGTACTTACCAAGTTGCTTGTCTTTGTTTCCGCTTATCCATTCCCATACAGTTGCAAACAACCCAAGGATGGATATTAGAAAGCTCACGTTGCCCCGGATTGCTGTTGGGCCGATAGTTGCGCGGCAATAGCGGTCTGTAGCTTCTGGTTTGCCAAGTCTAAAGCCGTATCAATCGCAGCCTGCTGTTCGGGAGTAGGATCGACGCCGCTTGTCAGAACGTCGATAGCGTCCTTGATATCAAGATAAATGGTAGGCGCATACTGGACTATGGTGGAAACCAGAAGTTCAATAAGCTGAATAAGTTGCGGTGACATGATTAGTTACCCGTAGCTACAGTTGTGACGATGGCCTGAAGGGCAGCAACGGCTGTTTGGGCTTTAGCAACCGAAGTCTGATCCTTGGCGGCTTCCGCTGCCTTCACGGCCATATATGCGGATTGGGATGCTAACCCAATGGTTTTAATGGTAGCCATTGTTTTACAGGCAACCCCTGATCCTACGGTCCCGCAAGTCGGAAGGTTAACATACGCTAAAGCCCCGGTATCAGCAGCCGCCAAGGATGCTTCCAGAGCCGCTATATCACTGGCAGGGGTAGTTGCACACCCAACGAGGATAATAATCGCTGCAAGGGCCAAAATCTTTCTCATTTAGGGGGTTCCTTTGCTGGGGCTGTCGTGACCGTGTTAACGGTTGTTTGGGTAGACGGAACAGATTGTATTTTATCCAAAGCAGAAGAAATTGTCGAGTTTTTTTCATCCGAGGACTTTGAACTGCTGAAGTAATAAGACAATACAAGCCCGCAAAACGTCTGTGATGCGCCGGAAACACTACCGATTAACAGTAATAACTGTGGGTCTGCCGTCTTTACAGCCCCCGACATGATGAAATACCCATCAAATATAAATGCTCCCATAACGATTATGGCAAGCAATCCCATCCATACCTCTTTGTACTTCATTAAGTCGTCCTGTCCTGCATTTTGTTGGCGATATCCTGAATATTCTTGTCCATATTCTTCATGTTTTCACCCTGCCGGGCCTGTTCCACGGCAAGTAGTTGAACGGACTTTTGCGTATTGTCCATTTTTATGTTGAGGATACGAAAGCCCTCGTTCATGTCAGGTATCTTTGCATAGGTCTGCTCCGCGTGCAATACATGATCCGTCAAGTCCTTCTGCAACTTGTTGGTTTTCATGAAAAAATATCCCGAAAGGAGGGAGGCTGCTGATGCCATTCCCCCAATAATCCATTCAAATATAGTCGTATCATCGGAAACCATATTTTATCTATGTGTAAGGTGTAAGATGCTGGTTTTCATAGTCATTTCGGTTGCAACCCTGATTTTATCAGTGCTAGCGCCATCTGCTCATTGCATGGTTTGCCGTCAACGCGGTCCTGGGCTGCTTGTGCGCGGCGCTCCAAATCCTGCTGCTCGCGTTTCGTAGCCAAGTCCTTAGTGGAAAGCATGTTGTCGGGGAAGTGGGTAAAATCAGTCATGTGCGTTTGATGGCGTTGAAGAGGCTGGGCTTCTTCGGGTGTTTGGTGAAGCGAATCACAGGTTCGTACTCGGAACAGTTGCGAGCCAGATGTTCTGTTTGTAGGTGCTGTAGCTAATATAAAGCGTACCGTTATACTCATATGCACCTGGATAGGCAGCACCGCACGGCCTCCCACCTGGCGTACATGTCACTCCGTTGTTGTAGGTTGGCGTTGTTAGTGTTCCGCTGACCGAATAAATGTTCTTCATGAGCCCCGTGCTTCCATCGAAAATTGCCAAATAGAGCGGATCACGGGCATCGGTCGCGCCTGATTGATACTGCGAATTACCAACTACCGCGATATGGCTATTGGCTAATTTGATGAAAGTTGTTTCAGATGGGTAGTTTGGGATATCGGTCGGAAACGCTGGCGACCACGTTGCGCCGTAATCGAGCGATACGGATTGATAAAGATGCAATTGCTGTGTGGTTCCCTCATCGCGCCAGAGCCTGAAAAGCACATTCGGGTTTGCCGAGAGTTGAGCCGTGCTTGGCTCTACCATCACGGTACCGTCTGCACCAGTACCGTATCCTGTCCATGCCGAAGCAGGTTGACCAGGTGCAGACCCACCCCACGTACCGAAAAGATTCCCTAGCTGATAAATGGGTGGCCCAAGTGTGCTGTCATATGTATAGGACGGGAATGTGCTAATAGGTGTATAGGTCGCGGCGCTGACCTGAAAAGTAGCCCCAATCGTTCCGTTTGTATTCATTGCTGCTGCAACAAGGGCTTCTCCTTGTTCATTCGTGCAACACCCGCTGCTATTAGGCTGGTCTATGGCGGCCACAAGATATAATTGACCGTTATAAGTTACAAAAGCGCGAGGATAAGAAATTCTACGGCCTCCATTTTGATTACCGTCGAACGTACTTGCCGGAGCAACCACCAACAGCGGGGAACTCCAAGTAGTCCCATCTGTGCTGGTTTTAACTTCCGTGACCATACCACTTGATCCTTCCGTAGTTTGATCACCACTGTAAGCGACCCAAATACGGCCCATGCCATCTACTGCAACGCGGGTATGATGGTGATATTGCAGGGTTTCAAGATCGCTTGATGAAGGACTATTATTCGTTGTTGGAGTTGTGCCGTTGGGCTGATCCACTTCCACATTTGATAGTCCAGGCGCGGCGGTGTACGGGCCTGTTGTTGCCGTTGCACCCCAATCGAGGCCGCTTATCCCCGGTACGCTGGACGATGAGGATGGATGAGTTTTAGCGACAGCGAATGAGGACATGAATGTCGCAGTCAATAGGATGGCGATGACTTTGTTCATTGTCTTTCAATCCCCTCAAGCGGATACGTCTGCACAGGCGCGTGATTTCGTCCGACAGTACCCGTTATGGTCTGCGTGACGTGCGATGGCCCCCAATCCTGTTCATTGGATTGATAGCCGTACAGAGGGAGATAGAGTGAAGGGCCGCCGTGAAGTTTCAAAGGTGACATTCCTAAAGCGAATGCCTTACACTCATTGGCTGTTAACAATGACCCGTTCCAGTAGGCTATCTCCGCGAGCTTCCCATCCCATACTCTGGCTGCACTTGCGGCATTTCCAATATACATAGCCGTAGCCGATGGTGTGTACGTTCCGGAGGGCGTAGCATCTGTTGTTACAGAAACACTCACTCCGTCTATATAGACCACAGGAACGTTTGCGGAAGAACTATTGTTATAAGTGATGCATAGGTTGTGCCACGCATTCGATGATGGGGTTGTCCAGTGAAACTGGCCGCCACCGCTCCATGCGGTCGTGAGTTTCATGGTCGCCAACACCCCATTAAACCCAATGGCTTCATTTGATGAGTTGGCTTGCCTTATAAAGAGCTTGCCTAAAGAGCCGCCGCCAGCGCCATTTACCCAAATCCAGGAGCCATAGGTGAAATTTGTGGCCGCTACGGTTGAATACCCGCTTTGAACTATATCAGTGGTTCCGGCTCCGAAGGTTGTGCCAAATCCCCTCGATGCCTGTGCTCCACATGAAAGCGTGCAGAGAACAAGGACAATGATAGAGCGAACAACTACTCCCATAGTTCCTCCCACCGGCAGGAAAGGATTTGAGCAAGCGTCCAGCTTGTATGGTTGAACGTAACAGCGATCACCGATACGTCGTCTGCGACCGGCGTCGATGTTAGGGCTGTCTTTGTTATAACGTACTTATCAGCAGCCGCCCACGTAATACTCGTCTGGGTTTCGCTGGTCAATGTTGCAGCCGAGGGGGCTGTTGATGTTCCGACGTCAGCATCTTGAACGGTATATTTCACCACTCCGCTGCTCGCGTTGGCTAGGCAGTAGGAAACGAGCTTGAATGTACCACTCCCCGGTATCGCTGGAGGCATCTGAAAGCGCATCTGGAGCGTGACATCAGAACCCAGAGAAGCCACAACACCCCAACCGGTATCTGATGGCGAAGCATTCCCCCCCGCTCCCGTGTAGACATACGGAAATAGATTTCCTGTAGTATCAGTCGTATACGCGCTTGATGGTAACAGGACGGGATTTACACCCCCACCACCGCCGCCCGTATACTGCGGAATGTTGAGGACACCGCCTGACAACGTGGCTGCGCCGCTGGTGCCAGTGGTCGTCAACGAGACGACACCGGCTCCGTTTGTCCCTGAGCAATTCCAATTCGTGCCATCAGATGTACAAGACGCATATCCATACTGGTTCAAAACTATATTGGAGCTTGTCAGCGTCATCCCAAGGAAAGAAGATGTTGATCCGCCAGAGGGAGCGAGCGTTAGTGTGTATGTCCCGTTTTCATTCATGAAGTTAAACGTTTTGCCATTCTCGAAGCCGGTGGTCCCAGCTTGCGGAAGAGAAAACGTTGTGTTGGTGCTTGTCGTGGTCGATTGCAGAACAAGTAATCCGTTCACGTCACCTGCCGCAACTGTGTAGTTAGTGGTCTTGAAGGAAGGCGGATTGGCGGCAACAAGCAATTGCCACACGCTATTCAGGTATGCTTCAATCCCTGTTAAGGTCGAGTTGTACCGTAATAATCCTGCGGTGGCGCTTGGTCTCTGGCCCGTTGTTCCGATGGGAAGAAGGATACCACCTGTATCGGAACCAAGATCAAGATTGACGCCGCTTGCCGGTGAAGATGTTCCGATACCTACGCCGGTCGCGCCAATGGCCATTGAGAGGGTAGGATAGTTCTGCGCCGAGCCGCTTGAGCCGGAGCCATATGTCCAGAAGTTAAACCCGGAAGTTCCGGTTCCGGTCGAAGGATTGGAAATAATGTCAATGGGTGGTCCATTGGCATTAGAGCTAAACTCAATCGGGTTGCTGCCTGGCGAGGATGCAGTTGCCAAGAGAAGATCAGAGGCAACGAGGTTCGCATATTTCTCATATCCAAGCTGGCTCGGATGATACGTGTTCCCGTAAAGTCCAAGGGGGTTGCTGACCGCGTAGGACTGAAACAGATCGTTCACATCTATGAGAGGGATATTGTTGCTCTGCGCCAGCGTGTAGTCTGCGTTGATATACGATTGCTGTGTTGCCAGAGAAATGCCCGATCCTGTCGGGTCTGACGGCACGCCCGTTACCAAGAACACATCCGCGCCAGCGCTTTGGATGTTGTTTATCATCGTCTGAAGATTGGTCTTATGGGTCGATACTCCGATTGAATTGACCCACTCGTTAATATCGAGATTGATCCATACAGCATCAGGGGCGATTGTGGTCAAACCGCCTGCCGCCACTCCCCAACTATTTGTCGTGTTAGACGTCCATTGAGTGGAAGTGCTGCCGCCTGCACCCGCCTCCTCAAAGAGAACAACCGACTTCGAACTATCCCATGTCTCCATGCCAATGACATGAATGAACCCACCAGACGACCATGACACATTGCATGTATTGATCCCTTTGGTTCCTGTGAGGGTTATTGAACCTAGACCATTCCCGGCATTGGCAGTTGATTTCGTGGTTGGCGTTCCGCCGCTAATATTGGCCGAGAGTGTTCCCGTCGATGCAGTCTGTAAATACCAGATTTGACAAGTATCAAACGGATGGATTGGTTTGAAGACCAGATTATTGTTCGTCGAATTGTTCTGCATGTCGTAGCCGCCGATAGTGAACGCACCACCACTATCAGAAGCCCACCCGCTTCCTACCGTCACACGACCATCGAGGGCTATTGTGCCCGCAGGATACCCGCCACCCCACCAAGCATCGTTTGTTGAAGGAATGCCTGCCGCATTGAAGGCATTAGCCATTATTGGGGCTGGGGCCGCGAAGCCGATATTGGCAGAATTGGCTCCGTTAGAATATGAACCGAGAGTAGTGCTGTCTCCCAAAAGCATGATGCGGCAGTTACCTTGATTGTTTTTTACCTTGGCAATGCATTTCGCAGTATGGGTAAGATAAATGGGGTCTAGGTTGAATGCATAAGTATTTTGGGAAACAGACGATACAACGCTGTTTGTGTTTAAGAGCAATGGACTGACGGGGTTGTTCTGTGTAGGGGATACGAGATTGATAATCTGATTCCACGCGCTGTTTACGTAATCTTCAAGAGCCGGGAGAGTCGAATTGTACCTGATCATTCCGGCTGCGCCAGCAGGCCGCTGCCCAGTGGTGCCGGAGGGGAGGAGGAGGCTGTTTGTTCCGCCGCTGAGATCGAGCGTCGTGCCTGCCGTGGTTCCCATCGCATTGCCTTGGACTTTGGCAACCGTGGGATTTGGATACGTCCCGGAAAGATCGCCCCCCGCGCTGCCTGTTGGGGAGCCACCACCTCCGCCACCTGAACTTGAAACAGCCTTTAACTCAGCATGAGCAAATTCTGGAATAAAGAATGCTGACCAGATAATCAGAAGAAAAAGGAGTTTTTTCATTGTCCGATACCACCCGTTACATAGACAGTCGTGGTACTTGATGCGGTAATACAGGAAATATACTTATGATCCTGATCTACCGTTACTACTTTATCTACTCCTGCTAATACCGGATAATTACTGGTAGTTGCAGAAACGGTACTTCCTCCGAACGTACAGAATGCCGTTACGCTTCCTGAGTTCTGCAATTCAATTTGCCATGAAGAAATAGAAGCCTGCGGAACAAGCGTTGCAGACGACGCGCTATTAGATACAGATACCGTAATAGTTGTGGTTGGATGAATAGGCAAAGAACTTGTTTGCGCCCATGCCACAAGAGGCATAAAAGCTAGAAACAGGATCAATAGATATTTCTTCATTTTACGCTCCATTAGAGGGGGTTTTACCATATTTAGGAATAAATTCCTAGTGTTCATCATATTCACCATGAGGGGCTTCCCCGATGAAATTCAGCCAAAACCCGTAAACGATAGATTTGAGATATTTCATTTAATTTCCTATAGCCATCCATGATGCGTTGCCTGAAACATTACCCTGACTGAGAGTGAAGCCGGTTTTAGAGTAAGCAGAAGCCTCTTGTATGCTGTTATTGCTAACCAAAGATGTAACAGTGACAGAATAACAGTTATTGGGAAAAGCGAGAGGAAACGTAACCGTTCTTGGGTTAGATGAACTAATGCTTTGGCCCCATTGGATAATTATGCCACCTGGAAGTTTTACATATCCGTTTGTTCCGGCAGAGGTTGTAAATCCAAGATTTGACACGGCAGTTGAAAGGCTTGATACATCGGATAGGTTATTAGCCGATTGCATGAATGCGGTACTGTTTTGAACAGATGCCGTTCCAAGCCCAAGGTTAGTACGCGATGTTGATGCTGATGCTACATCAGATAGATTGTTGGAAGCCGTCAAATATCCAACTACAGCAGCCTGTGGAAGTGAACTAATGATCTGAAATTCCGTACCGTCATACGAAATTACAACCTGATCATTGGCTTGAATTTCTCCGCCTGTTAAGGCAACGGATCCGGCACTCCCTTTTTTATAAAGATTGGCCGCTCCAATACCATTAATATTTACCGTCACTGCTCCTGTATTGGGGGCAGAAGCTTTAAATTGATAGAGTTCTCCAGAAACATATGAGGTAGGAAATGAAGTATTAGACGGAGTTAAAGTAATAGTATTGGCGCTTCCACCAACAGTTAAAGCTCCGTTTGCTCTATTCCAGAAACGTTGCAAAGCCCCCAGCGTAACTCGGTTAATTGGCTCAACCTGATTAGGATACGTACCATTAGCCCATCCATTGGGACTTGCTGCCGTGTTGCTTCCGGCTGTTTCAGAGTATTTATTGGCTGTTGTTCCATTGAGTTCCACATCAGCAAAAGCCTGCTGAGATATTAATCCAAATAGAATGAGAAATAAGGCAAATTTTTTCATTATCGCACCTGTGTTGCAAGTCGAGGAGCTAGATTTCCAAAGGGGGATTGAACAGAAGGAGTGGCCATTAATCTGGCTAGGAGTGGGCTAGTAGCCAAGCGACCAGAGACAGGACCAGCCATATACGGCAAGCTCGCCCCAGTACCAGCGATGATTGCACCAGGAAGACCACCAGCTTCATGCCCAGCCCATGCTGCGCCACCTATTATCTCAGGAGCAGACCACATAGCGGCATGCTCAAGAGCGGTCGCACTGTTAGAACGATTAACAAACTGTTCCGTAGCTTTCATAGAATTAGCTACGGTATCAAGTGCTGACATTCTACTCTGAACCGCCTTGTTTGGAAATAGGGCATTATAAGCCTCTGGGGATAAACGCCTTGTTGGGTCCTGATTAGATAACCATCTAGCCGGAGATACGGAGTTTCCACCTGATCCCTCAGAAGCTCCAGCCATAGCCCTCCTTATGCTAACAGCCCCCAATTCGTCTGCTGCATCAGGCATTTCAGAGCGAATAGCCTGCAACTGAGTACCGCCCTTTGCACCACCAGAAAGCAAAGAACTAGCTGCATCTTCAGGATTAGCCTTCATTACATCACCGAGAACATTGTTAACAAAATCATGTCCCTGCGATGTAAGGGCATTTGCAGCCATGAATTTCGCCAATCCAGCTACATTTCCAGACGCAAACGCACCATTCTGCATATCTTTGGTAATGGAACCATAAAGCAACATTGCTTGTGCCATTTCACCAGGATCGGCATTCAAGGATGACTTCTGTAATTGTTGCCCGACAAGAGTTCTTAATCCCTCTACCTGTTCCCAAGTCAATGGGTTTTTGCCGCTTTCCTGCAATACATTTATTACTTTCTGCATGATTGGGCTTTTCATGGCCTCAGATAAAGCCTGATTGCCGCTCGAAGAAAGCGTTAATGAGTTTACAGAATTTTTCGTATTAGCCATATTAACTGGCGATTTTGGTCCAATTGTTGAATTAACATCAGACCAAGCACTATTTTGCGCGGCATTAAAATCCTTGAGCCATTGTTTGCCTTGTTTCTGGACTTCGTTTCCAGCTTCTTGAAGCGTATAGCTGTCGCCCATCATATTGGCGGTTTTTTCAACAGAATTGTCAAATTCATCCAGCGTTTGCTGTGCTGCATTCCTTACTTTCCCCGCACCAAAGGGAGCCTTAGATGCAAAGGCCTGCATTTGCTGCATATTGGCATCACCGCTTACATCACCAACTAAACGCGGCGTAATCTCAGCTTCTTTATAAGCCTGAAGAACTGGCGAGGTATTACCCGCCATACTATCAAAACCCCTTTGCGCTAATGACTCCGCACCTCCGGCTATACCACCACCCGCCAAAGCCCCGATTAATCCTTTTCCAGGCACCCAATCAGGTAGATATTTATCTGCTAAATTACCACCTATGCCAGCGCCCCCACCCTGCGCCAAAGTATTTAAAGCTGCGGGAATGCCCCCGGTCATAGCCAGGGGCAATGTTGAGCCTACACCCTGAGAGCCAGCCGCTAATAATTCTTCCCCTATTCCTTGAGGTTTTAAATCAGGACGGTCAACCGCTCCCGTATCTTTAAGATTTTGGGTAATTTGAGAAGAAGTTGGCAATACAGCATTCATCAAATCCGCACCACCTCCAGAAGTCCCAAATTGAGGTTTTTCACCCGATACTGCGCGGGCAAATGGTGAGCCGATATAAGCATCATATAACTTTGCAGCATCCCCAGGTAATCCAGCGAATTGTCCAAGCCCCTTTACTGCATTGCTCGCAGCAATAGCAGGCTCGCGCATTACCCCTTCCATCTGTTGATTTTGTGAAACAGGGAGTGCGGCGTTGATTTCTTCCTCCGTTGCGTCATCCGGGAAGCTATGTATTGATCCGTCCTCAAGTTTAACAGTCTGGCTCATTGCTTCACCAGTTTTCCGTTAACTCTGACGTAAGTAACTTGAGGAGAAGCATTTCCCTGCGCTTCCATACCCTTTAACGGTCCAATCTTTTCCTTGGCCTGATCGACGTAATCACCCATTTTATGCTTTAATTGCCACTGGCGCATATAGTCATCAGGTCGAACCGTATATCCAGAAGCTGCTCTATTTCCTAACCCGCCGATATTATTCCATCCGTCAATCATATCCTTATCATAATGAATGGCACCAATAGCCTCTCCGAGAAGTTGAAGGTTAGTCGAAGCCGGAATATCAGGATTATTCATATAATTTCCGATACGGGTAAATTCAGCATTTGTTATGCGGCTTCCAGTACCAGAGGTTAGCTGCTTAAGTTCCTGAAGCGTGTTAATCCCCTGTTCATGCAAAACATTATAGGCAGATTTTGGATCATCAAGATTATATGTCTTTGGGTCTACACCAAGACCTTGCAACATATTAGCTATAGCTGCTTTGGTTGACGTAAGGCCTCCAGATTGAACTTCCTTAAGAGCCTGCGCGATTGTATTTAGACGCTGTTCGGATTGAGCATAGGTATCAAGTTGCCCGGTCATAGCATCATTAACTTTTGTATCAGCTTCGCCAAACTTTGAGGCTTGTTCCGTTTCAACCTTGTTAAACGGATTAAATTTATATTTTGGCATGCCCGTGGGATCGGCTCCATTAGAGGCTACACTAGAGGTAGATTGTGGCGGAGGATTAGGAGGCATGAAAGATGCATCCCTTAGCTGCTGCTGCGGTGGCGGCTGCAATTCGGATGCATTAATGGGTGGAATAGTCTGCGGCCCCTGAACCGGACTAATAGAAGGCTGAGTACCCTGCATGGGAGCATCGGATACAGGAGGTGACATAGCGCCAAACGGTGAATTATTTATCCCCGGTACCTGATACCCCGGAACTGGACCGTTTGGAGTTTGTGCAATACCTCCCCTTGCCTTTGCATTTTCAATCTGTCCAGCTAAGTTTGGGTTGTGTTCATATATGGTTTGATATGCCTTAGAAATCTGTTCGGGATTTCCGCTCATCATTGCCCATTGAAGCGTCTGTAATGCAAGTTGGTCACTATCAGACATACCGCCGTTTAAAGCTCCGGGTGCGCCAGAGGACATTCCATTTATTTGTTTTAGGATTGCTGGCTGTATTGCTTGTGCGCGTTGAAGATTAAGGCCGCCCATCTGATTACCGATATTCTGCTTCTGATACTCTTGAGCAAAATTAGCCCCAGCAGTTGCCCCTTGCATTCCCGAACCAGCCAGCATTGCTAAAGCATTACCAGCACCCAATCCTTTCCCTGGAATGGGTGTGCCCCCACGTAAGAGCATGTTTCCAATGGCCCCCCATGCGGCCATTGAATTAGGGTCACTGTAATCGGGCAGAAGCTGATCAAAGAAACCCATTACGCGGCCTCCTTATTTCTAGGAAGAACGGCAAGATCATACCGAACCATCAAATGTCCGGATGATGTTTGGTGAACAGCTTCAGGATGAATTTGCATAACCTCTTGAGCCAGAAATCCTATATGCGTCTTTTGTAGTTTATCGCTCTTAAAGGTATAGGAATAAATTGCTAATCCATTATCAGCCGTTCCGATACGTTTGATATTATCCTTCAATCTCATATCGCTAAATATTGAGCCGAATAAAGATTGCTGGGGCGATGAAGTTGTTCCCGTTCCAGTGCTGCCATACTGCCCGGTAATTAGGTTAGAAAGTTGATTGATCTGACTGTACGGCAGTTGCTGCTGGTAATTCCACATATTAACCTGATTAGTTAGATCATTCTGGCTTTGTGTCTGCTGTGCTTGACCCGCGCCAAGTGCAGCCGTCTGCCCCTGAAGCCCGGTATTATACAGGTTTTGTGCCGTTCCTGCCGCTCCCAATTGATTTGATACGCCTTGGTTATAATTCTGAAACATTGTGTTCCCAAGGGCATTTGTAGCTCCCTGAGTAGTCGCATAGGCCATTGCCGGGTTATTTACACTGTTACCTTGTGTAAACTGGCTTTCAAGGCCAGGAACGACTGATCCCAAAACCGTATTGGCCATTTGCTGGTAATAAGGATTATCAGCAGGATTAGAGTTAAGAATATTTCCTGTAGATGTATTTGCTGCCGTTAAATCTGGAGAACCATTCATCCCGGTATTGGCAATTCCAGATAAAGCCGAGGTTTCTACAGAATTAAGCGGCGCAACCGTCGATTGTCCAGCATTCGGCGTCCCTGCGGCTCCAAAATATTGAGGGGTATAATTCTGGTACTGATTTTGCGCCGATGAAAACAGATTTTGCAAATATGGCTGTTGAGCAGACCACGGAGCATTATTGCTTGTAGTCGTGGAGGTTTGGCTACCGCCCCCAAAGCCAAGGCGGTTTTTATTATAAGACCTTAAGCGTCCAAATCTCAATGTTTTCAATGACATGAGCCTAGTTCCTTATTAAGAATGACATGACTTTTCTTATAGCCGAAGTCCCTTAGTAGTCTCTCCCAACCGGGCCTGCATTCCGCCTGAAACCCATCACAACCCATAGTTTCAGCCCATTCTTCAATAACGGATATTAAATCTATCCATTCCTCAGAACTATCACCAGTAGCGCAAAGAAAACGGCATATTTTCCTTTGAGGAAATACTGCGATTTCTGTTATGCAAATTCCTTGCACTTTATCAGTTTCCTCCTCGTAAATCACCCATAATTGCATATTACCAGACGCTATTTTCTTGACTATATCGGAACCGTTGTATTTTCCCACGCTGTACTCCGTCGCTGCATCAATCTTGGGATAAACCAAATTAATGACATGCGGTAAATTTGCCGGAGGAATAAGGATAAGATTCACATGAACCCCAAGAGTGAGAGCAATCCTGTAGCTTCGCCTGATCCACCAAGAGCACTTGATAGCCCCCCCCAAAAGGGGGATGCTCCAGCAGCCGCCCCGCCCCCCGCGCCAAACAGACTTCCTAATCCCCCCATAAGGCCGCTTTGACCCGTGACATACCCAGCACCCCCATCTAATGCGGGTCCAGCCGCTACCGTGCCGCTTGATCCAATAAGGGGGCTTAATAAGCCCATTAAACCGCTCCCACCTGAAGAAGATGAAGCCCCCTGCGCCCCCTGCACCGCTGGTGATGAATTTCCCCCGGATTGTCCAATAAGATTTATACCCTGTTGCATAGCTTGTGGGCTTTGAGCCATCTGTTGAAAAAACCCGTTTTGTGAAGGAATTGGCGGGGGCTGAATACCGCCCCCCATTCCACCTCCAGGTTGTTGCATACGGGAAATTTGACTTGGAGGAGGCGCTATACTGCCCCCTTGAGGCATTCCAGCCGAAAGATTTTGCTGCCCAGGGCCTTGACCCTGCATCATCTGCTGATAAAGGGCCATCATTGCGGGATCGGTAGATGCTGAAAACATATTTACCTCAGTTGTTGTATGGGTTTCCACTGAAAAGATTGCGGATATATTGTGCTGCCGTCATTCCCTGATGTTGTGGTTGTTGTGCCTGCTGTTGGGCAGGGGGCGTATTTGCCGCCTGCTGTTGAGAGTAATAATTAGCAAGATTTGGGGCTTGCGTTTGCATCATGGGAAATTGCGTATCAGTTGCCGCAAACATCTGAGGGGTAAATGCAAAAGGCTGTTGCATGGGTTGTTGAGGTTGCTGCATAGCCTGTTGGGGCATCTGTTGGGGTTGCATGCCTCCGAAAAACGGCTGATTATTCTGCTGTCCTCCTTGAGGAAACAGATTATTCATTACATTTCCCTGTATATTTGACGGGTCCATTATGACGCTCCTCCAACAGGACGAACGGCGATGTAACAATCTCCTAAATCTTCCCCTACCTGATTGTTGATGGTTAAGGTAAAACTAGAACCATCAGCCGCCACTGCGGATCCAGCTAACTCTATTTTTCCTGCCGCACCAGCTCCAATAAGAATTACGCCCGCCGTTCCCAATTCACCCATTATTGCATTTGCCCATATCAAAGCAGCGCCAAGCCCCTCATCGGCCATTACGAAATACCATATGCCTCCCCAGGTTGCTCCTGTAGTAACCCCTCTAGCGCAGATTTCTAAAATATATCTTCCGCGCCCAAAGGGAATTATAGGGGGTAAATTTATGGTTGTGGTCGCAGAACTTGCACTCGTAACATAGGGAGAGGCTTCCGTGTAATAATCTCCGTATTGATTGTGAAGAAGTAATTGCCCTATATCATAATCATTTGGTCCCTGATTGCTGCGTATTCTTGCATTCGTAAGCAGACTGATATTGCCTATAGAACCACCCTCACCCCCCGTTGTATTGCCGGTAAGATCATTGCCATTTATGATTATAGGCCCAAGATTTGGGCTTTGAACATTGATTGAATAAAGAGGTGTAAGTGGTCCACCTCCGTTATCATCAACACCCGTCATTGTCGTACAGCCCGTAATGTTTATATGCGCTCCGTAACAGCTTCCATCTATCCAGATATGTGAGTTTGCCCCAGAAGTGCCATTTCTGCCGTTACGCCTAAATTGTACTCCGGTTACAGCTATCCATCTATCAGCATGATCGGCTGGAGGTGCTGGTCCAGAATCTCCAAACCATAATCCTGCTTTATAGTTACGATCAAAAAGACCCCCAACGATATTAATGATCTCAGTATCATAGAAAGACATACCGTTGCCTTGGTTCCATTCAACCCGGCATCCGATATATGTGTTTCCATCAGCGCCAGAAGAATGAGAAATCCCATCATCCAACGCAGCAGAAAATTGAGTACCGATAGCAGTACAATCAATTGGATTAA
>CAZNYI010000017.1:0-14592 GCA_964577245.1 uncultured Candidatus Saccharibacteria bacterium
ACGGCACCTATCCGTTGCGGCTCGTCGTATTCACCGACCTCGTATCTGGAGGAGGGTCGCCCGCCGCTTCCGCTGCTACCATTGCCTCCACGACCACCAATCTTTTCCCGCGATCGTTGACTATTGGCGCACGGGGCGCAGATGTTGTGGCACTCCAAGCTGCTCTTGAACAAAAAGGACTTCTTACGATCCCTTCCGGAGCGGCACGCGGATTTTTTGGTGCTTTGACGAACGCCGCCGTTGTTAAATATCAAACCAGCGTTGGCCTTCCTGCGGCCGGCGTTTTTGGTCCGCTCACGCGGACGAAGCTCATTGCGGACTTGGCGAGCAAGCCTGTCCTTCCCAATACGGGAGTCAGTGTGACGGCAAGCTCGCCGCAGACGGTCATTCAATCTTTAAGAAGTTTGTATGCGACGCCGATGGATGCATTCATCACCTCTCTCCTTCTTGTGCTTATCATTTTTATGGCCTTCAAAATCGTCAAGCAATAAAAAAGGCACCGACCGCGCATAAACGACACGCCATGCGATCGAAACTTCCATTACGATGGTCATTGATCGCCCTTGGCATTATAGGGATCGTGTTTTCTTCTGGCGTCATCTTTTTTCTGAACGGTTCATATGCAAAATTAGCGTCAACCACCAGTGGTCTCACGCCGCGAATTTTGCAGGGGACGAATCAAGGACTCCCGATTCGTCTTAGAATTCCAAAGATCAAAGTTGACGCCGCTTTTGAATATGTGGGCGTTACGTCTGATGGGGCAATGGGCGTGCCCAAAGGCCCTGCCGATGTGGCCTGGCTCAACCTCGGGCCGCGTCCGGGAGAGAAGGGTGTCGCGGTGGTTGCCGGGCATTTTGGCTGGAAGAACGGCATTCCGGCGGCATTCGATAATTTATCTAAATTATCGAAAGGAGACGTGGTGTACGTCGAAGACGAAAGCGGAGCAACCACTGCTTTTGTGGTGCGCGAACTGCGAACCTATGGAGAGAACGAAGACGCCTCGAGCGTGTTCGATGCAACCGACGGGCGTGCACACCTTAATCTCATCACGTGCGAAGGAATTTGGAACGCGGCCCAAAAGAGCTACTCCGACCGACTCGTGGTGTTTACGGATAAAGAATAGTTATGCAAACCCCGGGAAGAAGTCCGTCTTTATGTGCCGCGCCGGAACGCCGAGTTTCTTAAGGGTATCGTGGGACGCGTTCACCATGCCGCGCGTGCCGGAGATATAGAATGTCCGCTCTCGGTAATCGGGAACCGTCTGGGTGATTAATTTTGCGTCGATGCGGCCGCGCCGATAGTGTGCGCCGGTCGTGGCGGGTGTGTTCGGCAGCGGTTCATCGGGTGCCGTGATCGCGTAGATGGTTCGCATGCCAATGCGCGCCGCTGCTTCATCAAAAATGGTGCGATAGGCGATCTCAGAGATGAGGCGGTTGGAATATAAGAGCACGACGTCGCGTTGTTCGCCCTTATCAACGAGGTATTTGACCATGCTGCGGAATGGGGTGATACCAATGCCGCCCGCCACAAAGACCAGTTTTGTGCGTTTGTCCCGCGGGAGCGTGAAGTCGCCGGCGAGTTGGCCCGCCACCATCGTGTCGCCCGGCGCCATCGCGAGGAGTTTCTTTTTGAAGCTGCTTGAGGGGGTATAGAATTTTACGCCGAGGTGCACCTCGCGCTCGGTAGGGGACGACGCAAGCGTAAAGTAGCGACGGTTGCCACGCACGTCGCTCTTTTTGTGCGCAAGCGTCCATTCCATGTATTGCCCGGGCCGGAAGTGGGGCAATCGCCCCATCTTTTTTTCTGGCGCGAAAACGAAGTTGCCAATGTCTGCGCCGATCGACTCGGTCCGCACTAATTTCAAAACATATTTCTCTTTCGGACTCACGAGATAGGAAAAGATGTTTCCAGCAATGAGCGCAAGTTCAGGGGTTGAATAGATTGAGCCGAGGTGGATTGCAGGGGCAAAGAGGAAGCCGACAAGGGCACCATAAGCGATGCGGAGCGGCCGCGTGGGCGGAGTGGTCAACGGCTCCGTGATCATGATAAATGCGAAAAAGAAGATCGGCGCATGGAGGATCGCTTTTTGGATCGTAGAGAACGGGTCGGAGGCGGTGTTCGTAACTACAATGGTCACGAGCGCAACGGCGAGGAAGCTTAGAACAAGATCGAACCGTTGGATCTTTCGTGTGATCAAAAGGCCGCCAATAACGACGAAGGCGAGCATCGGCAGATTACCGCCGACCCACCAGCTTGCGGATTGGCCGATCACGAGCGCCGTCAAGGCCACCGCGAACGCGGCGGGGTTAAATATATGTTTTTTGCGCATTGTCAGCATGTATTTGCATGCCATACCCCAGATCGCCGCCCAGATGAGAAATGCGATCCCCATCACACCCGCGGGATTTGTGGAGGGCATGACGGGCGTGATAATGAGCGCTAAAATAAGCGCGGTAATATAGACCGATTCAACATTCGGTTGTGCGTTAAATGCTTTTGCAAAGAGCTGATTGGTTATCCACGAAACAAGGATAAGCACCGCGGTTGAGAAAATGATGGCGATGGGGCTATAAGGGAGGATGCCCACCGCGCCGAAGATGGCCGCGATCGTAAGAAGCACGATCAAAACATCCAACACCACGCGATACATGGTGACCCTGTTGAGCCGCCCGTCAATAAAGTTGATTATTGCCATTGGGTCGTCATGGTAGCAATTTTATTTTTGTCGATCATGTAGCCGCGGATGCTTTTCCCGCCGCTGCTGTTCGCGCCCTCGCCCGCGCGTCGCTCCAGAAACGCGATCCCATTTTTGCCCATCGCGAAGGCCGCCGTCGCCAAGCGATCGGCTTCATAGATATTCGGCCCAATCACGGTCATGCTCGCGATATCGTCCGCTGCGACGCCGGTCTTTGGATTGTAAATATGATCGCCGCGGATATAAGTGCCGGAGGTCGCAATGCCTTCACCACTTAAATACACCACCTTCACATTCTCTGCTTCGTTCCAAGGGTTTTTTATTCCCACCGCCCATTTTTTTCCTTCGGCATTCATGCCGCTGGTTTGAATGTCGCCGCCCGCATCAACGTAAAAATGTTTGCATCCGTGCGCTGCGATGAGCTTTGCGGCATTCCAGATCGCCCAGCCCTTCACGAGCCCCGACGGATCATAGGTGCCGTCCGGCCGCTTGATGTCAAAATAGCCGTCCGTGAGCAGCCTCGTTTCTTCGGCGAGCGCAAAAACTGTTTTCATATCGTTGCTTGCTTTGTTTGATGCGAGCCGGCCGTCGTTGATTGCTGTGATCTCGCTCGTTGTTTTATACGTGCTGAACTTTTCATCTATATATTTAAAATAATCAAAGACCTCGCGAATGATCGTGTCTGTTTCGCCCGACGTTGCGGCCGCGTCCACGATTTCCACCGTAACCGGCATGCCCATGATGATGCGCGTTTCTTTCATGCGCTCTATAGCATTATGCCTTTGCCTGCGCGAGGGCCGAAGCGAGCGACTGTTGGAACGCCCCGCTTGATTCAGTGGCGCCGGAGACCATGTTCACGTTTGCGCTTTGGGCCTGGATCGCTTCCTGCACGAGCTGCGGCAGGGCATTGCTATTGATCCGCACCGACGTCCCGCGGTCGCTCGGGTATTGGAGGATCTGGATATTGCTCAATGCTCCGTTTTGCACGATCGCCTTCACCTGCACGTTGCCATAGTATGCGTCAGCCGCCGAGCCGACATAAGAACCATTTTTATAGAGGCCGGTGCTTTGCGTGGGTGCTGGCGTTGGGGTTGGGGTTGGCGACGGTGTCGGCGTCGGCGTTGGCGCTGGCCCAGTGGGCGTGTTTGCTGCGGGGCCGGTGTTTGCGGCTACCGGCCCGTTTGCCGCCGGCCCCACGTCAATTGAGCTTTGATTGTTGAGTACGGCATAGAAGGCGAAGGCGATAACAAGGAAGAATGAAATAGCATATTTTTTCATGATGCAGGTGGAAGTTATACGAATACGGCGTCTATTTAGTTGCCGCCATCTCAAGATATCCGTTACAATCTAACTATGATCCGTCTTCCATCA
Organism: uncultured Candidatus Saccharibacteria bacterium; assembly: GCA_964577245.1. Taxonomy (GTDB): domain Bacteria; phylum Patescibacteriota; class Minisyncoccia; order UBA6257; family 2-01-FULL-56-20; genus CAVYIK01. Next base: position 4,067 of record CAZNYI010000017.1, read on the forward strand.
CATATCATCCCCGTGCGGTACGACATCACCATGAAGCCCGATCTTGAGGCGTTCACGTTTGAAGGGGAAGAGGTGATTCACCTGCGCGTAAAAAAAGCGACGAATAAGATCACGCTGCACTCGAAAGAGCTGGAGATAGTGTCGGTGGCGATCGTGCGGGGTGGTGGAGCCGGCACGAAACGCGCCGCGGAAAAAGAATTCGCCATGCGGACTGTTTATGATGAAAAAGCAGAAACCGCCACGTTTATTTTTCGCAAAAAAATAGTGCCGGGGCGGCGCGAGTTGCACATTGTCTTTCGAGGGCTCTTGAACGACAAGCTGCGCGGTTTTTACCGGAGCCGATATGAAGTGAAGGGCAAAACGCGCCACCTCGCGACCACGCAGTTTGAATCCACCGATGCGCGCCGGGCCTTCCCGTGCTTTGATGAACCGGCCCTAAAAGCCGTATTCAACGTTACGCTCATTGTGCCGGGGGAGAGCACGGCTATTTCAAACACGATGCCTGTTGCCGTCCGCGAACACGAAGATGGCTACAAAGCGGTCACGTTCGCCACGACACCCGCAATGTCCACCTACCTTCTGGCGTTCATCGTTGGCGATCTTGAATCAATAGAGAAGAAAACAAAGGAAGGAGTGCTTGTGCGGGTTTGGACGACTCCCGGCAAAAAGCATCAATCGGCCTTTGCGCTTGATTGCGCGGTAAAAACCCTTTCATTCTTCGGTAAATATTTTGACATTCCGTATCCTTTACCCGTGCTTGATCTTATCGCCATTCCTGATTTTGCTGCCAGTGCGATGGAGAATTGGGGCGCTGTGATATATCGCGAAGCGGACCTTCTTGTTGATCCAGAACATTCTTCGGCGGCCACGCGCCAGCGGGTGGCGGTGGTGATCGCGCACGAACTGGCGCACCAGTGGTTCGGGAATTTGGTGACGATGGAATGGTGGACGCACTTGTGGTTGAACGAGGGATTTGCGGCCTATATGGAAAGCTTTGTTCCTGATCGGCTTTTCCCCGAGTGGGATATGCAAACCCAGTTTGTTGGGGATCGGCTCGCCGAGGCGTTAAAGCTTGACGCGCTTGCGAACACCCATCCGATCGAGATCGTAGTAAATCACCCCGACGAGATCAGTGAAATATTTGACAGCGTGAGTTACGCGAAAGGGGCGAGCATTATCCGCATGCTCGCGGAGTATTTGGGCGAAAAGGATTTCCGCGACGGCCTTCGCTATTATTTGAAAAAGCACAGCTATGCAAACGCGTCCACGATGCATTTGTGGAACGCATTCGAAAAAATATCCGGCAAGCCGATCGCGAAGATGATGAGCGGCTGGACGCAGCGGCCGGGCTATCCACTTTTGACCGTTTTGGAGCGCGGCGGCGGTTTTGTGGTGCATCAAGAGAGATTTTATTCAAGTTCCGTTTCGCGCGCACATGTCTACCGCGCTGTGCAACCGTGGTTCATCCCGGTGGGGGTTGCAACCGATCAGCGAAAGAAAGCGGCGCAATTTCTTATGAAAAGGAGGGCCGCACCGCTCCCGAAGTCCCGCGGCGCTTGGTTTAAAGTGAATGCGGGCGAATATGGGGTTTTTCGCACCAGCTATCCAGAGAGCATTTTAACGGCATTCAAGGGCCCGATCAAAAGCCGCCGGTTGGACGCGCGTGATCGCTTTGGCTTGGTGCGCGATGTGTTCGCGCTCGCGGAAGCGGGGAGGAGCGCCACTCCGCGCGCAATGGATTTTGCTACGTATTATAAAGAGGAAGCCGACTATACGGTGTGGGCGGAGCTTGCGGTGAATCTCAACGCGATTGCATTGCTTATTGCGGATGAGCCGTACGTGAGCGAATACGACCGGTTTGTGCGTGATATTTTTTCGGGCATCGCGAAGAGAGTGGGATGGGAGAAGAAAAAGGGAGAAGACCATTTGCAAATACTTTTGCGTAGCGTGGCTCTTTCTCGTTTTGGATCGCACGGCGATTCGGCAACAATCGCCCGTGCGAAAAAAATGTTCAGGCGCATAACGGCGGCGGGCGGCAAGAATCCCATTGACCCCGATGTGCGGTCGGTGGTGTATGCCATCGTCGCAAAATTTGGCGGGAAGCGGGATCATGCGAAGCTGATAAGAATGTACCAGGCGGCGACGTCGGACGAAGAAAAGAGCAGGATCATGCGGGCGCTCGGAGCTTTTCGCGACAAGCGACTATTAAAGAGCACTCTCGCGTTTTCACTTTCAAAACACGTGCGCATCCAGAATGCCGCAAGTATGGTCGCTTGGGTATGGATCAACCCGGCAGGAAAAGAGGTGGCGTGGTCATTCGTGCGTGCAAATTGGAAAACCTTTTTGGACCGATACGCCGGTGGGTTCGCGCTTTCTCGACTGGTATCGATGACGGGATATTTCACCACGCTCAAAAAAGCAAAAGAAGTGGAGCGGTTCTTTAAAAATCATCCTGCGCCGGGTGCAGAACGAACCGTCACGCAGGCCCTGGAACGGATACGCGGGAACGCCGCTTGGCTCGCGCGTGACCGGGAAGCTGTCAAGAAGTATTTAACAGAGTTTTAATGCCTCGCATGGTATCATGCGGGCATGAAAAATAAAAAATATTTTGCCGCAATTGCGGCGGCGGTCGTTTTGTGTGGGATAGTTGGCGGGGGAGTTACGCAAGCCGCGTATCACTTCTCCGGGTTTATCGGCAAGGCGCCGATCCATATTTTCCGGTCGGCGCAGAGTGCGCCGGCGGGGGTTACTCCTGCGGAGATAAAGCGGATCTATAACCTGCCATTAAAGGGTGGCACGGGAACGATCGCGCTCATTGAGGCGTATGATACGCCGAACATAGAAAGCGATCTCGCGGTTTTTAACGACAAATACGGATTGCCGGCCTGCACCACAAAGAACGGGTGCTTGGAAAAACATAAGATGGCGAGCACGACCGCCACCGACGGTGGGTGGGCGCTCGAGGCATCAATGGACGTTGAATGGGCGCATGCGATCGCGCCGCAGGCAAAAATCCTGCTTGTGGAAGCAAAAACGGCGAGCGGGGCAAACCTGCTCGCGGCAGTAGACTATGCGGCGGCGCGGAAGGATGCGGTTGCCGTTTCCATGAGCTGGGGCGGCGCTGAATTCCCCGAAGAACTTTCGCTTGACTCGCATTTTGTGAGCAAGTCGGGCGCCATATTTTTCGCGGCGTCCGGCGATAACGGCACCGGCGCCGAGTGGCCGGCGGCGTCGCCGAATGTGGTGGGGGTTGGCGGCACGTCGCTCGAGCTATTCAAAAGCGGCGCTTTTATCTCTGAAACCGCATGGTCGGGGAGCGGCGGCGGCGTGAGCGCATATGAGCCGGAGCCGGATTATCAGAGGGCATATAGCATCCCGAAAGCAGGCGGTCATCGCGCGGTTCCCGACGTGGCCTATAACGCCGATCCGAAATCCGGGTATGTGGTCTATCGCACCACCGGTTCTTCGAAGAATGGTTGGTATACGATCGGGGGCACGTCCGCGGGTGCGCCGCAGTGGGCGGCGATCCATGCACTTGGACTCTCGGTTTCTTTGCCGAAACTCTACGCTGACAAGTCGTCTGCAAACACGCTCAAATATTTTCGCGACATTACGAGCGGTGCAAACGGCACGTGCAAATATTACTGCAATGCTCGCGCCCGCTACGATTATGTGACTGGCCTCGGCGTGCCGCAAACGACGGTATTTTGATTGGAAATTCGCTTAGAAATATGCTAGAATTGGGGTATCCGTTCGAGCGGTGTTATTTTTTGAAACGGCCCCACTATGCCCGAAAAACAAGCAAAAAAAGAGCCCAAAAAGGACAGTAATAAGGGAAGTGCGTCGTATGACGCGAAGGACATTTACGTCCTCGAAGGACTTGAACCGGTCCGGAAGCGGCCGGGTATGTATATTGGTTCCACGGGGACGATCGGTTTGCATCACTTGATCTGGGAGGTGGTGGACAACTCCATCGACGAAGCGATGGCGGGCTACGCGAAGGTCGTCACGGTGGAACTTTTGCCGGGGAATAAAGTGAGCGTGACGGACGACGGCCGCGGCATTCCGGTGGACTATCACAAGCAGACAAAAAAATCGGCATTGGAGACGGTGTTGACCACGCTGCATGCCGGTGGAAAATTCGGCGGCGAGTCATATAAAGTGTCCGGCGGTTTGCACGGCGTGGGCGTGTCCGTGGTGAACGCGCTTTCCGATTGGTTAAAGGTTGAGGTGGAACGCGACGGCGGGGTCTATGTGCAGGAATATGAGCGCGGTAAGCCGAAATATAAGGTGAAAAAGATAGGTAATTCAAAGCGCCACGGCACGAAGATCACCTTTTCTCCCGACCCGCAGATCTTTTCGGAACTTACCTTTGACGATAAGACGATCTTGGATCACTTGCGCCAGCAGGCCTATCTTACGAAAGGGGTGCGCGTCAACGTGTTTGACCGCCGCGAAAAAACGCCGCTCTTCTACGGATTCTGCTTTGAGGGCGGTCTGCTTTCGTTCGTAAAATTTCTGGCGCAGAAAAAGAACGCGCTCCAAGAGGATATTTTCTATGTTGATAAAGAACAGGAAAAGATCGGCGTGGAGGCAGCGTTCCTTTTTGTGGATGATACCAAGGTGCAAGAGATGAGCTTTGCAAATAATATTTATACGCCGGAGGGTGGCATGCACTTGACCGGTTTCAAGTCGGCGCTTACCCGATCGCTGAATGCCTATGCACGCGGCGAGGGGTATTTGAAGGAGAAAGAAGAGAACTTGACGAGCGATGATGTGCGCGAAGGGCTTGTTGCGGTGCTCTCCGTAAAGCTCCGCGAGCCCCAATTTGAGGGCCAAACCAAGGCAAAACTTGGCAATCCAGAGGCGCGCACGGCGGTGGAAGCGGTGGTGAATGAAGCGTTAAAAGAGTTTTTGGAAAAACGCCCGCAAGAGGCGAAAGCCATCATTGCGAAAGTGCTTTTGACGGCGAAGGCGCGACTCGCGGCGCGCGCGGCGCGCGAGACGGTGTTGCGCAAGGGCGCGTTCGAGGGACTCACGCTTCCCGGCAAACTTGCGGATTGTATTTCAAAGGACGCGGCGCAATCGGAACTCTTTATTGTAGAGGGCGATTCGGCTGGCGGCACGGCGAAGCAGGGGAGGAACCGCCACACACAGGCCATTTTGCCGCTGCGCGGAAAAATTTTGAACGTGGAACGCGCGCGGTTGGATAAGATGCTTGCGAATGCGGAAGTGCGCGCGCTCGTGGTTGCGATCGGCACGGCGATCGGCGAAGAATTCAATTTGGAAAAATTGCGCTATCACAAAGTGATCATCATGACGGATGCCGACGTTGATGGCGCGCACATCCGCACGCTCCTGCTTACGCTGTTTTACCGCTATTTCCGGTCGGTGGTGGATGGCGGCTACGTCTATATCGCCCAGCCGCCGCTTTTCCGCATCCAGCTTGGCAAATCCATACGCTATGCCTTCACGGAAGTGGAGCGGGAAAAAGCGATCGCGGAAATGATGAAAGAAAAATCGGCAACGAAGGCGACGGGGAAGTCCACCGGGAAAAAGAAAGAAGCAGCAGAAGAGGCGGAGGGCGCCGAGGGAGTATTGGGCGAAAATGGCGAGGCGATCGTGGAGGGCGCGGGCGATGGCAAACGCATGCCGAACATCCAGCGCTATAAAGGTTTGGGTGAAATGAATTCTGAACAGCTTTGGGAGACCACTATGGATCCTGAACGGCGCCTTATGAAACAGGTGACGGTTGATGATGCCGAAAAAGCGGATAAATTGTTTGATATTCTGATGGGCGATGCCGTGGAACCGCGCAAGAACTTCATCCAAGCCCACGCGGCAACTGTGCAGAATGTGGATTTACAGGCCTAGTGGTATGTTCGCGGGTTGTTCATATCCCCAGGTGGTATTGTGATATAATAAATCTATGAAAACAAAAAAATTGTCGATGGTTCTGTTTGGTGCAGTGGTGGTAGCGGTCGCGGCGTTTTCCCTTGTCGGTCCCGCGACTCCCGTAAAGGCCCAGAGCACCAACGCCAACTGCCAATCGCAGGGCGGGGGAAAGGTTGATTCAGTTACCGGCGCTCCGGTGATAATTCCGAATACCACGCTGCCGTCGGGATTTAATAGTGCGAACGACACTTTGGCAACCCGCAATCCGTATTATGTGGGTATTAATGGGCCGAACGTCTGCACGGTGCTCGGTTTCAGCAAGTGGTTCAACACTAACAGCTCTTCGTCGTGGTCGGCGACCCAGCAGGGCGGAGTGGAAGCGCTGCGCCTCGTAAGCGCTTATGAGCCCGCCGCTACACTTGAGATGGATAAAGACCAATTCGGGACGTCGGCCTATATCGCTCTTCCAAGTGGCGAGCGGCTTTCCGCCGGCGCGATCTTGAATGATTATTACAACGGGGGCACGGGCGTCGGTGTGCAGTCCGATCCGCGACTGGTTGAAGCTGTGTTCAATGTTCTCGTACAGGACGAATTTCTCCCATTGGATGTAACCAAGGGCTATCTTGATATCGGCTTCATAGACCAGCCGCTCGGCACGATCACGCTGTCGAACAGCACGAATTATCAGCCACTTACGTGCCAGCAAATATATAATGCGCTTCCCGCTGCGACGAAGGCACTTCCTGCTTCGTGGGGAACAACCCTGGCCAATCTTGGATATGCCTATACCGCCACTTCGGCAGCTGATTATTGCGGTGGTGCGAATGCGAGCGCCGGTTACGCCACCTTTATTAAAGCTGCCGCGGCAAAAGTGTGCCCCAACTCTGGATTGAACGCTTTCTGCGCTTTGCAAGGATACGCCACGGTTAATCCCAACATTAGCGGCACCAACCAATCGCTTGCGAGTACGTGCCCCACTGGCTACACGGCTTTGCAGCAGACCGGCGCTTACGCGACCACCCGCGCTTTCATGCAGGGGTTGGCCGATCAGCTTAAAGCCGGACAATTGAAAGACCCCACCGAAGCCGCTCAGCTTAAGATCTATCTTTGGGATGTTATCTTTGCTGCAAAACAGGCGGGCGCGACCTTGACCACGGATCAAACCAACTGGTTGAATCAATGGTCAAAGTCCACCACGCCAGCAATACTTGCTAGTTATGCGCAAAACCCATTACCGGCTAGCGAGCTGCCGGCTGATATCAATGCGTTCATTGCGGAGGTTAACATTCCGGCGCTGGATGCGGTCATCGCCGCCTGTGTTCCGGGTTCCTATGTGATTTCAACTCCGATTACGCCCGTCGTTCCTCCGGTGACGCCCCCCGTTAACCCGCCGGTTATTACGCCTCCGGGCATCGGTGGCGGCACTGAACCGACCGACGATACTGCCGCGATGCTCGCTTCAGTCTCTGCTACTCTGAACGCCTTACTCTTGCAGCTGCAGACCTTGATCTCGAGCGGTAACGCCACGAACACCGTCGCCTTAGCCGGCTTCCAGTCGGTTATTGCAGGGATACAGAGCAGCTTACAAGGATTGGGGAGCATTTCGAGCTTGTCCGTGGCGTGGTGCCATACCTTCAATACCAACCTCGGTATCGGCAGCTCCGGTGCTGACGTAACGGCCCTCCAGACCGCTCTCACGAAGGACGGGGAAATGACCACCGTAAACGGTACATATGATGAATCTACTGCCTCTGCCGTTTCGGCCTTCCAAGAGAAGTATGCAAGCGACGTCTTGGCCCCGAGCAATCTTTCCGCCGGCACCGGTTATGTTGGCAGTGCCACCCGTGCCAAATTGAATTCTCTCTATACGTGCACGGCCGGGCAGTAAGCTTGCAAAAGTAATGCGCTTAATGCCCCTGCCACCCGCAGGGGCATTTTGGTTTTGCGTAGGGTATAATTGATGCATGTACGAGCGGTTTTTAAAGCCGATATTTTTCTGGTTTGACCCGGAGTGGATCCATGACTTTTTTATCCGCACGGGTGAGTTGCTCGGCGGCTTTTCTTTGGGTCGCTGGGTTACCGGCGTTTTTTGCGAATACGATCATCCCGCGCTCCACGCGCGCGTGCTTGGCATTGATTTTAAGAATCCCATCGGCCTCGCGGCGGGCTTTGATAAGGATGTGCGTCTCACGCAGATCATGCCCTCCGTCGGGTTCGGCTTTATGGAGGTGGGTGCTATCACGCATCATCCATTTCTCGGCAATAAAGGACTTCGGCTTGCGCGCCTTCCGGCCGACCAGTCGCTCATTGTTTATTACGGCCTCAAGAATATCGGTGCGGAAGCGATTCTCAAAAAAGTGCAGCGGTTGCGTTTCGGAATTCCGGTAGGCGTGAATATCGCAAAAACCAATCGCGCAGACATTAAAGGTGAAAAATCAGTAGAGGATTACGCGGCAACGTACCGCATGCTCGGAAAATATTTTTCGTACATCACGTTGAATGTTTCGTGCCCGAACGCGCAGGACGGATTTCTATTTCAGGATCCGGGTCGGTTGGACGGCCTTTTGAGCGCAATCGCGAAAGAAAAAAAGACGTGTCCGGTGCTCCTCAAGCTTTCCACGCACCTGACTGAAAAAGAGGTGGATGAAATTCTTGCGGTGGTGCGGCGCTATCCCGTTATTGACGGTTTTGTCATCGGGAATTTGCACAAGCGGCGCGAGAAACTCGATTTGAAGTCTTCGCCTGCGCGGCTGAACAGTATTCCCGACGGTGGCATTTCCGGGGGACCGCTCCGCGTGCCCGCAACCAACCTTATTCGGCATATCTATCGCGCCACCGGCGGGAAATATGTGATCATCGGTCTCGGCGGCATCTTTACCGCGGAGGATGCCTACGAAAAGATAAAAGCCGGTGCGTCTTTGGTGCAAATCATCACGGGGCTTATTTATGGCGGGCCCACGACGGTCAAAAAGATAAATAAAGGACTCGTACGGCTCCTCGCGCGCGACGGCTATGCGCACATAAGCGAGGCGGTAGGGAAGGAGGCGGCCAAAGAAGCGGCGAAGTAGTGTGATATAGTAAGGCATGGCAAAAACGCCCCCACTCACGCGCGAGGTCTTTTTTCAAGGGCTACGGGTTATCATGAGGACCCTCACGCCCTATAAAAAAGTGCTCGTCTCTCTTACGGTGTTCGGTCTTTTGAATGCCGCCGCGCAGGCCTTTATCCCGCTCATTTCCGGGCGTATTTTTGATGCCATCATTTTGATCTCAACCAATAAATTTGCCCTGCTCACCTCTATTTTTACGCTTATTGCGACGTGGTTCGCGCTTCAGGCGGTAAGCAACGTCATAAGCTGGTGGAGCGGGTTCCAGAACGACCGCGTGAGCACGCTCGTGAGTGCGAAGTATATTGCGGACGGATTCGGGAAGCTTTTTCTGATGCCGCTTTCGTTCCACACGGCGCAGAAGCAGGGCGATATAAGCGACCGCATCAACCGTGCGTCAAACTGGCTTGATAATATCATCAACAACGTCCTGCTCACGTTGCTGCCGAATTTTTTGAGCATCGTAATTGCACTCGTCATTACCTTCTTCATTAATGTCACACTCTCATTCGTGCTCATTGTGGCGATCATGATCTATGCCGCCATTCTCTGGCAAGCCGTTCCGCGCCTTTCGGGACTTCAAAAGAAAATGCATCGTGCGTATAACCGCGCTTATGGCGATGCGGGCGATGCCATGGGGAATATCCGTGAGATAAAACAAGCGGCGACGGAAAAGCAGGAGCAGAAAAAGATCTACCGAAACTTTATTGACCGCGCGGCGCAGTTCTGGGTGGAAATGAATACCATCTTTGCGCGCCTTACGTTCTTCCAGAAATTACTGGTCACCCTCACTCAGCTTTCCATTTTTATCCTTTCAGTTTTTTACGTGCGTGAGGGAGCGCTCACGCCGGGTGAGCTCGTGGCGTTCAACGGGTATGCCGCCATGATCCTGGGGCCGTTCGTGATCTTGGGGCAGAACTGGCAGGTCGTGCAGAACGGCATGGTGGCGATCGCGCGCGCGGAAAAAATATTGAGCTATCCCATTGAAACGTATGAGCCCACGAAGGGCCTTTCGCCCGTAAAGCTCCGCGGCGAAGTGGTATTTGAAGACGTGCATTTTTCATACAAGGGCGGGAACGAAATTCTGAAAGGCGCATCGTTTCACGTGCAACCGGGCGAGAAGGTGGCGCTCGTGGGCGAATCCGGCATGGGGAAGACGACGATCATAGACCTTGTCTCCGGATTTTATTTCGCAAACAGCGGCCGCGTGCTCGTGGACGGCACGGATGTAAAAAAGATGAATCTTACCGCCTATCGCGGGCGGATTGGCGTGGTCCCGCAGGAGCCGACGCTTTTTAACGACACCGTTGAGGCGAATATTGCCTATGGAAATTCGGGCAAGAGCCATGCGGCGATGGTCACGGCTGCAAAAGAGGCTCACGCGCATACCTTTATTGAGGCGTTCCCGAAGAAATACAAGCAGCTGGTTGGCTGGCGCGGCGTCAAGCTTTCCATCGGGCAAAAACAGCGCATCGCGCTTGCGCGCGCCTTTCTCCGTAGCCCCGACATTCTCGTGCTTGACGAGCC
>CAZNYI010000018.1:0-14269 GCA_964577245.1 uncultured Candidatus Saccharibacteria bacterium
TGGCCTATGGCTTGAACAAACAGAAGAGCGAAAAGATCGTCGTTTACGACTTTGGTGGCGGCACGTTCGACATCTCTGTACTTGAAGTGGGTGATGACACGGTGGAGGTGAAGGCGACCGGCGGTGACACGCACTTGGGCGGCGATGACTTCGACAAGAAGATCCAGCAATACCTTGTTGAGGAATACAAAAAGCAGGACGGGATAGATATTTCCAAAGACGCGCTTGCCGTGCAGCGCTTGAAGGAGGCAGCGGAAAAAGCGAAACACGAACTTTCGAGTGCGATGGAAACGGAAATAAATATTCCGTATATCACCTCCGACGCGAGCGGGCCGAAGCACTTCCAGATAAAAATGACGCGCGCAAAATTGGAATCGCTCGTGCAGGAATACATTGACCGGTCCATTATACTTACGAAAGAAACCGTGACGGCGACAGCACCGAAAGGAGCGGGATTCCAATTGAGTGACATCAATGAAGTGATCCTCGTGGGTGGCCAGACACGCATGCCCGCGATGCAAGAAGCCGTGAAGAAATTGTTCGGCAAGGATCCGCACCAAGGGATCAATCCGGACGAAGTGGTGGCCGCGGGCGCCGCAGTGCAAGCCGGCATTTTACAGGGCGACGTAAAAGACATTTTGCTTTTGGACGTAACGCCGCTCACGCTCTCTATAGAAACCTTCGGCAGCGTCGCGACGCCGATGATCCAGAAGAACACGACGGTGCCGACGGCAAAGACGCAGGTCTTCAGCACGGCAGCGGATAACCAAACGTCCGTGGAAGTGCACGTGACGCAGGGCGAGCGCCCGATGGCGGCCGACAACAAAACACTCGCGCGGTTCATGCTGGACGGCATTCCGCCCTCGCCGCGCGGTTTGCCGCAGATCGAAGTGACGTTTGATATCGACGCGAACGGCATCTTGAATGTTTCCGCAAAAGACAAAGCGAGCGGCAAAACGCAATCGGTGAAGATCCAGGCGTCCACGAACCTTTCAAAAGAGGAGATTGAAAAGTTGAAGAAGGAGGCGGCCGAGCACGCGGCAGAGGACGCGAAGAAAAAAGAAGTGATCGAGGCGCGCAACCAGGCCGAATCACTGCTCTATATGACGGAGAAGGCGATCCGGGATGCGGGCGACAAGTTGCCAGCCGACATAAAGACGGGCGTCACGGAAAAAGTTGAGGCGCTCAAGAAGGTAAAAGATGGTGAAGACATTGCCGCGATCCAGGCGGCGGCGACCTCGCTATCCACAGAGATACAAAAGATCGGGCAATCGTTCTATAATAAAGACAATGGACCTCAAAGCAGTGATGGCGGGAATGCCGCAGCCAGCGGGACAGCCGGGGACGACGCCGGCGCAGGGGCCGGGCCAGAGCCAGACCCCGAGCCAAAACCTGATCAGCCCAAATAAGCAGGTAGATTTTGGCCGGCCGCCGGGTTACTACAAGTCTATTGGATTGGATTTTGTGAGCGTGGTCACGGCGGCGGCCTTCGGCTATTCGTATTTTCGGTATCTCACCCAGGGGCTTTCGCTTTGGTGGATCTTCGCCGCATTCATGGCCTTCGCGGTCTGCACCGCGTTGCAGGTGCTCCTTGCGCGCGGGCTCGGCCGCCGGATGCTCATCGTTCTCGCCGAGACCGCAGCGTTTACGGCGTGCTTTTTCTTCTACACCGATTGGCAGGTGGTGCTGGTGGCGGGTGCCATCGGGTTCGCCGTATTGTTGTGGGGATATTTTTCGGGGAGAGGGGAAATGAAGAATCAGGTAGAGATCGGATTTTTCAAGGTGACACGGAATGCGCTCGGGAAGTTCGTCACGGCGGTCCTTCTCATGATGATCATCATCTACGTGCCACAGGCGCAGGGGAACGGACTGCTCTTTTCGCAAGGAAGTTTCAAAACGCTTTACAATTGGACCGCCGGCTTCCTTGATGATTTTTATCCAAGCGTCATCTTCACGGGATCGTTCAGCGATTTTTCGAAGAGCTTTGCGCGGGTGGAACTTGCGAACGAACCGGCCTATGCAACGCTTACGGCAGCACAGCAGAGCGCGGCGATTGACCAAGCCGCGGCGCAGCTTTCGGGGGTGGTCGCGAAGACCACGAACATTGCCCCGGCGGCGAACGAATCGGTGAGCACCGTTGCCTACCGCTACATCGTATCGGTCCTCGAGGGGACGCGGAGCAAGTTCCCGAGTCAGTTTGCGCTCGTGTGGATCATCATCCTCTTTGCGGTTTTGCGGAGCATCGGCATCGTTTTTGTCTGGGTTGCGCAACTTGTGGCGCTTATCGTATATGAGCTTCTGCTTGCGGCCGGCTTCATGCACATAGAGGAAGTGTCGCAGACCAAGGAGACGGTAGCATACTAGTCAAGCGCGGGTTAATTGAATTTTAATGTTCGCGGAGTATAATAGAACGCACTATGCCAAAAGATTATTACAATGTATTAGGAGTTGAGAAGGGCGCCTCGGAGGAAGAGATTAAAAAGGCGTATCGCAAACTTGCGCACCAATACCATCCCGATAAGGCGGGTGGCAGCGAAGCCAAATTCAAAGAGATCAACGAGGCCTACCAGGTGCTTTCCGATAAGACGCGGCGGCTGCAATATGACCGGTTCGGCACGGCGGAACCGATGGGCGGGTTTGGCGGTTTCGGCGGCGGTGCGCCGGGCGGGCAATGGGGCGGCGGCCAGCAATGGGGCGGCTTCCCGGGCGGTGGTGCGCAGGGCGGCTTCCCGGGCGGATTTGATTTTGATCCATCGGCCTTCGGCGACATGGGCGACTTTGGCGACGTGATCGAAAGTATTTTTGAAGGGATGGGCGTGCGCCAGCCACGAAAAACCTATGAACGCGGATCGGACCTTGAGATACACGAGGAGATAACATTAGAAGAAGCGTTTCGTGGGGTTGCGCGGAGCATCCGTTTGCGCACGTTTGTGCAGTGCGCAAAGTGTGGCGGCAAAGGAGCGGAGGCGGCGAGCGGTTTTGAAAAATGTGTGACGTGCGATGGCCGCGGCGAAGTGCGTGAACAGCGCCGTTCGTTCTTCGGCAATTTTTCGCAGGTGAAGGTGTGCGTGAAGTGCCAAGGCACGGGCGAAATCCCAAAGAAAGCATGCGGCACGTGCAAGGGCTCCGGCCGCGTTGAAGCCGACCGTGAAGTGAAGATTGATATTTTGCCCGGCATTGAAGACAACCAGCTCATCAAGATCAAGGGCGCGGGCGAAGCGGGTGGACGCGGCACGGCGGCGGGCGATCTTTATGTGCGCGTGCGCGTAAAGCCGCACCGCGTTTTTGAACGCCACGGCGCGAATCTGGTGACCACGCAGGAACTGAAGCTCATTTCGGTGCTCCTCGGTAAAAAAGTGGAAGTGCCGACCGTCGGTGGCGGGAAGGTAATAGTGGAGATCCCGGCAGGATTCAACTTGAAAGATAATCTTCGCATTCCGAATGAAGGCATGCCGCACTTCGGCGCGACGTCCACGTTCGGCGGTCGCGGTGACCTCTTTGTGAATTTCATTGTGAAGGCGCCGAAGCACCCGAGCAGCAAAGCGAAGAAACTTTTGGAAGAATTGGAAAAAGAGGAATAGCGCCGGTATCATATCAATATGGAGCGAGTGACGATTTCTTCCGACAAACATTCCGTGAAACCCGCTGAGGCGGCTGCGCTTTATATTGAGCTCGGATGGGGGACGGCCAAACGCTATTCGCCCGCGCGCATGCGGCGCTCGATTGCAAACTGCAGCATTGTGGTCTCGGCGCGCAACGATGCGGGCGAGCTTGTCGGCATCGCGCGTGCGCTCACCGATCGCGCGCTCGACACAAAGATTTTAGACATGATCATAGCGCCCGAATATCAAAAGCAGGGGGTGGGTCTTGCGATGATGCGCCGCATAGAATCGCTCGTGCGCGGCACCACCATCTACTTTGAAACCGAGCGAAAGAACTTCGGCTTTGCCAAGAAGTGTGGGTACGCGCGCCGCAAAGGACTCGCGGTTTTTATAGGGAAGAATTAGGTTTTTGGGCCTGTGGATAAATGAAGTTTGCACGTGGTGAGCGTGGATGATATATTAATTTTAGTCCTAGCAGTTCGCAGTTGACGTGATCGTGGAAGCTTGGCTGGAAGCGAATTCGGCCGAGCACGAAGGAGAAACGACGATGCGAACCAAGTTCAAGCGGCTGGCCCTGAGCAATACCCAGGCATCCAGCGAATCGTAACCTGCAGTGTGCCGGCGAACCCAGTGTGGTTCGCCGGCACGTAACATTTTTAGACCAAGCAATACGTTAAAAAGTTATTAAAAAGAACTTGTAATTTTTGTAAAAAAGAGTAAAGTTTTAACAAGAAAAGAAGCGCCCCTATAGCTCAATGGTAGAGCAATTCCCTTTTAAGGAAGTGGTTCCAGGTTCGAGTCCTGGTGGGGGCACATGAGGCATTCCCGTGAAGTAATTGAAAATATAAAAGCATTGAGGAAACAAGGATCGACCTTGGGCGAGATTGTGGCAGAAACTGGGCTCTCAAAGACGACTGTGTTCGATTACATAAAAGGCATACCAAGGTCAAAGGAGCTTAAAGCGAAGCTGCTTGCCATTACTGAGGAGAAACAAAGAGTGTTTGCTGCAAGACGGCGGGGGAAGTCGGCAAAGTCATATCCTCACTGGGAGCCGACCGAATGGACGTCGTCGTTTGTGAATCTGGTCGCACATTTCATTTTTGACGGAGAAATAAAAAGAACCGCGGTCGTTTATAACAATCGTAGCGAAGCGCTCGTCAATGCCGTTATTTCTGAGATGGAAGAATTAATGAGAGTTTCTGACTATAAATCTTATAAGGATCGGAATGGGGTGATAAAATTATGTTATTATCACGTTGAGATCGCCACATTTTTCAAACAAAAAGCATTGGAGCTAATTGCTTATATTCCCGATGCTTGCGAAGAAGACAAAATTGCGTTTCTGAAGGCGTTTTACGACGACGAAGGCAATGTTACGTTTATTGCAAGAAGACGGGAACGGGCTGTCCGCGGCTATCAGCACTCCATTGAAATCTTGGATCTGGTGCAAAAACTCCTCGCCGATTTCGGGATCGAGAGTTGCATACAAGAGAATTTTTATGAAATTAGCATTACGCGCCGTGCGGACATTTTCCGTTTCAGAAGTTTGATCAATTTTTCGGAAGGAGTGCGCGTGAATGGGTTGCGTTCAAACAGTGTCTGGAAGGAATCTTTGGAGAAAAGAGAAATTTTGGATAGATTGGTGGCGTCATATGTTACCGCCGGCGTCCAAGTCTGAATTGGGACATCGGTTTTTGTGCTAGAATGTTCCTAATGGAACAAATCTCGCCGAGCGTGCCGCTGCCGACTTCGTTGTTATGCCCCGTCTGCCACCAATCCGTCCAGCCGGAGTTCTACTTCTGTCCGAACTGCGGGAAAAAGATAAAAGAGAAGCCGCTTTCGGTTTCGGGTGCCACGCAGGCGTGGATTTATGCGTTGAGCATAGTGATGCCGGCAATCGCGTTCCTTGCGATAAGCTATTGGCCCGGCGTCCGCTATTTAAAATCTGATGACGAAAATGCGAAACGGATCGGGATCATCGCAACGGTGCTCATGATTGTTTCTACGGTTGTTCTGTATTGGCTCACGATCGTGTGGACGCAGCAACTAATCCAGTCTTCCATGAACGCTATTAACCTCGGCGGTTTGAACGGTGGTTTTTGACGACTACCATGCGCTGGGTCGTTGGTATTGATGAAGTTGGTCGCGGAGCACTTGCGGGGCCCGTCGTGGTTGCCGTTGCGGCATTGCCCGTGGGTTTTGCGCCGCGGAGCCGCGCCCTCGGTGCGTTAAAGGATTCTAAAAAACTTTCCGCGCGGCAGCGGGAGGCCTGGGCGGCATATTTTAACGGTCAGCGAAACGCCGGCCGCAGTGCGGTCGTTTTTTCCATTGCCCGCGTTTACCCACGACAAATCGAGAAGATCAATATCTCAAAAGCTGCAAACATGGCGGCTGAACGGGCATTCGGACGACTTATGGTTGCGCACGGCGGCGGCATAAAAACCGGAACAAAATGCCGCATTTTCTTAGACGGCGGCCTTTTCCTCGGCAACGGCACTCAGCCAAAGAACGCAAAAACAATAATAAAAGCGGACGAAAAAATCGCTGCGGTCAAAGTTGCCTCTATCGTCGCAAAAGTGTACCGCGACCGCCTAATGTGCCGCCTGGCGAAAAAATATCCCCAGTACGGTTTTGATATCCACAAGGGATACGGCACGGCGGCGCACCGGCGGGCGATCAAAAAGCACGGCCCGTGCCCGGCGCACCGTTTGACGTTCACGGGGAAATCGGCTATCATGGGAACATAAATCCATGGGAGGCGTACCAGTCAAACATCATTCAAAAGGAAAGGTAGGACGGCGGCGTTCGCATCTGGCGATGAAGAAGCAGCGGATTTTTGTTTGTAAGAACTGCGGCGCACCGAAGTTGTCGCATCGCGTCTGTACGCAATGCGGAAAGAAGTAGGGCACAGCGGGTAAGGTGGGGTGCGCGCGGGGCAGGGCAGAGGCAGTTCTTTATCAAAAACCATGGCAACCAGACATTTAATTCGAACCGTTATTCTTCAAACCCTGTACGAATGGGATTTTTATAACCGAAAGAAGGACGTGACGGAGATTTTGGAACGGAACCTGGCCGAATTCGCGCCGGGTATTGATGAGCCGGAATTTGCATGGAAGATTTTGAAAGGCGTGGTGGAACATTTGAAACACATTGACGAAGTGATCGTAAAAGCGGCGCCCGAATGGCCCTTGGATAAGATCGCCATCATTGACCGCAACATTCTGCGCATCGGACTCTACGAACTTTTGTATGCAAATCCCGACGAAGTGCCGCCGAAAGTGGCCATCAACGAGTCCATTGAACTGGCAAAGAATTACGGCGGGCCGAACGCCGCGCGGTTCATAAACGGAGTGCTGGGCACGATCTATCGCGAGTTAGCAGAGCATCCGCCGGTTGCGGCGCTCGTTACGCCTGCTTCACCGATTTTGCCGAAGCACAAACCTGAAAAAGCGGAAAAAGTGGCAGTCAAAGTAGCGACGAAGAAAAAATAGCATTTCGCATCTGCATCATGGATCAGGAAAAACTGGAAAAAAAACTCGGCATTCTCTTCAAGGATAAAGACCTGCTTACGGAAGCGCTCACGCATCGTTCGTATCTGAACGAGTTCCCGCAGTGGAAGCTGCCGCACAACGAGCGCCTGGAATATTTGGGCGACGCGGTTTTGGAGCTCTTGGTTTCCGAAGAGCTTTTCGCACAGTTTCCTGAATATCCCGAAGGACGGCTCACCGTGCTCCGCGCGGCGCTCGTGAACTATCAGATCTTAGCGCGCGTAGCAGAGAAGCTCGGCCTCGATGATTATATTTTAATGTCCCGCGGCGAGCGGAAAGACACCGGCAAGGCGCGCGAGGTTATTTTGGCGAACGCGATAGAGGCGCTGATCGGCGCGATCTATCTGGATCAGGGGATAGAGATCATCGGCACCTTCGTCAAAAAATATGTGATGAACAATTTGGACGAAGTGGTAGAAACGAAGAGCTATAAGGATGCGAAGAGCGAGCTACAGGAGCTCGTGCAAGAAAAGATGCGCATCACGCCGACCTATCGCTTGCTTGAAGAGGCCGGCCCTGCGCACAAGCGCATCTTCAAAATGGGCGCCTATTTCGGTGACAAGTTCGTGGCCGATGGCGAAGGCGCCTCCAAGCAGGAAGCCGAGCTCGCTGCGGCAAAGAATGCATTGAAGAAGCATTCCAAAAATGTCTAACTTTTTGAAGCGGCTGGAACTGAATGGCTTCAAATCTTTCGCAGGAAAGACCGTGCTTGAGTTTCCGGCGGGCATTGTGGCAATCGTTGGGCCGAATGGCAGCGGAAAATCAAACATCGTTGATTCCGTCCGCTGGCTTTTGGGCGAGCGCGACGCAAAGAACCTGCGCGGCGGAAAAGTGGAAGATTTGATCTTCGCAGGCACGCAGAAGCGTCCGCGCGTGGGGATGGCGAATGCTAGTTTGCATTTTGAGAACCGAAACAAATTTTTCCCGGTGGATTTTGAGGAGGTGTCCATCACGCGACAGATCACGCGCGGCGGCGAAAGCAAATATTTTTTGAACAAGTCGGAGGTGCTGTTGCGTGACCTGATCGATTTTTTTGCGAAGGCGCGCATGGGATCGCGCGGGCTCATCATCATCGGTCAGGGCGACAGCGATCTTTTCATCCGTTCAACGCCGATGGAGCGGCGCGAAATGATAGAAGAGTTGCTCGGCCTTCGCGAGTATCAGCTCAAAAAATCAGACGCCGAACGGCGGCTCAAGAACAGCCGCATCAATTTAGACAAAACAAAAGCACTCGTTGAAGAAATTTT
Organism: uncultured Candidatus Saccharibacteria bacterium; assembly: GCA_964577245.1. Taxonomy (GTDB): domain Bacteria; phylum Patescibacteriota; class Minisyncoccia; order UBA6257; family 2-01-FULL-56-20; genus CAVYIK01. The sequence goes on from CAZNYI010000018.1 coordinate 8,398, forward strand.
GCCGCACTTGCGTTCATTGAAACGCCAGACGAACCGTTGGGAGCGGCGCGGGGCTTTGGAAGAAGAATTACACGGCCTTGAAGAACAATTTTTTGGATTCCAACTGAAGGAATTGGCCGGCGGGAGTATGGTGGTGGAAGAAAAGATTACGGCGAGCCAGGCGCGCCGCGATGCGCTCGTGAAAGAATTGCAGGCGGCGGAAGCGCGCCAGGCGGAAATAGAAGCGAGCCAGCCGGAAGAAAAAAAGCAGCTCGCTTCGATTCGGGCCGAGATCCAATCGCTTGCAGAAAAACGGAGTACGCTTCAAAAAGATATCGGCCGGCTTGAAGCGCAGATTGAAGCTGCGGAAGCTGCGGCGGCGCAGGCGACGCGTAGCGGCGCGGGAGCGGGCGAGGATGGCGGCGCAGACGCGCGGGGGCCTTCCAACGAGCGCCTCTTGCGCTTGGTAAGCGACATCAAAGAAGAGCTCTCGCGGGCGCTTGAAGAAGACCCATTGGAATTGCATGCGACCGTGGAAAGTATCTTGGAAGAGATCGGTGACGTGCTTATAGAAGAGCGGCGGGAAAAGAAGCCGGCGACGCGCACGATGGAAGCGGCGAGTGGCGCGGCGGGCGGTGCGCGAGTAACAGCGGCCGTGCCAACGAAGCCGGACAGCGCGCTCGCGGCACAGCTTCAAAAGATCTCTAACGACCTTGCGGCTCTGGACCGTGATCTCGTGGCGCTTCGCGAAAAAGAAAAAGCGTTTGAACAAGGCCAGGAAGGATTTTACAAAACATTCAAAGCGGCGGTGGCAGCGGTGCAGGACGCGAAGAACCGCATAGGGGAATGGGAGAATGAGCACCGCAACCACATCTTGGAAAAGGAACGGCTTGATCTGCGCCGCGAGGAATTGCTGCGCCAAATGGAGCAGGCAGGACGGCGCGCAGAGGACTTTGCGAACGCGGAGGTGCCGACGGGGCTTCACGAGGGCGATTTGCATGAGATGGAGCGGCGCATCTTCCGTTTGCGCGGGGATCTTGCCTCTATCGGCGAGATAGACGAAGCGCTCATGAAGGAGGCGCGCGACACCGAAGCGCGGTATGAATTCCTTACGAAAGAATCGGAGGATTTGGAAAAAGCGGTCGCGGACCTTTCGCACCTTATGCTGGATTTGAGCGAGAAGATAAAAACGGAATTTGATAAGTCGCTTGAAAAGATCAACGAAGAATTCAGTAAATTCTTTGCGCTGATGTTCGGCGGCGGCACGGCGAAACTGAAAGTGGAAAAACCAAGACCGCCGAAAGTGATTGAAGACGAAGACGATGGTGGCGAGGGCGAAGAAGGGAAGAATGCAGAGAAAGACGACGAAGATGACACGATCCAAATCGAAAAGGATGGCGGCGTAGACATTGATATTCGCCTGCCGCGCAAAAAGATCACGTCGCTTGAAATGCTCTCCGGCGGCGAGCGCAGCTTGGTGGGCATTGCCGCGCTCTTCGCCATGGTGGCCGTGAGTCCGCCGCCCTTCCTCATTTTAGACGAGATCGACGCGCCGCTTGACGAGCGCAACGCGCGCCGGTTCGGCGAGATGCTCAAAGAATTCTCCAAACGCACGCAGTTCATTGTGGTCACGCACAACCGCGCCACGATGGAAGCGGCGGACATCCTGTATGGCGTCACACTGGACGAAGATGGTACGTCTAAGATCGTATCTTTGAAATTGGAACCCGCGGCCTCCGCATAAAAAGCGGCCTGCTGATATACACCAGCAGGCCGTTAGGACCTTTGCCACCGCGATGGATGGCTCTTGAAACCGAGTCGTTGCGCGAGAAGGTGCACGCGCCTTTCCGTTTTGTTCATCGGCTTTGGCGTGATCTGGCGGAATGGCGAAAGCACGCCCGCAACGACTGCTCGCTTCACCTTCCCTTTTCGCATCAAGAGGAGGAGCCCCTTGGTGCGGTTCAGGTATGCGCGCGGCAGAAAGAGGCGACCGCCGAGTTCCAGCCCGATCCCGTTGATGACCACTGGGCCGCGACGCAGGTCAAATACGTGCGATTTGGGATGGCTAATAGAGAAGCCGGCTTCTTCGACCACGTCTCGAATCGCCGCACGCTTTCTTTTGCCAATAGGCGTCGTGGCGGAGAACGTGATGTCGTCAAGGTATCGCGTGTAGGTCACGCCCCATGCTTCGCACATTGGTCCGAGGCGACGGTCCAGCACGACGTCTGCGTAAAGGTTGAAGAGGTCTTGCGACGTGGGTGCTCCAACGATGAGTCCGCCCTCGGGAGCGATGCAATACCCACTCAAGAATTCCAGGGTGCGTCGTGCTGCCGCAAACCCCAAAAGCATCTGTGGTCCACGAACAAAGAATTGCGGGATCCGTTCGGAAAGGATCTCCGCCAACGTCTCCGGACGAACGCTTTGGTAAGCGTGTTCCAGGTCCGTGACATAGAAGAAGGTGTTGCGCCGATGCGCTTCCACGTTCCGTTTGGGCGAGTTGCCCGCACGGCACGCAGTTGCGTATGGCATCCGGGGGGCCGTGCTCCGCAATGCGGCGAGAAGAGCGGCGTGCAGTTGCCGCATCGCAACGTTTGGAGCATACGTGAGGCGAACTTTTGACGTGCCGATCAAGCGGTTCTCGTCAAAGATCTTCACTGCGCGAAATTTCGGTGTCTCTTCAGTTGTGAACATCGGTTTCCTCAGTGGGTTCGGGGACAAACCAGCGGATTACGGCGTTTGCTGAGGTCAGCTTCACACGTAAACGAAACGGACGACTAGCTGAAACTGCAGGGGAGTTCCCTGAAAGAGAATCCCTCCCTCACCGCATAGACGGCAGGGAAATGGTCCTGTACGCCAGGACGGGCGCCCAACTGTTGCAGGGATAATCCACTGTACTTCTTGCCCCCGAACCACAAATCCCTTTCGGGATTACTAAAGCCGAGCTGTTTACCAGCATATTCCTGCGCGATGGGAAGTTCAAGCGCGTGCCGCCTCCGCGTAGTAGCGTTTTGAAACCTGGCTTCGGGAGAGATGGATGTCTGCTTGTTGCTGCGGAGCACTCTCATTCTGATCTACCATCACGTCTATCATTCACGGCCCTCTCGCACGGTTTCAAAACGCTACTACGCGGAGGCGGCACGCGCGCAAGTTGAAAGATACGATTTTGGGTGGTATCATCTTTCCAATAGTTTCGGGCCCATAGTAAAGTGGTATTACGCGGCATTCGCATTGCTGAGGCGGGAGTTCGATTCTCCCTGGGTCCACCATTTCCATGAAAAAGTTTGATTCGCAGTTTATCTATAACGGGGTAGTGTTTCCTCTTGAGTGGCACGAGGTGGACGACTTTTCGGAAGTGCCCCGCGAGCATGCGTCTCAAATATACGGCGTATGTTTTTACAACGACGACATAGTATTGGTGACATCGGATAATAAAACCTTTAATCTTCCGGGCGGTACGATTGAGAAAGGGGAAACGTACGACGAGACCTTCAAGCGTGAGATACAAGAAGAAACAAATATGAGGGTGGTGAGTTCCAAGCCGATCGGGTATCAAATCGTATCAAAACCTGATGGAACAAAAACATGGCAGTTAAGAGTCGCCGCGAAGGTAGAGAAAATTGGAGACTTTGAAAGTGATCCCGGCGGGCCGGTGACCGCTATTAAGTTGTGTAAAATAGAGGAGTTTAATTCTTATATCCAGTATGGGAAAGTTGGTGAGCGGCTTATTCAGAGAGCGCTGGATGCCTTGCGGCAAAATAGGCTCTAGTGCTATAAGAAAGTTAGCAGGCTGTACCGCTTACGGGCGGCAAGGCAGGCCCGTTGCTTACGCGCAGCGGTTTCACAATCGAGGTGAGGCATGTCCGATCTTTCAGATACTATCTTGGTCGATGCTCTATTTGAGAGCCTCGAGCCGGCAAAGCGCAAACAAGTGCTCGCCGAAACTCTTAAGAAGACCATCGCGTGTCAACAGGACGAGGCGAGTGTGCCGCTCATCCGGCGGCTTCGCGACGCATTCGGCCTTGGTCCGGATGTGGACATCAGAGACATCGCGAACAAGCGAGGCGTCTCTGCATCGGAGGTCTATTTTGAGCTGAAGGAAAATCGCCGCCACTTTTCCGACCTGCTCATGGCCATCTATCCCTTCGGAAGTATTCGCGAAGCGGATAGACGGGCGTATCCAACGCCAACGTCCAAGTTCCGGAAAACGCGACGGGCGATGGTGGAACACGTCGTGGCCGAGTGGGACGGGGCGATCGATATGCGGGGCACGCTGCTGTTCGAGTTTCTGCGCAAGGCGCTCACTCCGACGGAGAGGCACGTGATACTGCTCGATGACGAGCTGGACATGGTCCTCGCGCCAGTTCGTGGACGCTTGGAATGCACCATAGTATTCACGGAACCCGTTCTTCGCAAGTGTCTTGTGTATATGATGAACGGGAAGTCTCGTTGGACCACGAACGATTCGAATTTGTATATGACGCTCGCCATGGCGCGGACGCGCAACGGAGGCGTTGACGTGGTCATGCAAGACGTGAGCTTGCGCGAAGAAGAAGAGAGGCGCCAACCGAAGGATGCGGTTGTTCCTTGGCAAAGATGCTAAGCATTTTCATCTGCGGGCTGGTTCGTACCAGCCCGTTTTAAATTTCCAAATTTTTTATAGAAATAAAAAAGCCGCCGGCGGGATGGACCCAGCCAGCGGCGGTGTGTGAGTGCGTGCGAGCGTTCAGCTTTTGCTCGCCGCGGAGGTGGACACGGGCGTCGGCGCGAAGAAGTTATCCGGCACCGGCGTCACGATGCAGTTGGTTTCTCCCGTGCCGACCGCGTGCCCGGTATACGTGCCGTTCCACGTCCCACCGGGTTGCTTCTCAAACGTGTACCAGATGACGTCTTTCCGGCCGGGATACTTCTTCGTGAACGTGAGCCGTTTCTTGGTCAGCTTGATGTTCACGATGTCGGAGGGTCCCGTCGCTTCCGTCAGGGCGCCTTTCATGACCTTGTCGTTTTCGGGGTCCGGTCCAAAGCCGCCCGAAAAGAATCGGTAGTTCATTGAGGGTTGCCAGGTGGCAGCTAACTCTCCGGCTTGGTCAAAACCGAGGCCAATCCCATGACGTTCCTGGAAGAAAATCCCTTGAATCAGATACATCGGCTTGCTCCTTTCTCTACCAATATTCGTAGCACCTGCAAGTTTTTCTGTCAAAATTGTTGTATACTATATCTCATGGATAAAACAACTAAATGGTTCATTGTGGGTTTCATCGTGCTCGCGCTTGTGGTGGTCGTCGTGGCGGGGGTGATGTCGGGCGGGTTCTCGGGCCCGGCGAGCGGCACACCGTCGTCAACGTTTGTGGCGACCACGGTGCCGGCGCTTACATCTGCGGACTGGACGCGAGGGAGTGCGAACGCAAAAGTTTCGTTCGTTGAATATGGCGACTTTGAGTGTCCCGCGTGCGCGGAATATGCGCCCATCGTGAGCCAGCTTGTGACGGCATATGGCGATCGCGTCCTTTTCAGCTTCAGGAATTTCCCGCTCTATTCCATCCACCCGAACGCGGGCATTTCTTCGCAAGCGGCCGAAGCGGCAGGTCTGCAGGGAAAGTTCTGGGAGATGCATGATCTCTTATATCAAAAGCAGGGCGAGTGGGCGTCGGCCGTTCCTACGGCAGTGGTCAGCCAATATTTCAACGGTTACGCAACTTCGCTTGGTCTGAACGTAAGCAAGTTTGATACCGATATCAATTCCAGCGGGGTATTGAACAAGGTCCAGGCGGACGTCACAAGCGGCAACGCGGCGCAGATAGACCACACGCCGACTTTCTTTATCAACCTGAAGCAGATCCAGAATCCCACGAATTACAACGAGTTCAAGGCGGTCATTGACGCGGCGCTCGCGTCG
>CAZNYI010000019.1:0-13563 GCA_964577245.1 uncultured Candidatus Saccharibacteria bacterium
TCCAGCCCGATCACGTCCGTAAGAAATTCAAAGATCCACGGCAGTTGTTCGTTCTTGAAATAGTCGCCGAGCGACCAGTTGCCAAGCATCTCAAAGAACGTCGTGTGGCGATTGTCGCCCACCTCTTCGATATCTACCGTGCGGAACGATTTCTGGGAATCCGCGATGCGTGTGCCTGCCGGATGATTCTCGCCCAAAAGATATGGCACCATCGGCTGCATACCGCTCCCCGTAAAAAGTGTGGTCGGATCGTTTTCAGGCACCAAAGGCGCCGAAGGCACAATAACATGCCCATGGGCCTTCATAAATTCCAGAAACTTTGCCCGTATTGCTGTCGAATCCATATATCAAAAGTAGAATAAAATCGGGTTTACCGCAATAGAAAAGGCCCGGGCGCGCAGATAGCGCGGCCGGGCCGACGAACATAGCAGCTCTCACGGATGCCGTGGCGCAATAGTGCCGAGGTATCGCCCAACGATGAGGGATGCCGCAACGCAGTACCCCGTTACAAGGCCACCAATCCGTGGCCGCTTCACGGGCTGGATGCGCCCACCGTCGCGCCAATCCGAGCCCTTGCCGAAATTCGTGCCCACCATGACGATAAAGCTCGGCAGAAACAGCCCCACCATCATCACGCACGCGATAACGTCGGCAAGAAACTGGTTCGGCAACGTCCACTTATACCCGAAGGCGAAAAGGAGGGCGAGCGCCACCCCCATCGCGAAGCACGTCAACCACCGTAGGTAAAACATGTCATCTCCTCCCTACCCAAATATTTATCATACCTAGACCGACACGGCAAGGCGTCACCACTCGGTGATACCAATATCTTTCATGATCGCTTTTATTGTTCCGAGCGAAAGCGTTCTTGATCCATGGAATGGAATGACCGTGCGCCTACCCTCGCAGTTCTTAAAAACCATGTGGCTTCCTTTTTGATGAACGAAAAAATACCCGAGCTCTTGGACGCGGGTCATTGCTTCCCGAGCGGTAAGCCGAGGAAGTTTTGGCATCCTGCTAGACGGTAACCTCTACCGTGGGCAAGCCGGATTCTTTAGCTTCCGGAACCTCTTCGTTGCTTTCTAACATGTCTTCCACATACGCCCCGATCGCTTCTTTTATGTTCGCCACCGCCTCATCATAGGTATCCCCTTGACTGTGACATCCTTGAAGCACGGGGCAATCAACAAAAAATCCCTCCTCGTCTTTCTCTATAACAATTTGGAATTTATAGGTTTTCACACATTCAATTGTAGCCATTTGGATAAAAAATGAAAGCTTGCTTTTTTTGACCTTTGCAAGCCATTATACTCGCCGAACATTAAAAAATTCTAAAGGCTGAGATTTACTGCTTTCAAAATATACTCTGTGCGCCTTATATCCTTTGTGAATAGAAAAGCCCGGGCGCATGCGTTGCACGCTCGGGCAGTAAAACTGCGAATCACCGAAAGATATGGTTGCCCCAGCCTATGATTGAGACAAGGCAGGCAACCGCGTAGCCAGTGGAGAACCCGCCGGTTTTAGGTCGCCGAACAAGCGGAGGTTGTGGATGACCTCGGGGCGCCCAGTCGCACGGACGGCACCTGCCCCTGCCGAAGCAACTCTCTGCCCCGAAGAGAAGTGCGCAGGGCAGCCCGATCGCGATCGCGATAAACGACACGGTGAGAGCTGGCGTCTCCATCGACCATTGGCTCATTCTCGCATAGAGAAAGAGAAGTAGCAGAGCAGTGGCAACTCCGCCTCCAAACCACCTCAGCCATTTAGCAAACATCTGAATTTCTCCTAATTTAGGATTTACCACATTCTCTGTTATCTGGTCAATATCGAAGCGTAGCCGCAGCGCAAAGAAAGGGTTTTGAAAGCAGTAAATCTCAAGCTGCTTTCAAAACCCTTACTTTGCGCTGCAGCTACGCCAAGCTTTCAAATCCTTCTAGCGCTGCGCTCTTGCCGTGCTCGCGAATCTTCTCAAGCGCCTTTGCTTCGATCTGCCGGATGCGTTCGCGGGTGACACCGAATGCCTTCCCCACTTCTTCTAACGTGTGGCTCACGCCGTCTTCCAACCCGAACCGCATTTTGAGGATCTGCTGCTCGCGCTCGGAGAGGTCGATCATGATTTCGCGGATGAGGTCGCGGAGCATGGCGCGCGCCGTGAGCTGCGAAGGCGTGGCATTGCGCTCGTCGGGAATGAAATCGGAAAGCGTGGAATCCTCTTCGTCGCCGATCGGCGTTTCAATGGAAAGCACTTCTTGCGAAATCTTTTGGATGTGGCGCACTTTTTCCACTTCTATTCCCATCTCGGCGGCGATCTCTTCCGCGAGCGGGTCGCGGCCCAATTCCTGAATGAGCTGGCGGCGCACCTGTGTGTATTTTGAGATCGTCTCCACCATGTGCACGGGGATGCGCACCGTGCGCGACTGGTCGGCCAGAGCACGCGTGATCGCTTGGCGGATCCACCACGTGGCATACGTTGAAAACTTGAATCCGCGGCGGTAGTCGAATTTCTCCACGGCGCGCGAAAGGCCGATGTTCCCTTCCTGAATGAGGTCCAAAATGCTCAAATGCGGCGTGCGGTTCACGTAGCGTTTTGCAATGGAAACCACGAGCCGCAAGTTCGCCTTCATCAACCGTTGGCGTGCATCTTCGTCTCCCTTTTCCGCGCGCTTCGCGAGCTCGCGCTCTTCGTCTTTGGTTAAGAGCGGCGTGCGGCCGATCTCCTTCAGGTACATCTGCACGGCGTCCGGCACATCACCTTCAAACGCAAGCGAATCGTCAATATTTTTGTCGTTCTCGTCTTTTGAAAAATCGATGAGTGCGGATGTTTCAATCACCTTGATGCCCGCTTTTTCCAAGCGGTCATAAATCTCATCAAGCAACTCAACACTGTCTTCGATCTTGGGGAAGTAATAGAGGATCTCGTTGTCGGTCACAAAGCCGCGCGGTCGGCCGCGCTCAATCAGCTCGTTTATCTCCGACGCATGCACCTTCAAGCTCTTTTCGAGTTTGGTCAGCGGCTTCTTCGGTTTTGCGCTTGCCTTTGCTTTGCCCCTTGCCCCCGTGCGCGCCTTCCCCTTTGCCGCCCGACCTCCTTTTTTAGCTTTTTTGGCCAATGCTTTTTTGCCGCTCTTTTTGGCGTGGTTCTTTTTTTTCATCGTAATACGGCGCTTTTTCGGCTTTCCTAACCTCTTTTTCATAAAGAGTTCATTGAGAGGCTATCCACTATATTACCCCATTATTGAATATTACTTACAATTACGCAAGGGCGGGGAATCTTTTTAAGGAAAACAAAAAGCCAGCAGATGTCTGCCGGCTTGGATAAGATTGCCCGAAGTGCTCTTCTACGCACCTTCGGGAGCGGGATATTGCGTCCTGAGCTTGGCGAATGCCCTTGCGAACCCCGGCGCGCAGTCTTTGTAGTACGGGTCACTGCTTGGGCGCTCGTCGGGTGGCCCACCGACATACTGTGCCCGTGAAGGAGATCCCTCACAGATGACGGCTCCCCCTTCTTGAACCGGGAAGAGGTGACGGGGATAAATGGTCACGGGTCTGTCATCTCCGTCGTAATTAGCAGTTTCTGGTTCGCCGGCGTAGATTTGAGCGAACAATACGGCATTGTTCCATGGCGGAACGGGCTTACCACACTTATCACAAACCGGTTCGCGCATCACAAAGCCCTCCTTGCTCTTTTATAGAGTTATTTGAAAGACGTGTCAATTGTCCCCCCTCCCCCGCTCGCCGCGGAAAGGTTCCGCAGCTCTTCCACTGCCGCCTTGAGCTCCGTTTCGTTGCCGTGCGCTTCCGCGTTCTTTATCGCCTGCGTAAGGATCTTCCGGCGCTCTTTATAATATTCCTTTGCGAGTTCGGCTTTGAGCGCGGTTATTTCTTCGCGCGGCAGGTCAGCCGAGGCGCGGAGCATGATGAGCCCGATCGTCTCGTCGAGCGATGGGTCGTCGCTTTTTGTTTTGCCGGCTTTCAATAATCGCAGCACTTCTTTTTGGATGGGGTTCAAAAATAGCACACAGTCATCAAGCAGTGCAAAGTCGTTCTTTGCGAGCGCAGCAATGAGGAGCTCTTCTGTGATGAGCTCCTGCCGCGGCACTTCGCGCTTCGGCGTGGCCTCTTCTTCTTTTTGTGTGGCAACAGGGATGCCAGGCACCGCCGACTTCACCGCCTCTTCTTCAAGCGTCCGCTCGGGAATGCCCGTGCGCTTAGAAAGCTCGCTGAACCACGACGCCCGTTCCACGGGGCTCGCAATGTGCTTCAGCTTCCCAAGCACCACGCGCAAGTCGCGCAATCCTTCGCGACTTTTTACCGCTTCGGGATCCTTTGGTAGATATTTTTCAAAATAGAAAATGGGTGCGGGAACGGCGGCGGCGATCGTGCGATGCACATTCTGCGGATCCGCCTGCACGGCGTCCGCCGCGTCTTTGAAATCCTTGATGATCGCCACCTTCACGGTAAAGTCGTTCGCTTCGGCAAGATCAATCGCGCGTTCGGCGGCGTCGGAACCGGCGGCGTCGTTATCAAAGCTCAATATCAACTCTTCCGCGAGGCGGTGTACCGAACGCAAATGGTCGGCGGTCAACGCCGTGCCGGAGCTTGCAATCACATTCTTCACCCCCGCCTGCCAGCTCATCAAAAAATCCATCTGGCCCTCCACGAGGAATGCGGACTTCGCTTCACGGACGCCTTCTTTGCTCTTCCAGAATCCATAGAGCAGTTTTGATTTTTGGAAAATGGGCGTCTCGGGGCTGTTCACATATTTGCCCATGTCGCCGCGGTCAAACTGCGGGAGGATGCGGCCGGTGAAGCCCACCACTTTGCCAGAATGGTTATGGATCGGGAACATGATGCGGCCGCGGAAGCGGTCCAGCATCAAACCGCGCTCCGTTTTTATCGAGAGCCCTGCTTGCAAAAGATCCTGCGGCGCGGCGCCGTTGTTCAACAAATACATAGAGAGCGCTTCCGGTTCATTCGGCGCCCAACCGAGTTCAAACGTTTCTATTGTTTCCTTCGCGAGCCCGCGCTGCGCAAGATATTCTTTCGCGATCGGCGCGGCCGCCAGCATCTTTTTGTAAAAATTCTTTGCGGAATCGTTCAGGTCATAGAGGAGCCCGCTGAACCGATATTCCGCCGGGTTCTCGTGCCGCAATTCCACGCCGGCTTTTTCCGCGAGCATGCGGAGCGCTTCGCCGAACTCCACGTTCTCGTGCTTCATGGTGAACGTGAAAACATCGCCACCGATGCCGCACCCAAAACAATGCCACGACTGCCGGTCGGGCGAAACCATGAACGACGGCGATTTTTCTTTATGGAACGGGCAGAGCGCTTTGAAATTCCTTCCGGCGGGCGTGAGCGTCAAATACCCGCGCAGGAATTCAACGATGTCCAGCTTTCCCTTGATAAGTTCGGTGGTGGAGGAAGGCATGTGCTATGCCCTTAGCTTATGCCAAAAAAAACACACCCGCAACTACAAGACGATCACGCTCCCCGCGCCGAAGTGCTGGTTCAATACTATAAAGAGTCCGGCGATCAAGACCACGAGCATACCGCCCATGATCACTTGCGGGTGCTGGATATTTATCTTTACAAAAATATTCACGAGCAGCGCTGCGGCAAAAAAAAGGATGATCGCGAGATAGAAATAATCGATCGTGTGACGCGGATCAACAAAGGCCCGTTGCACAAGGTTGGTTGACGGTGCGGGCGCTGGCGTTTGCGCCGGCATTATTGCCTGCGGCACGAGCGCCGAAGCCGTCGGCATTCCTTGGGACGTCGTGGCAGACCCTGTTCCTGCCGGCACGGCTTGCGAGGGCTTTACCTGCGTCTCGGCACCTTTTACCGCTACGAACGAACTGTCGCTTGTCGGCACCACCGTTACTGCTATCGGCGCCGGCGTGGCAGGCGTTTGTGTCTTTACTATCGGTGCGGTAGCAGGGGTAGTGGCCGGTTTTGCTGGTGCGACAGGCACGGTTGCCACTGTGGTGGGCACCGCTGCTGGCGCTCCAAAAAGCTCCACCACATAAATGGCGGGCTGGCCGTCAAACGTGCCCTGCGCGGTGGCCATGCCGATCTCGCGATACCCGGCATTCATAATATTTTCGCGGTGCTCGGGCGAGTTGAGCCATGCGGTCGTCACATCCGCCGAGTCCGAAAAATTGACGGCAAGATTTTCGCCGGCCGAAGAAAAATTATATCCAACATTGTAGAACCAATACCACGGCGTAACGCCCGTGGGACTGGTGTGCGCAAAATAACTTTTTGTTGCCATGTCGTTCGCCTTCTCCTGCGCCGCCGCATCAAGGAGCGGATTCTCGCGTAACGCGGAAAGTCCGTCCGTTGCCCGCGCGGCATTCGTACCGTCTATCAACGCGTTCACCATAACGATACCGAAGAGTCGCGAACGCGTAATAAAAGAGGGTGAGCTGAAAAGAAACGCTCCCTCAACGACCAACGCTAAAAGAATTACGAAGGCCACCGCGCGGGGCCGCAAAAGGTGCGGCCGATGGTCATTGCCCTCGTGCGGAACAAGGTAATCCTTGAACATAATCACATTATATCATAAACCGCCCGAAAACACAAACGCCCCGCCGGGGGGGCGGAGCGTTTGCGCGTTTTGTACACTAGAAAGCGTTACGAACTCTGATACACCTGCAACTGCGGGATCGGCAGATTGAGCGCCGAACACACAATCATATTGATCCACCGACGCGTCGTCTGATAGACGAAGCCCGTCGGGGTCATTGCGCTCGGAAGCCCAAGCGGCACCCAGGGGGCAAGTACTTGTGGATTGTACTTGATCTGGAATTGCTGCACTGCGTTGAAATCCGCCTGATCATATATCCCGTCCACCGGGAGGCCCAAGCCCAAATTCCCGTTAAGGAAGGTCTCAAGCTTTTTCACTTGGTCTGGATTATTATTCCACCCCAAATGAATATAATCGGTCAGATACATACCGCAGCCCGTCGCCGCACCGAGCACCTGCCCTTGTCCGCCCAGAAGCTGGATGGAGTCGTTCGCGGTGCCGATGTTATTGCCGCTTGCATCGCGGTACTTCACATACACCGTCTTCGCACCGGCTCCCGGAAGGAGCACCCAGTTATGCGTCGTCGCATAGGGTTCCCACGTGGAGCTTGCAAAGTCGGAAGTATTAGAGAGTGTCATGGTGTAAGCGCCCGTTCCGTAGAGCGAGAGCGTTGCGCTTGTGGTTGCGGTAGACGCCGCGTCATTATCAATCGAGATAATGAAGGACGAGCTGCCACCACCACCGCCTCCGCCGCCTCCTCCCCCACCACCACCTCCGCCGCAGTTTGAAGTGCAGGGCGGTGTTTTGACCGTGATGGAAACAGAAGATGAATTGTTCGCCGGGCTATCAACCAACGAACTTAATTCGCTGACCGTTGCGGTGTTCGTAATCGTAGTTCCCGCCGCGCGCGCGTCAACCATCGTCGCAATGACGAGGGTTGCCGTTGCGTTCGGCGAAAGCGTACCGACATTCCACGCGAGCGTGCCGGCGTTCGTGAGCGTGCCCTGCGACGTGGTCGCAGAGACCATGCTCAAACCGTTCGGCAGTATATCGCTCACATTAACGATCGTGGAGGTCACATTGCCGAGGTCGGTTGCGGTAATCGTATAGGTCACCGTATCACCGCCGTTCGGATTCGCGTTATCCACCGTTTTCGTAATGGCAACATCCGCAGACGAAGTCGGCGTAGGCGCCGTGAGCGTGAACACTATGTTACACGTCACGTTCGTTGCGAGCGTTCCCGCGCAACCGGTTGAGGTCGCAAGGGTGTAATTCAGAGCGGTCGTCGTCGCTGTCACGGCATATCCATCATTCGTCTTGAGGGCGAAGGTGGTCGTGCCGTTCCCGGTGGAAGTTGACTGCGTCGTAGACGCCGTCACATCCCGCACCGCGATCGCCGCAGTGTCGCTCGCGTTAAGCCCGGTCACGTTTACTGTGATCGTGCTCGTCGTAGCACCACCGCCGCAATTCACCGTACAAACCGGAGTCACGACCACGATCCCTACCGTGGAACTGTTGTTCGTCAGGTTTGGATCGGTCGTGGACGCGTTCTCGCTGACCGTTGCACCGTTCGTGATCGTCGTGCCCGCAGTGCCCGCGTTCACCGTGGCCGCAATGGCCAGGGTTGCCGTGGAGCTCGGAGAGAGATTACCAATGGTCCACACGCCGGTCGTGCTTGCGTACGAACCGACGGAAGCCGTCGCGTTCGTGAACGTAAGTCCGGTCGGGAAGGCATCGGTTGCCGTGACTCCCGTAGAAGTCGCGGGACCAAGCGCCGTTACCGTCAGCGTGTAGTGCACCGTGCCGCCCTCCACCGTCGACGTTACGTCGGCGATCTTCACTATCGAGAGATCGGCGGACGGGATCGTAGAGGTGGGGGTAGACGTCGGCGTGACCGGAGTACAGGTCGCTCCTTGGATCGCAAGCTTATAGAGCAATCCCGCAGGGTTTCCTGCCGGCGTGCTGCTTGGAGCTCCAAAGTTCGCAACCGTGATCGCAATGGTGTTCGTACCGTTGTGCAACGCAGAAGCAACATTGAATTGCCCCATGCCGAGAGCGGTGTAGTTCACTTCGTTCGGGTTTGATGCAACGGTCGTACCGTTCAGCACCACGCCGTACGAATTATCGGCATTGATAGCAAGCGTCGCCGAGGCCACCGTTCCATTGACCACAAAGGTCTTTGTGAACGTATACGCCTCATTGACGAGCGAGTTATCAACCATTGGCGTTGCCCATATCCAGCTTGCGCCAGGGATGGACGCCGTCCAATTGGAATGGTACGGAGTCGCAACAAGTGCGGCGTTCGTTCCATTCGCAAGCGCGGTGGTGTTCAACCACGAAGCCGTGTAAGGGCTATTGATCGAGACCGGACCGCTGCCATACACCACATTGGTGGCATCACTTGCGATGGTGCACGTGCTCGTGCTGACGGGCGTGCCCGCTTGCACGATCACCGTGACCGAAGCCGATGCGTGGACGCCCGCCGCGTTCGTCGCCGTAAAGGTGATTACGTAGCGGTATCCAAGCTGGCACGTCGCGGTTATTCCCGTCGTCGAGCCATTGAGGCCCGTAATATACGGGAATATACCGGCCGTGTTCCCGCATGGATCTGCGGCAACGGAATGTCCCGAAGGATCATATATCTGGAAGTTCGCCGTAGAGGTAACCCCGTGCGCCGAGCTCCAGTTATAGACCACGCTTGTGGCCGGGGGCACCACAATAGAGGTCGTACCGTTTGCGGTAAGCGTCACCGTAGGAGCAAGCGCCGGCGTTGACGTCACGACCACGATCCCCACCGTGGAACTGTTGTTCGTCGGGTTTGGATCGATCGCGGGAACATTCTCGCCGACCGTTGCACCATTCGTGATCGTCGTACCTGCCGTGCCGGTCTTAGCAGTCGCTGCAATCGTGAGCGTAGCAGCCGTGCCCGAGGCCATATCGCCAATAGTCCACGTTCCCGTGGAACTGGCGTAGGTGCCAAGCGTTGCTGTTGCGTTCACGAAGGTCAGGCTGGATGACGGGAAGGCATCGGTCGCCGTAACTCCCGTAGAAGTCGCAGGACCAAGCGCCGAAACCGTGAGCGTGTAGTGCACCGTACCGCCTTCAACCGTTGACGTTACATCCGCGATCTTCGCTATCGAAAGATCGGCGGACGGGATCGTCGAGGTGGGCGTGGAGGTCGGCGTGCCACAAAGAGTACTCACACCATTCATCACGCCAACAAGTATGAACGGCACGTTCGGATACACGTAGTTACCATCATAGGGGAACTTCGTGAGAGCCTTTCCATACCATGCGTCCACCTGCGTCATGCAGCTCGCCGTTTTCACGGTGAAGGTCTGCGTTGAACTTGGGGCGACCGCAAGGGAGGGATCCTCGTCAAGCAGCTGCTGTGTGGTAAGCCAACCGGGAGAATATGGCGCGATGAACACCTTATAAGATGTCAAACTGATCGGCACCGTGCACTGCGTTCTGTTCGTGAGAACAAAAGAAGCGGTGCCGCTCGCGGCGTTCATGTCGACCGAACTCTCCGTTATGCTCCCGTGGATCAACCCCTGCTCAAAGTCATCCGAGGAAAGCGTGCAGGGCTGTGTTGCCCGCACCACGATCGTAACCTGGGCCGATGCCTGAACATTCGAAGCGTTGGTCGCCGTAAAGGTGATCACGTATCGATAATCAAGCTGGCACCGGGCGGTCATCCCCGTAGTCGTGCCATTGAGGCCCGTGATATACGGAAATACACCGGACTGGTTCCCGCACGGATCTTCGGTGACCGCATTCCCTGAGGGATCGTAGACCTGGAGGGTCGCCGTGGCGCTAACGCCGTTCGTCGAACTCCAGTCATAGACCACTTTCGTGTTCGGGGGCACCACAAGAGACGCCTGGCCATTCGCCGTAAGCGCCGCTGTCGGCACCGGAACAGAGGACGCGGCATACGCCGTGACGGCCCCCAAGGAAGCAGCTGACACAAGGACGATCGTTACTAACTTTACTATCACTTTCATTCTTTTCATGCTTTTATTATTATTTTTTTCGACCTTTCAGCGTATTAAATTGTGAAAGAGCCGAAAAAATATCGTTGTAAAAGAGCAAAATCTGCCCACGTTTTATACCACAGGCAGAGAGGAAAAACAAGATGCGACGGCATGGGCCGTCGTTCACTACCTATCATGCCGTCGGAAGCGCCGAAGGATTACTTTTTGTTCATCGCCGCGAAGGTGGTAGCGTCAACCACGCCGGTCTGGGGCAGGCCATGCGCTTTTTGAAAGCTGATGACGGCCTTCTGCGTGAGCGAGCCGAAATAGTTCGTCGTCGCGTTCAATTTGAGATACCCGCCCGCAACGAGAGACGCTTGAAGTGATTTCACGTGCGCATTCGTCGTGCCAAGCCCCATCGGCGCGGAAGAACCTGCCGCCGCAAAAAAAGCGGGAAGGTGGCCGCTGGATATAGTAAGCAGTCCGGTCTGAGGAAGGTTGTTCGCTTTTTGGAATGCTTTGAGCGCGCTCTGCGTTATGGGGCCAAAATATCCCGTCACGCTGGTGCTCACAAGATACCCCTTCTTCACGAGGAGATTTTGCAAGGTGGCGACCGCAACGTTCTTCTGCCCGAACTGGAGCGTGATACCAGAAGCGGCAGTCGGAACACTCGCGGCAGAAACAAGAAACGGAACGGCAAAAGAAAAGAGGAGCATAGCCGCGCCCCCGAACACGAAAACTGATTTTGAATATTTTTTTATGATCATAAATGGGTTATCCATTACAAATAACACCGAGACCCGCAAGTTCGCTGTCGTCCACACCACTGCCACAACCGCCAGTGCCACTTCCACTTCCACTTCCTCCACCGCCCGCACCGCACGGGACGTTCATACCGGTCAACGGATCAACGCACGATCCGCTCCCGATCGGTTGGCAGATGCCATTCAGGTTCTCTTCGTAGCCGTTTTTGCAGACCACTATCGGAGTGATTGAAATAGTGCATGGCTCGTGTCCGGGAGTGCCGCAAACACCACTACCCTTTCCCGTACAAGTGCTGTCAGAGGGATTGACCGAACAATACGAGCTGCACTCCGGGTTGCTCGGATCCGTTGAGCAGATATCGCTGCTGCCGCCCAAAGTGCAAGCGTTGGCCGGAGCAGCCACCGTTGCGCCGTTCAGCGTGCAGACCGGTTCCGCCGGATCGCCGCAGTCGCACGAGGGGATGCCGCCTGCCGCACTGGAGCAGGCGGAGTCGGAAGCAGGATCGGTCAAGGTTGCGCAATAGTCGGCGCAATCAGAACCACTTGGGTCCATATAACAATCGTTGCTATTTGGAGCAGTTGACGTCGTGTTATTACCATTACTGCTCGAGCAAGCGCTGCTGTCTTTCGGATTTGCGGCACAGTACGTTGCGCAATCGGGGTTGGTTGGATTCGTCGAACAGAACTGGGTAAATACTGGACAGGGCCCGGAGTTGCCGTTGGCGTCCAAGCAGGTCCCCGTTGGAAAAATGTCAGGGCAAGAAGGCTGTCCAACGTCACCGCAATTGGTCGATGCGCATTCATACGTCTGCCCGTAAGCATCCATACATGTTCCCGGTGCCACAACCACTTGGTCATAACTAGTACTGGAAAATGAGATGCTGGAATTAGCACTTGTCCCGGGTTGGTAACAACCGCTCGACATATAGGTCGCGCCGTTTTGGGACTGGGCGTTCGTGCAAAGAGAGGGCGACAACAACTGCGCCGAGGCATCTCCCGTTGCCGGGAGATAGCAACCGGCTGGATGGCTGGGCCAGTTTATTGCTCCATTCGCAAGCTGGTCGTCCGTGCAACTTCCCGATAGTTCCCATTGGTTGCTGCCCGGAATCTGGTTGATCGTAACAAACGGCACTTTTTGATTTACCGGCACCGGCGAGTAGGGTTTTTTTGATGACGTGGTGACGTAACCGGTGCCGCATGATTTTTGCAAAACAAGACTGACAAGCGTGCTACTCGCCTGCTGGATACTTTTAAGGTGCTTGGCAAAATCGGTCGAAAGAGGGATCGTCTCCGGGTTGCAATGACTCATATTCCTCATGGGCGAATTTGGATTGTCGTAATCCTCGCCCGCGCCAAGCGTGTGCCCCATTTCGTGCTCAATGACGCACAATCCATGACTTAGAAAGTCATCGTCCAAGTTGAACGTCACGACGGCAACTTGCTTGCCACTATTGAGCGCGTTGAGAATGAGATCGGTTGATTGTGAAGGAACATACTCATACGAAAGTCCTCCCGAAGGCAAAAGAACCATGGTTTGAGCGCCGATATTTGGATCCCCCAGGTGCGCGAAGGAAATAATAACGGTCGCATTGGCGTTTGCATCGTCGGTTGGCTGCGGGAGCCCCACCCCTGCGTCAACATAGGGAGCATATCCTTTATTTATATCTTGAATAATGCCGTTTTGAGTTTGTTGCTGGTTCGTGCCAGTAAACTTGGCAACGTCGGGATCGGTAAGCGCAGCGGGGTCAACTACAATGTTGAAATCGCTGGATATATGCGGAACAATACCGTCCGGCGCTACCCACGTTGGAACAGCGACCCCGAGGT
This sequence comes from uncultured Candidatus Saccharibacteria bacterium, assembly GCA_964577245.1. Lineage (GTDB taxonomy): Bacteria > Patescibacteriota > Minisyncoccia > UBA6257 > 2-01-FULL-56-20 > CAVYIK01. The sequence goes on from CAZNYI010000019.1 coordinate 13,089, forward strand.
GCGAATTATTCACTGCTTGCACGGGGCAAGCGGTACCGGAGGAACCATCGGTGCTAGAAGCTCCAACGACGTTCTGATTATCTCCTAGTGCGAAATGAAGGATTGGCTGTCCATTTTTTCCTGCCACACCAATAATCTCGCCATCAGGGGAAGTTTCTTTGGTATATTGATATCCGTTCGCCTCTAAAGAATTTAAAAGGGAATTAAGATACGTGGTCGGCGTGGTGTTGCCAAGCATGTTCACGTTCGTCGCTCCCGGCGGCGTCGTGAACGGCGGCGTTCCCGTTCCCGTTCCTGTTCCTGTTCCTGTTCCTACCCCCGTCCCACCGCTCCCGCACCCGATCGCCGCAAGGTTGTTGTTATACGCTTGATACAATGGCTGCATTTGGGATTGGAGCGATGATACAAACGAAGGATTCGTGGCGACCATCTGGCTTATCTCGGCGTTCAAACTGTTGATTCCTTGGTTGAATTC
>CAZNYI010000020.1:0-13465 GCA_964577245.1 uncultured Candidatus Saccharibacteria bacterium
ATAGCCGTAGGAAAACACACGAAGTCGGGCGCAGACCCGACCAACGTGGGGAACCAGTAATCCAGGCCAGTTGGCCTAAATCCGTTGCTCGGCGGGCGATAGCCCCTACAAACCATGTTTGTAGCCCCGTTTGTGGCGTCAAGAAATTGACATGGCAATATGTAGTAAGTACCATTTGATGTCCTTTATAATCTCAAGCGAGTGCGTTTGCCCGATGATAAAGCACCTCAAGTCAAAGTTGGAATATATAGACCGATATGACCGTCTCACAGTGGAGGACTGTCGGCAGCGGGAAAGTGTCTATACGAAAATACAAGAAAACGATTCCCTAGGGAAAGAAGCTAGAATACTTTTAAGCAACATTGGGATCTACTTCGACCTCTTGTATGCGACGCTTCAGTGGTATGAGAACAAGAAAAAGACCATTGATGAATGGATGCGGGTTGATCAATGGAAAGATCAGTTACTTGAGAATGCCGTTACACCTGAAAAAATCAGGTGCTTGCAATGCGGAATCATAACCGAGCTAAAAGACAAGCTGATCCATGACTGGGGTGAGGAGGCCAAAGTGAGGGTGCTGTTCACCTTTCGTTGTCCAAAAGGTTGCTTGCCACACAGAGCTTTCTTTAGTGACGGTGAGGAATACAAGAAAAGAATAACTAGCCCCACTGCTGCTGCCGAACTGAACATAACGGAGCCAGATATGAAGCCAGACTTAGACTATGCGAAGGATCGTGAGCGCTTCTGTCTTACGGATAAAGAGGCCGAAATAAGGTCTAGAGAACAATTCCACCATGAGCGTACAATTAGGTTATCAAAAGAACGGGAAGAGCGGGACAAAAGACAGGAGCTTTACGATGTGGCAGCTCAATTCAAGAGACTTACAATTGCAGACCTCGAAAAATTACTTGCTCCACGTCTTGAGGCAGTGGGGTTTATTAAGTTCCGATTTGATAACCCTAACACAGGCAAGATTTTTTCGGTGCCATTGATTGTCCATGACGGCAAATCGGAGCGGACAGACGTGAAGGGCATAAAAGATATTGAGCGAATTATAAAAAACGCTTTGGCCGATAGCAATTGGCGTCTGATGAGTAATGGCGTCACCTACAGGCTCGGCATACTTACTGCGATGCTTCGAGCATACGAAACCGAAGAAGATTTGCTCCATCTCGCAGAATGCAGGCTCAAAAAGCAGGCCCCACAGTAAGGATGATTCTGGAGATGGGAGACGAGGTGGCCGGTGTCGCACAATCTACCTTTCGCGACGTTGTTGTGAAAGATCGTGCAATCGCACGTCAAAAAACCACTCGGTTTTGTTCGCGCCGCGATTCCGTTTTCCGCCTGTCCTTTAAGAGTTCGGAAGATTATTCAATGTATTATTCATTTAGATTATTCTGTGGAAGCTTTCTTCCTGGGTGGTGGGAAAGTTACTTCCTACCCCCTGGGAAGTTTTCTTCCTACCTCCGTGGCTTCCTACCTGGTGGGAAGTTTTCTTCCTACCCCTTCCCTACCGGCCCGAGATTTTTTGAATCAAGTCAGCCTTCTTCTTTTGCAAATCTTGCATTTCCATTTTTGAGACGCGACGGAAGCGGCCCGCTGTGCGGATCACCCGCAGATTCCGGTCGCGAATAGTCATGGTGATGAATCCCTTTTCTTTTAGAGTTCCGATATAAGTTCTGATTTGGCGTCCGCTCACGCCGAAAAATCTGCCGAAATAATCGTTGCTCGCGAAGCAACCGCGCTCGTTGTCGAGGCTGTGAATTTCAACAAACAAAACTTTCTCCATGAGGGAAAGATTTTCTGAAAGCCAAATGTCTTTGGGTATCCAGACACCTTTGAAATCGCGGTCGTGTTTTTCCATGTCCTTCATCTTAGCTCAAGATCAAGCGTTTCCAAAATTCCGAAAATGGGGATAGCTCTCGGCTATGCCGCGAGCCGACTTCCCTGTTCCGGTTGGTTGCTTGTCGAGTGTGTGGCAACATTTTCATCCGGGGCGGTGGTTTTGGTAACAGTGTCGTTACCAGCTTGGTAACGAACTGCGCCAGTTTTGTTATCAACTTTGCTGCCGTTTGTTGACAAAACTTCGCCTTCTTTGGCAACCACTTCGTCGGGTTCCGATTTTCCTCCGGTCAATCGCAACAAGGTTTGAATTTCTTCCGCTTGTTGAACGGCCTGGGCAACGAGCTTTAGGTTTAGGTCGTTTACTTTTTTGCTGTGGTCGGTGAGGTCTGCAATTTGTCCGTCTTTGACTGTTATCTGGCCCTTCAAAAAATCCAGCATTTCTCGCTCAAGCGATGGCGCGGTTGGCGGCGACTCGGTTTTGCTTTCTGTTTGGCTACCGACTTTGTTACCACTTGGGAGCGGTTGGTCAACAAGCGGGGCCGGTTGGTTAACCACTTTGTTACCACCGGGCGGCGCTTTGTTATCAAGCTCGTTAACAGGTGTCTCAACTTTGGTAACCGGCTTCAAGCCGGTTTCCCGCATGAAGCTAATCGGATTGATTTTCCAAACGAAATGCTGGTCATCAACAAAATTCTCGCGAAGAAAATCAGTGCTCTCGACAAGTTTTTTGGCGAGGCGCAACTGATGGAAGCGATAGCGGACAACGCGAGAGGGGATGTCAAACTCTACGGAGATTTCGTGGATGGACAGAAAATTCATTCCATAAGTGTAGCATGACTTTAGGACACGCGTAAAAATTGGATTTGCTATCGTTTTGTGGATTCGCACGATGACGTGTCCTATGGCAAAAAAATCAAAACATCGTCCGGGTGCGCGTGCCAAAGGCGTGACGCAAATCTCCATCAGCCTCCCAGAGGGGCTTGTCAGCAAGATTGATTCAATGGCCGATTCCGAAAATCGCAATCGCTCAAACTTCATTGCAAATGTTCTGCAAGCTTTGGCAACAAAGTCGGGTGTGTGATTTTATTCAAAACCTGGCCAGTGGGGTCGTAAGGGTTGCGGGCGCTCAAGTAACGTAAAAGTTCGGCCCCGGTAGAGAACCGTTGCCACGCGCGGGCACTCTAAGTTGTCGCTCACAAATTCGCCGCGCTCAACCATCGCCACAATTGCCAAAGATTCGCTATCGTGGGGATGAACCACAAACATGCGTGCGCCCCGGTAGCGGTCGGGATAGCGGCAATAGGACGTAAACACCTCATGGCAAAGCTGCTCCCAATCGCCACTGCCTAGCCGTGGCAACTCGCGGGGGAGATCGGGAACATCGGGCGGAAACCCAAAACAGGCCATGACGTGGAAGTGAACGGGCGTTCACTATATTGTCAAACCTGATAAGTTGCCCATGCCTTAGATTGTCCTGATTGCGGTTTTGCAGATTTTCCGATGATCTCGGGTTGTGTGCACACACTACACCTTGCACAAATCCGAGGCGGCGCTGTCTAGGGTGGCGAAAGCCATAGGCCACGCATACCGTCAACCCTCCTGGGTGGTGGATCGCTACAACATCCGCATTAGCGAGACTGCGCCGGTCTTTGCCCGGCAAGGTGAAGAAACGAGCCTTCTGCCGATGATGTTTGGGCTGGTGCCTTCCTTCATGCGAGATAGTCCGAAAAAGAAGCTCCTGCACAATGCGCGGTCGGAAACGGTGACAGAGTTGAAAAGCTTCCGGGAAGCCGTGCTGTTTCGACGATGCCTTATCCCGGCCTGTGGCTTTTATGAGTCATTGACGCGGGGCAAAGTCAGTCGCCCCTTCGTTTTTATGCTCAAAGAAGAAGAGCCGTTTGCCGTCGCGGGCATTTGGGAGCCGGGCATTGACGATCTGCCTCCCAGCTTTAGCATGGTGACAACGAACCCAAACGAATTTGTGGCATCGCTGCATGACCGGATGCCGGTGGTTTTGACCCCATCGGACATGCCTCGTTGGTTGGGTGATGAGCCTTTGCCTGACGGGGTGTTGCAAAAGCTCTGCCTGCCTATTTCAGGGGATCACATGGTTGCCCGCGAAGTGAACCGCTATGCAAACAAACCCCGAAGTGAAGGGCCGGGCTGTCTCGCCCCGCCCGATGAACCGGACCCGGAATTGAAACTCGGGGCATAAACAGTCGCCCCGGTCTTCGGGTCGGGGTTGAATTCATTTTGACTCTTTTCCTTGCGATGAGCAGATTCGATGGCTTGTTATGCCCGCCCCCGCCAATACCTCCGGCCTGCGCGACAATTACTCTCGTGGTAATGTCGCGGATTTCCTGCGCAACAAGGTTCAGGACGGATCGCGTCTCTCGGTCGTTTCAGCCTACTTTACAATCTACGCTTATGATGCCCTCAAGGACTGCCTCGACCGAATAGACCATCTCGACTTCCTGTTTGGCGAACCTTCCTTTGTCAATCGCCTCGACCCAGACAAGACGGAGAAAAAGGCATTTATCATTGACGCCGCCGGACTTGAATTAGCCAACAAGCTTCAACAAAAGCGCGTTGCGCGTGAATGTGCGGATTGGATTGAACGGAAGGTAGATATCAAAACGATCAAGCAATCCAATTTGCTTCATGGAAAAATGTATCACGTTGCCACCGCTGGAGTAGATGACGCCATTTTGGGCAGTTCTAATTTTACCGTGCGTGGTCTTGGACTAGGAAGCGCTGGCAATAATATCGAATTAAATCTGATCGTGGACAGCAATCGTGACAGGCAAGAACTCAAGCAATGGTTTGATGAGCTTTGGCTCAACCCCGCACTCGTTAAGGATGTAAAACAGGAGGTTCTTCAATACCTAAAGCAGCTCTACGAGAATAACACGCCTGAGTTCATTTACTATAAAACCCTCTACCACATTTTTGAGAAATTTCTTGGCGACGCTGGCAAGACTGACGCCGAATTGGGCCAAACCAGCCTATTTGAGACGGACATTTGGAAAACGCTCTTTGAATTTCAAAAGGACGGGGCCAAGGGCGCAATAAACAAAATCCTTCGACATAACGGCTGCATTCTGGCCGATAGTGTCGGCTTGGGGAAAACGTATGAAGCTCTCGCGGTTATCAAATATTTTGAGCTAAAAAATGAGCGTGTGCTCGTGCTTTGCCCAAAAAAGCTACGCGAAAACTGGACGGTTTACAAAGCAAACAGCCTGCTGAATCCTCTTATTCAAGACCGTTTCCGCTTCGACGTTCTGTCACACACTGATCTGAGTCGTGACCGGGGTCTTTCTGGCGACATCAATCTTGAAATGCTCAATTGGGGCAATTACGACCTAATCGTAATAGACGAATCGCACAATTTCAGAAACAACACGCCAGGCAAGCGCGATGACGAGGGAAACATAATCCGCAAAAGTCGTTACCAACGCCTCATGGATGATATCGTCAAAGCCGGTGTTCGCAGCAAAGTCCTTTTACTTTCCGCAACTCCCGTAAACAACGATCTCAAAGACCTTCGCAATCAAGTGTATTTCTTGACGGAAGGGAAGGATGAGGCCTTTTCGGAATCACTCGGCATTGACAGCCTCAAAGAAACGCTGGCTACCGCACAGAAGGTGTTCACTCAATGGGCACGCAAGCACACTTCGGAACGCAAAACCAGTGAACTTTTGGAAAAGCTCAATGCCTCGTTTTTCAAGTTACTTGACGAATTGACCATAGCTCGATCCCGGAAACACATTCAGAAATACTATAAGGAGACCATCGCGTTGCTTGGCGGTTTTCCTGAGCGCAAGAAACCCATTTCCATCTACCCTGAAATTGATTTGAGAGGCCACTTTCTCTCCTACGATAAACTCAATGATGAAATCACGGGCTACAAGCTGTCGCTTTTTAACCCCTCCAAATACGTTTTCGATGAATTCAAGCCGCTCTACCAAACCCCCTCTAAAGACCCTTTTACCCAGGCAGACCGCGAAAAGTTCCTGATCGGCATGATGAAAATGAATTTCCTCAAGCGGCTGGAAAGTTCAGTGAAGTCATTTGAGATCACGATGGAACGCACTATCGCAAAGATTGAAAGCTTAGAACGAAAAATTCGCAATTTTCAAACACTGCCAAACCAAAATCCTGAAACGGATGAACTGGAACTTGAACTTGACGATCCCGGCCATGATGAGGAGTTGGAAGAGGCGTTGCTAGTCGGCGGCAAGTTTAAATACAAACTGCAACATCTGCGTCTGAATGACTGGCTCAAGGAATTGAAAAAGGACAAAGATCAACTCCGCATTTTGTTTAACGCTGCAAGGAATGTAAACCCTGCCACTGACGCCAAACTGCATGAACTCAAGAAACTAATTGCCGCTAAAATTTCCGAGCCAACTACAAATAAACTCGGCGAGCCAAACAAGAAGGTTCTCGTATTTACCGCGTTCGCAGATACCGCAACCTATCTTTATGAGTCGCTTCACGATTGGGCCACAAAAGAAAAGGGAATCAACATCGCCTTGGTTTGTGGTGGCGGAGACACCCGCACAAACTTTGGCGAACGTCCTTTTGACCAGATTTTGACGAACTTTTCTCCGCGCTCCAAACATCGGAACAAAATTCCGACAATGCCTCAAATTGGGGAAATTGATCTGCTTATCGCCACTGATTGTATTTCTGAAGGGCAAAATCTTCAAGACTGCGACTATCTCGTCAACTACGACATTCATTGGAACCCCGTTCGCATTATCCAACGCTTTGGTCGCATTGACCGTATCGGCAGCGCTAGTCACTCTGTGCAACTCGTCAATTTCTGGCCTACGGAAGACCTCAACAAATACATCAACCTCAAAAACCGTGTCGAGGCCCGGATGGCCCTCGTGGACATCGCCGCAACTTTTGAGGACAACATTCTTCAAAATCAGGAAATCGAGGAGCTAATCCATGAAGACCTCCGCTATCGCGACAAGCAACTTCTTCGCCTAAAGGATGAGGTGCTCGACATCGAAGACCTTGGCGATAGCGTTTCGCTAAGTGAGTTTACGCTCGACGATTTCCGGCTGGAACTTCTGAAATACATCGAAGCCAACCGCGCTGCACTGGAAGCTGCCCCGTTTGGCTTGTATACCGTGGTTCCTCCCCACCCGGAATATAAGGTCATCGCGCCAGGCGTCATCTTTTGCTTCAAGCAGGAACAAAGCCAGCCCGTGGGTTCCGATGTGGCAGGCATCGCGAAGGCTGCCTCCGCAGAGTCCATCAACCCTCTCCAACCACACTTTCTTGTTTACGTGCTCGATGATGGCAATATTCGCTTTGGCTTCGCCCAACCAAAGCAGATTCTCGATATTTATCGCATCCTCTGTTCCGGGAAAGGAGAGCCTTACGGCCCGCTCTGCAACCTGTTCGATCAACAGACTAACCACGGCGCGGACATGAAGGCCTACGATGTTCTTTTGCAAAAGGCAGTGAATTCAGTCGCTGCTACTTTTCGCAAACGTGCCGCCTCCGGCCTGCAAACTGGCCGTAGTTTTGTCCTGCCAAATGAACAAGCGCAAGTGAATGAAACAACTGATCTTGAACTCGTAACCTGGCTCGTCATCAAGACCACATGAATGATTTGGACATTAAAAAGTCTATCGAAGCTGCGCTCAAGAAATTTGAGACACAGCCGTTGGCTACTGCTGCCTTTCACCTGTTTGAAGTGCTGGGATATTCCAGCCAAAAGCGGTTAAAACTGACGCCAAACACCATCGGGCAATTCCTCGATACTTTCGCTCAAGGCAAGACCCTTAACGACGCTGTTGCATTGCGCGATGAATGGCAATCCATCGATTTTTTGTTTCAACTCACTGATGACGAAATTCGGGCAAGCAGTAAAAAGAGCAAAGACTTCTATTCGGACGCGGTTGTAAACTCCTACCTGTTCTTTGCAGTTGAATTGACCGGGAGCAATTATAGCCGCACCGCACTTGCCGGTATAACCCGCGAGATAAACAAACTTTTTGCCATGCCAGCACTTGTGCTGTTCAGGTACGGGGGAACGGTGACTCTCGCTATTATCCCGCGCCGCCAACATAAGCGAGACGAAGGTCGGGACGTTCTTGAGAAGGTTACACTCATTAAGGATATTAAGCTCGCCGCGCCCCATCGCGCTCACAAGGAAATACTATTCGAGTTGTCACTCGACGCTTTACGCGAGAAACACAGTTTTTCTAACTTTGTCGAACTTCAGAAAGCGTGGCAAAAGGCGCTCTCTATCTCCGAACTAAATAAGCGGTTTTATCTGCAAATTGCGAACTGGTATTTCTGGGCCATTCGACACGTTGAGTTTCCAAGGCCGCCTGAATTCACCGACGAAAAAGCCTATAGACAGCAGAGTGTGATCCGCCTTCTAACTCGTTTGATTTTCTGCTGGTTTTTGAAAGAGAAAGGCTTGCTGCCAGAAGAACTATTTCTTGCGCAAAGCGCGTCTAAGTTGATCCGTAATCGGCCAGACTTGGCGAAAAGTCGCGAGTCAATTTATTACAAAGCCGTTCTGCAAAATCTTTTCTTCGCCACCCTGAATCGCCCCATGAACCGCGACGAGCCTGGAGCACGCCGGTTCACCCGCAACAATAAGGAAGACCACCTTGGATCGTATTATCACCATCATGCTTTCATTGCCGACGAGGTTGCATTTCTGCGCTTACTAGAGGGAATTCCCTTTTTGAATGGTGGATTGTTCGAAAATCTAGATCATCGTGCTGAGCAAGGGGCATCGGTCTATACCCGCGAAGTTCGTATTGATGGCTTCACGGATGATTCAGACAAACAGCCCACTGTTCCAGACTTTTTGTTCTTTGGTGTTCCTCACGATGAGGATTTAAGTGAGGACTACGGCGAAGATCGTTACCAAGCGGCAAAAGTGCGCGGACTAATCGAGATACTTCACGATTTCAAGTTTACCATAGCGGAGAACACTCCGATAGAAGAAGAAGTTGCGCTCGACCCGGAATTGCTTGGCCGGGTTTTTGAAAATCTACTCGCCGCCTACAATCCCGAAACGGGCACAACCGCACGTAAACAGACCGGCTCGTTCTACACTCCGCGCGAAATTGTTGATTACATGGTGGATGAGTCGTTGCTGGCGCATCTACAATCGGCGTTGGCGAGCACGCGTCCACCCGCAGATGTCGAGCGCGACTTACGCTTGCTTTTCGCATACACTGATAAGCCGAATCCGTTTTCTTCTGACGAGACACGCGGTCTGGTTGAGGTCATTCAGTCCATCACACTGCTTGATCCTGCCTGTGGTTCCGGTGCATTTCCGATGGGAGCGTTATTAAAGCTTGTCCATGTGTTAGCACGACTTGATCCAAAGAATCGGCTCTGGCGAAAGAAACAGGAAGAGGCGGCTAAGGCAATTTCCAGCCCAATCACTCGACAAGAAGCCTTGGAATCAATCCAACGAGCGTTTGCCCGTGACGATGATGACTATGGCCGGAAGCTATTCCTGATTGAAAACTGCCTTTACGGTGTTGATCTCCAACCCATTGCTGTGCAGATTACCAAACTACGTTTCTTTATCTCGCTAATCGTGAATCAAAGGACGTTGGACAATGAGGAAAATCGCGGTATTCTGTCGCTACCTAATCTTGAAACAAAGTTTGTCGCTGCTAATTCGCTGATTTCCGTCAAACGCTCAAGCGGAAGCGATCAACTGGGTCTCTCACTGCGTATCGGAGATTTTGACAAACTGGAAGCCGAGCTGAAGGACATTCGCCGTCGGCACGTTACTGTTCGCTCCTGGCCGGAAAAGAAGGCGCTCCGTGCCGAGGATAGAAAGAAAAGCAAAGAGCTAGGCTTGCTACTACGCGAGCAAGCAGGGTTCTCTGTAGAATCAGCGGAAATGCTAGTGAAGTGGGACCCTTACGACCAAAACGCGTCGGCTCCCTTCTTCGATCCTGAGTGGATGTTTAACATCTCTGGCGGCTTCGATATTTGCTTTGGCAATCCACCCTATCTCCGAGTGCAGGGTATGCAGCAAACTCAACCAGATTTTGTCCCGCTTTATAAACAACGCTTTGGTTCGGCAACCGGCTCTTTCGATCTCTACGCGCTTTTCATTGAGAGAGGATACTCGCTGCTAAAGCTGACAGGTCGCCTTGTTTACATCGTGCCGCATAAGTTTTTTCAAGCAGGTTTTGGGGTTGCCCTTCGCCAATTGCTTACAGAGCGCAAGGCGCTCAACCAAATTGTTCGTTTCGGTTCCGAGCAAGTTTTTGAAGAGGCAACAACCTACACCTGCCTCCTCTTCCTTTCGGCGCAGCCTAGCGAGCATTTTGATTTAATTGAGGTAAAGACTTTAGAACGTGCCGACGAGATGTTTTCTGCCGTTCGGAAGCGCGAACCATACGAAGACTACGCATTCCAAAGGTTTCCTGTTCCAACTTCGACCAATTGGGATTTTTCAATCGGTGCGAGTGGCCAAGTTTTCGATAGGCTCTTACAGCATAAAACAACGCTTGGAAAAATCACGCGCAAAATATTCCAAGGCATTCCGACTGGAGCAGATAAAATCTTTGTTTTGTCCGTTCGTTCCTCTGGCAAAGAAACTCTACGATGCTATTCAAAGCAATTAGACGAAGAGGTTGAAATTGAACGTGGTCTTGCGAAGCCGTTTTTAATGGGGAAGGACGTTCATCGCTATGAGCCTATCGACGCTGGAAATATAGTTCTTTTCCCATACGATATTAGTGGCGATAAGCCGCGCCTATATACCCCTGGGGAAATGAAGAAAAGTTTTCCCTTGGCTTGGCGTTACTTTCTTAAAAACAAGCAGGCGCTTGAATCACGAGAGGACGGCCGCTTTGCGGATCAGTGGCATTGCTTCAGTCGTCCGCAGAATCTTGCGGAATTTGAAATCAGAAAACTTATGACGCCCGATATTTGTGGACGCCCGGAGATGATAATAGACTCTACAGGCAAGCTTTACCATACAACTACACTTTACAGTTTTGTCTTCAATGAGTCATATCCAGCGTCGCTTAGCTTTTTACTTGGGCTTCTTAACTCTAAAGTCCTCTGGTATTTTCTTTCTGTTACTGGCACAACTCTACGAGGCGGCTATCTGCGCTTCAAAACTGAGTATCTGCGCCCATTTCCCATACCTGACTCAACTTCCGACCAGCAAAAACCGGTAGAGATGCTTGTGGATTATGTTCTTCGACTTCGGGCAGCTTCCGCCAAGTCAACAGCTAGTGTTCCGCGTTTGCGTATGGCGGGCGCATTTTTCGAGCAACTTATAGACGCTTTGATTTATGAGCTTTATTTTCCCGAGGAATTTACTGGGAAAGGGCAGTCCTTACATGCCTTGCTGCGGAAAGAAGCATTTCCAAAGTTAGTGGGCAATTCGGGTTCGGCCCTTGACCCTGTGCTGGTGTTTTTCGACCTTCTTTTTGCTGCGGATCATCCGGTGCGCAAGGCACTTTTCTTTCTCGACTCATGCGAGACAATTCAAGTCATCGAAAGCAAGTCCCGTGAGAATTACAAAGATTGAGCTAAAAGACTTTCGGGCCTTCAAGGGGCACTACGTTTTCGACCTTCACCGGGCCGGACATAATTTGCTTGTCTATGGAGAGAATGGAAGTGGTAAGTCCTCACTTATTCAGGCGCTTGATCGTTTCCTGGCTACAACGCAAGGGAGCCCCGATTTTCGGCCCCACCAGAATATCTTTGTCACCACTGACGATGGCTACGTCAAACTCCATCTCGACGATCCAACTGCTGCTACAGCCGACCCTGAAGCGGGCATTTATGAATGGTCAGCTACGGCTAATCCTGTCGGTAAGAAAGTAGTGCGTGAGGCTGCCAAGACTCGCGGTTTCCTGGATTATCGCGCTTTGCTGCGAACTTACTTTCTTTATCACGGACAGGATTCAGTAAACCTTTTCCATTTACTGGTGGAAGGTTTTTTGGCGGAAATACCAAATCCTGCCAACAATCGTCCTTTTGGCCCGGATTGGAAGCAAATCAAGGAGCTTCTTAATGGGCGACTTGGATGGAGGAGAAAGCAAAAGCTTGATGCTTTGATCGCAGATTTTAACGCTGGTTGGACTACGACGATAAATGGCCTGCAAGCGAAGGCACGCGAAGTCCTTGCTGGGTTTAACTATCCTATACAGATCGAGATGACCCCAGTGCAGCTAGGCTATCAAACAGGCCCAAAGAGGATTTCGGGCGATGAGTTGGTGTTAAAGGCGACTTACTGCGGTCGCGACATTGGAAGGCATCAGGATTTTCTCAATGAGGCAAAACTGTCGGCGATTGCGCTTTCAATATATTTTGGAGCACTGCTTCAATTACCGCCAAGCAAACTCCGGCTTCTCTTACTAGACGACGTTTTGATCGGGCTCGACATGGTCAATCGCTTCCCGGTTATTGACATTTTGAAAAGGCACTTTTCAGCCTTCCAAATTCTCTTTACAACCTATGACCGTGCTTGGTTTGAATCCATGCATGAAGAGACAAAAGGCGGCCCTTGGTCAAAGCTCGAAATTACTTGTGGCCGGAGCAATGGCTACGATCTACCAGTGGTAGCCTTGAACTCAAGCTACATGGCAAAAGCAGAGGCATTCCTCGAAGGAGGGGATTACGGCTCGGCGGCAAATAATCTTCGTAAAGAGATGGAGCGCATACTAAAAAAATTCTGCCATGAAAACCATGTTGCTGTCCGATACTCAAAGAAACTTGAGACAAATGACCTTTGGACAGGACTTTGCGGGTTTTCTGATCCCCGGAGTCCAACACAGTTGATAATTGGCCAGGCGCAGAAGCAGACAATCGAGCGTTACCGACGGGTTGTGCTTAATCCAGGTAGCCATGATGATTCGGCCAATCCACTTCTTGAACCAGAAGTGCGTGCGGCAATTTCAGAAGTCAAACAGCTTGAGGCGATTCTCTTCCCGCCACAGTCTGCTACCTAAACGATTTATTTATTCTTTATGTCCACCCAGCGCTACTCCGTTACGCCTCACCCGATTGAAACCCTATTGACTTGGGTGAAATCGGGAGAGATTGCTATTCCAGAAATTCAGCGCCCTTTCGTGTGGGAAGCGACCAAAGTGCGCAACCTATTGGACTCCCTATACCAAGGCTACCCGGTTGGGTATCTTATCGCTTGGCGAAACCCCACTGTGCGGCTCAAAGACGGCACACAATCCGCTGGCAAGCGGATATTGATTGACGGGCAACAACGCGTCACTGCTCTCATGGCAGCACTTCTCGGTCGCGAGGTCTTAACTAAGGACTATGAGACGGTTCGCATCCGCATTGCCTTTCACCCACTTGAAGAGCGCTTTGAGGTGACAAACCCCGCCATCGCCAAGGATTCCGCGTGGCTTCCTGACGTTGCTGCCGTCTTTCACCCCGACGCGAGCATTAGCGAGCTTACCGACATTTATTGCGATCGCAATACTACTGCCGACCGTAAAAGAGTCTCCCGAGTCCTGGAAAAGCTTCGTAAAGTCATCAACAATCATGTCGGAATTATCGAGTTGGCGGAAGACCTCGACATTGAAACCGTAACGGAAATATTTATTCGGGTAAATTCAGCGGGTTCGCCACT
>CAZNYI010000021.1:0-3593 GCA_964577245.1 uncultured Candidatus Saccharibacteria bacterium
GGGAAGGGAAAAAATAAAGAGTATCTGTTTTATCTGAAAAAAGCGTAGTTTGCGCGGGACGTGAACCTTTTTGTGCTCTGTGCGCGTACATGTTATATGGCGCGGCGCAGTCGTAATAAGTCCTCGTCAAAATAAACTAATAAAAAATTCATGAACAAAAATAAATATCTTCCGTGGATGTTGGGGGCGGGATTGGTTATGGTTGCAAGCCTGGCGGTTGGGCTTACGGCATTTGCGCAGGCGCAGCCGGCGGGCATGCCCGGCGGCCGCGGTGGTTGGGGCGGTGGTAGCGGGACGCACGCTGCGCCCGGCGTTTTCGGCACGGTAACTGCCGTGAACGGCACAACGCTTACGGTGACCAGTAAAATGAGGATGCGCCCGAATGCATCAAGCTCTGCTGTCACCTATACGGTTGACGCGAGCAATGCGGCGGTCGTAAAGAACGGCGCGAGCTCAACGGTTGCGAGTATCGCGACGGGCGACACCGTGATGGTGCAGGGGACGGTGAGTGGTGCCAACGTGACGGCAACTATGATCCGTGACGGGGTAGTGCCAATGCCGGGTAAAGGCATGGGTCGCGGGCAGCAGTGGGCATCGTCAACTGCTTCTGGCACGCCGCGCACGCTGCCGATCCAGGGTAACGGCGAGCCGGTCATTGCCGGTAACATCACGGCAATAAGCGGTTCTGCGCTTACCGTGACGAATGCAAGTAATGTCACGTACACGATCGACGTTTCAAACGCCAAGATCGTGAAGAACGGAACAACCACAACGCTCTCTGCTGTGGCAACGGGCGACGCCGTGGTGGTGCAAGGCACCGTGAATGGCACGTCAGTAACTGCCTCGTCGGTCATTGACCAGGGGATCAAGAGCACGACGACCGGCGGAACGCCGATGGGCGGCGGCGCAGCAGGTGGCGGTTTCTTCGGCATGATCGGTAGTTTCTTCAAGCATCTTTTCGGGTTCTAAGCTCGAAAGCGAACGGTTGAAGAGTGAGATCAAAAAGTTCCGGCCCGCGCCGGGGCTTTTTTGTTGGGGCGTATAAAAGTGAAAAGCCCGGCTGCGATTGCTCGCGAGCGGGGCTTACTGTAGAACGGTCAGTTGCGCTGGTGGGACGGCTGGGGTCGTCGAAGGGGCTGTGACCACGCCCGCACCCGTGGCGCCATAGGCCCGTATAGCCTCCACGGCTTGCTCTACGGCGGGGTGGGGCTGCGCGAGCTGGTACAAGCCATAAGAGCTTTGCGTGTAGCTGCCGCTCTCGGTCAATGTTTCAACCATGACGCGGCGAAAGCTCGTTATATACCAGTCGAACGACAAGCGAACCAGTGCAACGTCATTTGCCATTCGAACCTCCACCACGTAGCGAGTGATCGGAGGGTCCTTTGTCGAACAATCCCGATTCTCCGCAATATGGAGTTCCTGATCGGGTCTCATGGCTGCCACCAGTTCCACCTTTGCTGCCGTTCCAAGGTCGTCGGCGAGGAACGTCAGAATGCTGGAGTCGCAGCGCGCGGCCATTGCCTCGGCGAGGAAAGCACGATCGCGTGCGATCTTACCGTAAATGGCGAGGACGGCCACCGCTAACGCGAGGCCGCAAAACAGGAATACTGCTACCATGGTGCGTGCCTCCTACTACTAAAACTTTAGGGCGGAGTCGGGACGCAGTCAATATTGCGCCGCCGCGGGATAGCTAAAAAGGCAGCAAAAACAAGCCTTCCGCGCCGCACCACGCAGAGCTTGACATTTTTATTGTATTTGCTATAATATAGGAAGTTCGATTTCAGTTGCCGAAAGGCGAAGGAGCCCCAAGTGGCCATTTACAAAGGTTTTTACGCGTGTCTGAGCGCGGTGAAGGATGGAGTTGCACGTTGCCGGAAGGAATTCGGCAAGTGCGACAGCCATCGAAACGGAGGCGTGTGGGCGAAGGCGCCACAGCCGAACGTTGTTCTTTTCAAAGTGAACGTGAACGATCGATGGGAAGCTGCGTTTCGCGCCGCCGGAGTTCGGGTTGTAGTCCGTTCGTGGGAGCGAGCGGAACAATTGGGGCAACGGCGCGCTGAAACCGCTCAGCACCTCGGGAGAAATTCGGTCGCGATCCGCGACGGCGTCGGACGCAACAGCGGCGTGCCGGAAGACAATGATACCGGCTGTCCAGTGTTCGGCCCCGGCGGACTCAAGGATCTCAGCGTGAGCGTTGAAGGTCTCGATCGGGAAATGTCTGCCGCCGGGTTCGTCATTACCGATGTGCATCTTCTTAAACGTCCCCACAAGCCGCCCGTGCGGTTGGTGGTAGAGTACTCTCCTGTCGGGACGAAGCCGCCCGCTCAGAACTTTCCGGGTAAGCTATTCGCCAGGCTCATAGCGACCACCTTTAACCAGGTGGACGTCTGGGCCAACGAACGGAAGGCCGACGGTACGGTGCCGCACACCGTGAACTGCGGTAAGCGGGATGATGCCGCTAAGCCGCAGCACACCCTCGTGTTCAAAGACGGCGAATGGGACGCGATCCCCGTAGAGGAATCTGTTCCCGCGCTCGCCGCCGCCGAGTAGTACCTATGGTACTGTAGTATTCGACCTTCGGGTCATTCGAGACCGGAGCCATATGGCCCGGTCTTTTTCTTTCTCACGCGCTATTCCTCCCCAATACTTCCCTCCAAATCCGCCTGCCGTTGCGCAAGGACGGTTTTGAATCGTTCAAGTACGGATGCGAGCGTGCCGGTGCCGAGAATTGCTTTTGCGTCCACCTGCTCCATCGAAATACCAGGCACAATGGGCAGGCCAGAGGCCAACATGAAAAATCCCATCAGAAAGCTGGTGGCATACGATCCTTTTGGAAGCGAAAAGGAAAAAACGGCCACGCGGTCTTGGATCGTAACGTTGTGGATCTCTATCGGTTGGAGTGTGATGCAAGAGCGGGACTCCACGCGCACGAACGGGAAGTCGCGGTAGGAACGGCTTGGCATGCGCACGCCGTCCTCCCGCAGGAATTCGGCATATGGTTCCCAATCGGCCGGATTGAACGAGGTGAGGAAGGGGAGGCGCAGCGGCACCGAACCGGTTTTGATGCTGTCCGAAAGCTTGCGATTAAAGAGATAGCTGTCGTAGGCATAGAACCACAGGCGTATCTGGTCGGGAAGTTCCATGAGCGCTCCGTGGAAATCGCCTGGGTGCTCTCTGAGATAATGAATAAATGTCCGTTCACTTCCGAAGTGATAGGGGAACCGGTCAAAAATTTCTTTGATCGCGGTCCAGTTGCCCCATTGTGCGGCGACCTCTTCGCGGATCGCTTTAAAATATGGCAATTCCCGGGGGCCGGTATACGTGCAGAACATTCGCACCACTTCGTCGTATTGTCCTTTAAGGAGGAGCCGGCCGAGGCGGTGGCTGATGAGTCGCGGCGTGCCAAAACGCTGGGTATAGAAAAAATTCCAAAACCCTTCTGTTTTTGCGACTTCCAGTTTTTCTTGGATGTCCTTTTGGTCGGCTTGCGAAAGCGGTGCAGCAAGCCGCACAGTGATCGTGAATCGATTTCCTTTTAAGTCGCCATTTGCCACCACGCCTTTGCCGCGCCGGATATTTTTAAGGAAAAAATT
>CAZNYI010000021.1:3693-13449 GCA_964577245.1 uncultured Candidatus Saccharibacteria bacterium
GGGCGCAGAAAAAGTTCCGGCACCCGCTTTCGCTCAGCATCAAAGAGCGCCCGTTCCTTCTCGCGTTCCTCGGGGGTGATGATCATGCTTGTTCTCTCATTGTAACAATTTATGGTAAGATACGTACATGAATATTACTGCTTTGCTAGCGCTTTTGCAGGCCGCGGCGTCCGTGCTCACGATCGCGCAGGGTCCGACGGCTACGACTGCTTTTAAACAGCAGGCGGTGAATTTTGGCAGCCACGCCGTGCAGGCGGTCACGCAGGCCGCGGCCCCGATCAGCTTTTCGGTGCCAGAGAATACGGGCATCTGGCCAAATACGAGCGAGCTCATGAGCGCGCCCTATATTGATGCGGTGGGGCACTGGACGCGGCTTGGCACAACGGTGCAGCTCGTTCAAGAAGACGTTTCGTTCGGCGATCTGAACAACGACGGCGTGGACGACGCCGCAGTTGTCGTGAACCGGCCTTCTTCAAATGGCGCGGCGAATTATTTCTTGGCGGCAATGCTGAATCAGGGTGGCATCATGTTTAATATTGCTGATATTTCATTAGGAACCAGCCTAAATATTGCAACACATTCTATTACGGCGGGGGTTGTCGTGCTGAATGGTGATCGCTACGTACTTTTGGGGAACGCCATAACGCGGCAATAGCGCCGGCGACCGTTTCACACGTTCTTCACACAGACCTCATAAAGGCGCTTTTATAATATAAAGATGTCTAAAAGTTCCATTATCACCCTCGTGGTCATTATTGTAGTGGTCGTGATCGGCGGCGTTGTCTATTGGACGAGCTATATGGGCTCGTCGTCTATTGTTCCTTTAGGTTCAAGCGCCGCATCGAGCTCGCTCGATGGCACCGTGGCGGGGGCGAGTAGCACCAAGAACACCGGTCAGCTTTTTGCGGGTTCTCCCTATGCAGCGAACGCCTATCTCATTTCTTCCGGCACGTGGAGCGCAAACACGAAAAAGGCATTGAGCGGTTTTAATGTGCAAACCTCAACAAACCCCGACGGTTCAATGCAATTCACGTTGAATGCCACAAATCCAGAATATCAAACCCAAACCTACACCGTGCAATCTGGGGAGCAGTTGTACTTTATAGAATCAAACCTGGGCGATGATTCCGGAAATGAAGACAATTTCCCTGGCGACGATAAAGCCGTCCTTGTGGATCAGAATGGATATATCGTGTCTTCCTCGTCGGCCTCTCCCGGTGGAAAGGGGTGATGAAACATGAAATGGTATACTGGTTATAGAAGGGAGTAAGTCCTCATGGGAAGCCTACTTGAGTTTCGCTGTCCGCCCGCGCACAGTTTTGTCTCAATGATGCGGGAGCAGAGTGCGGATGTCTCTTTCCACTCTGCGGTCGAGATGATGGAGGCGGGGAGTCACCGGGAAGCGTTGCGGTGCTTTCGGCGCTCGCTCACGCTCAATCCCGGGAACGCCGAAGTAATGGTCAATATCGGCACGATCCTTCAGGGGTTGAACAAGAGAAAGGGTGCCGAAGTGTGGTATCGCCGGGCGTTGGAATTTGATCCGGGGTATGCCTTGGCTCACTATGACCTCGCCACGGTGTTGGACGTGGACGGTTGTCCGGCCGACCAGGAAGAAGCGTCACTGCATTATCTGGCGGCGATCAATCTTTCCCCGAGCTACGCGGACGCCCACTACAATCTCGCCCTCCTCTTGGTCTCGATGCGGGAATGGAAGCGGGCGATCCGACACTTCCGCAGCTATCTTGGCTGCGAGCGCCAAACGCCGGATACCCTGCCGTATCGAACCAGCGCGGCAAGGGAGATCAAACGGCTCGCGCAGTTGGATCTGCACATGGTGTGGGACCGCGACCGCTCGGTGCGGCGCCTCGCCGGTTGAAGTTGAACGGTTTCAGTTCGTACGCCTTGCGTTGTGGCTTGTCCCACGCAAGGCTTTTTATTTTGCGCTACGCTACGCCTTTGCGCCTGCTTCTTTCGGCACGTCTTCGATCTCACACACGCCGCCCACGCAGGCGAGTTCTTTCTTAACGTCCGTCGTATCCGTCTTTTCATAGAGCAACACTTGGGCAAAGTCTATTTCCGGCATCTTAGCGAGTAGCTCTTCGTAGCGCTCTTTCGTGATCTCTTCATAGGGCGCCAAGAGATAGGCGTGGTCTTCGCGGGGGAGGAACGACAAGCCGCCGATCAAATCCCAGTTCTTGTAGACCCAATCCGCAACGGCGATCCATTCGTCGTCGCCCACGGAGATCGTGACGGAAGGATTGTGCTCGGTGTAGTTCGCTTTCACCGTCCTCCAATAATCAAGCTGGTCAAGCGCCGTGAGGTCATTCTTCACGACCGCGCCTTCGGGCGCCTTCACCGGGAACTCAACCACATACGTATTCGCGGAAGAAAGCGACTGACCGACTTCAGGGAAGTAAGGGATCTTCTGGTCTTTCATTAACTGGAAGAGGGCGTCGGTCGTTGCGATGCGCACGCGGCGGATATAATATTTCGCGTGGCGCGGGTGGAGACCTGAAGAAGAGTCCACGGTCTGCGAAAGATTGCCCGAGGGCTTCACGCACGTGATGGCCATAGAGGGAGTGATGCCGAACCGCTTCGCGTATTCCATATTCACTTGGTACGCATAGTCGCGAAGCTTGCGGAGCATCTCTGCGTCGCGCACCGCGCTGCAATCCCACTGGCCGGTGATCGAAACGCCGAGTAATCGTTCTTTGTCGCAATTCTGCTTCCACTCTTTTGAAAGATAGGGGAAGTTGGTGAGCGTTGATTGATAGGTGCCAAGGATCGCCGCAAGCCGCATCTTTCTCATGAGCGTGTCTTCGGTGTCCGCGGCGCGGGCGACGATCTCCGAGAGGTTGCAGAATTCCTTCGGTTGAAGAATGATCTCGCCGCACGGGTTCGTGCCGACTTTATTGATCTCTTCCTTCAGGAATCTCCGCCGGCGTTCGGGAAGCTGCTTCACCATGCCGCCGCGGTTGAACATGCCCCGCTCGCCGGTGCGGCTTTTAGCGAGCGAAACCCACTCTTCCAGGAACTGCTCCGAGTTCGGTTTCTCCATATAAACCGCTGAATTGTTCGCCATCATGCGCTGTGGGTCGGTCATCCAGAACTGGCCGGCTTTCGCCATCCGCATCTCCGAGTCGTCAAGGTCGGAGAGCGAGATCATGGCGCTGCGGCGCACACCGCCCGAAACCACGATCTCGCCGATCTTGCAGCAGATATCGTGCGTATCAAGGTTCGAAAGCCGGCGGCCTTGGCGCGAAAGGATCCGTACACGTGCAAACGTGAGGAGCGCCCGCAATGGTTCCGGTCCCGAGCTCTTGCCGCCCATCGTGGCCAATCGCGCACCTGCGGGACGCAGTTCGGAAAAATCAAAGTCAATATCTTTGCCGTCAAACCATGTTTTTAAACCGAGGGTCAATGCATCGCACCATCCTTCTTTGCTGTCGGGGATCACGAAGGGCGTCACTTTCTTTCCGGTCTGCCGTTTGATCTGCGGGAGTTTCTGCACGTACTGGCTCTCGACGGAAAAACCGACCCCCGTGCCGCACATGGAGATATACATCATCTCCGCAAAGTCCTCTAACTTTTGCGGCGCCGTGAACGAACAGTTGAACGCGGCCACGTTCGTCTTGCGCGCCGCTTTTCCCGCGAACTGCAAAAGGCGCATAGAGGGCATCGCTTCCTGTTTCAAAATTCCTTCGCGCACTTCCGCGTATTCGTCGGCGGTCAATTTGTCGCCGAGATTTTCTTTCATGAAATCAATGTAGCGGTCGACGGTTTCTATCCATGTTTCGCGTCGTCCCTCTTCGGGGATCCATTTTGAATACGTGCGGTAGTAGACAAACTCGGCGAGTTGGTTCTGGAAATATTTTTTACTCTCTTCGGCAAGCTTTTTTACGCGTTCAGGGATCTCGCGCTTCTTCTCGCGAATCTCAGTGCGGTCGGCACGATACAAAATATAGGCCTTCGCCGTTTTTGCATAGTCCATAAGGATAAGCTGGGTCTCCACCATGTCCTGCACCTCCTCAATGGTCGGCAAGTGCTCTTTCGGGAACTTATTTTCAAGCGCCACCACCACTTGTTCAGAAACTTTCTCCGCATCCTCGTGCGTTTTCGCTTCGCCGGTCACGTTCATCGCCTTTGCGATCGCGCTCGTGATCTTGTTTTGGTCAAAAGGTACGATCCGCCCATCCCGCTTCCGCAGCTCCGTAAAATGATGCTTTCCAAAAATCATGGTTTAAAATTTAATTAATAGTTAATCTCGACGTAAAGACATTCTACCACCGATCTTGGCGAGAAATTTATGAAGCAACTGTGCATAACTCTACTGTCGCGACATCTTTATGAGGAGAAGTCAAACTGCGTCAGTTTTTGGGCGGGATTTATGAGATAGAGAACATTTTGATCGGGTTTGTAAATAGGGTTTGTGCCAAAAGCGGTGTCCGAGACCTTGACGAAGTTCCGGAGGCCAAGGTCATCAAGGTCCAGAAGGGAAACGGAGCCCGGGGAGACCACAAAGAGATGGTTCGCGTCGTGATACCACATGAGCTCGGTTGTGTTCGCGACGTCAGGAAGATTGAAGCGGTGATAGGTTTGGGCGTCGGTGAGCGGCAATATCTCTATGCTCTTTGTTTCAAGCGCTGCAATGGCAGAGCTATCGGTTGCGGCGGTGAACATGCGCACGTCATCTGCCAATTTTTTGAATTGCCCGGCGTTTGCGTCATATATATAGAGCGATCCGTCGTTTTGCAGGGCGCCCCAGCGGTTGCCTGCGATCCATGCGAGCGCGCGGGTTTGCCCAGGGAGGGTTGAAGAGCTTTCCAAAATAGTTTTTGCGAACCGGTCATAGAGGATGACCGCGGTGGTGCCGGAAGTATTTCTGAATTCGGTCCACGCGATCGAAGTGGGGGAGGTGGCCGAGGCCGTTCCAAAGAGCTCTCCCTTTCCCGCGCGGCCGATCGCGGAGGTGGTCGCCGTCACGCCATCAAAAAGGAAAAAAGTTTGGCCGTTCGTTGCGATGGCGTCCGTGTCGTCATAGGGATCGATCGTTGCATTGTTTTTCCAAAAGACGGTGGGGAGTATCGTTGAAATTTGCGTGTTGAAATTATAAAGTGATGCCACTCCGGTCGTAGCGTTTTGCAAAAGCATCGTTTTGAGATCCGTGCTCTCGCTTATAATATTTCCGCGCGCTACCGTTTTCCCGCGCCACTGGATCGCACCGTCCGGTGTCTGCGTAACAGTTTCGCCCGAAGCAACAAAAAAATCTTTTACCGTGCCGGTGGCGATTGCGGTGGGCGCGCTCGGCACGAGGACCGCATATTTAAATTCGGTAACGAAGGAAGGGAGCACGGCCGCGTTCTCGTGCCAATCAAGATAACCGTTTTTCTTTAAGATGAGAGAATAGGTGCGGGGGAAAAGCTCGGAAACGAACGTGCCGCGGGAGAGGAAGCCGGACTGGTTCGTGATCGGTACGCCATTCAGTGTTATGTGCGCATCCGCAGGGAATGAGCGCACATAGATCGCTCCCACTTTTTCGGCCCGCCACGTGGCAAGGTCAAGCCGCCAGCCCTGTGCATAAAGCACCACGCCCGCGCCAAGCACAAAAAAAAGCGCCAAAAGCACATAAAACATGGTTTTTCGCCTTCGTTGGGTCATAGGAGTGGTACCAAATGATTGTAGACGAAGCCCTGTGCGTAGTAAACCGGATGGCGGGACAGTATAATAGAAGTATCCCGCTGCAGATCTCGGATCAAACAATTATAAAAGGGAGAGCGAATCGCTGCAGTCCTTGGATTGCATCTGAGCTCACCCACTTGGCTATTGGCCAGAGATCGGGCGGGATCGCAAAGTACCGGCATAGGCCGGTCTTTTGTTTTTGCTTTTTCTCACCTGGCTTCGGGAGAGATGGATGGTTGCTTTTTGCTGCGGAACACTCTCGTTCTGATTTATAATCACGTCTATCACTGACGGCCCTCTCGCACGGTGAGAAAAAGCAAAAACAAAAGACCGACGCTATGCCGCGAGGTTGTTTATTTTTGCGGCGAGGATGAAATCGTTTTCGGAGAGGCCGCCGATCGCATGGGTAGAAAGTTCAAGGCGAACCTTGTTGTAGAAAATATAAATGTCGGGGTGATGGCCTTCCGCTTCGGCGAGGCCGGCGACATTATTCACGAATGCCATCGCGGCCTTGAAATCTTTAAATTCAAATTCTTTCGTGATTTTTTTGCCGTCGGGCGAAATCCAGCCGGGCGCGTATTTCAAATAGTTCGGCACGCGGTCCGGTTCAAGCGGCGGCATGCCGCCCTCGCAGGGGACGCAATGTTTTTGGGTGAGGTCCATAGCACTATAGTACTACCATTAAACGGGAGAATAAATGACGCTAGAATAAAAAAACTTAATGCTCTCTGCCTAGTGAATGAAAATAGGTCGGACCTGGCGTATCATCGGGCTTCCGCGTGTGAGGATCGTTTTCTTCGTCCTCGTCTTCGTGCCTTTCGGCAAGCACGTATTCTTTGATGATCCTTCCCGCAGTTTCCCGGCTAGCCATTTCTCTTAATACCTTTTCCTGCAATGGAGTAAGTTTTTGAAGCGCAAGGTGTTTTAATGTATCCATGATCTGATTGTGGAGATTCGCTCGTTGTGGCGGAGAATACGCCCCTCGGCCTAACGGCGCATAATTCTCCATTTCATGCATGTCCGGGAGCGCGATACTTCGCAGTGCTGCATATTTTCTGCAAGTTTCAAGGAATCCTTCGCGCGCTGATGTGGAACCAAAAAGCCTCAAGACGACCTCAAGCTTTTCTTTGCCGGTCAGCTCCCGCTCGGCATCCTTTTTATGATCTTGTGGCGGTTGATCGAAACGGTTTTTCATAAAATTATTATACGCTGTCGGGCCGCCGGTAATCGAAACCGGGCTCTACCCACCCCATGGGCATGTACTACCACTATACGACGGCCCGTTTAATAATTCTTTAACCTTTGTATGATACGATTTTGTCATGAAGAAAACAAGGTTTCGCAACGGCGTCAGACACTCTTTAATTACGAGAGAAAAAGCTGCGCACTTGAGACGTGAAGGGAAGACGCATCGAGAAATTGCAAAAGAGCTCGGAATTAGTCTTGGGTCGGCAGACCTATGGACGCGAGGCATTATATTAACTCGCAAGCAAACGGAAGAAATATATGCCAGACGCAACACACACAAGCTTACGCCGAAAGAAAAGGAAAGAAATATTAAACGGCTAAGGCCTTTTTGGAAAAAAGCGTATACACGCGAAGATCTTATTCGGAAGATAAAACAGTTTCACGTTAAAAATGGCAGAATTCCCCTTAAGCGCGAATTTAATTCACTTCGCGTTTTCCGGGATCATTTCGGCAGTTGGAATAATGCCATTATTGCTGCGGGATTTGAACCAAACCCGATTCTCTTCGCAAAAAAGTTTGTTTCGCGCGATGGCCACCATTGCGATTCATTCACCGAAAAAATAATTGACGATTGGTTCTACGAAAGAGAAGTCCGACATCAAAGAAATTGGAAATATGTGGGCACGAAAATGACTGCGGATTTTTTCATTGAACCCGACGTTGTTGTTGAATTTTTTGGGCTTGCCGGTGCGCAAAAAGAATATGACGCTCTGATCCAAAAGAAAAGAGAATTTTGCGAAGAAAACCAATTCCAACTCCTAGAGCTCTATCCTAAAGACTTATTTCCACAGAACCATCTAGCGGAAATATTTAGAGGAAGCTAATTTTATGCCGCCACCTTCACCTTCGCGGCCGTTGCCACTTTCGGCTTCGCCGCCATCGTTGCTTTCTTGGCGATCGTCTTCAGGCAGTTCGTGCAAATGCGCGCCCGCACGCCGTTCACCTTCGCGTATTGTAAATTGGGATACTTGCGGGACCAGTTGACTGGGTTATAGTGGCCGCGGAGCAGGCGCCGGGCGCCGCCCATCTTGGATCCTTTCTCGCACAGTTCGCATTGTCTCATGGGGGTTATGGTAACGTAAAACGGCTTTTTTTGCAAATGTCGGGCGGAGCCGCTGGCGCGGCGGGCCTAGTCCGCTTTCACGCTCAGCTTCCGCGCTTTCTTTTTGTTTGCCTTGGGCAGGCGCACAGTGAGGATGCCATTCTTGAAATTAACCGTCGCGCTTTCGGGGTCTATTTCCTGTGGAAGGATAATAGAGCGGGCGAACCGACCCCAATAGCATTCCTGGTAGAGATAATCCTCGCCTTCCACGCTCCGTTCGCGCTCGCGCGCGCCGCGGATGGTGATGGAATCGGGCGTGACGTTCACGTCTATGTCTTCCGGCTTTACGCCGGCGATCGCTGACTCAACGACAATTGCTTCCGACGTTTGGTAGACGTCCACGGTAAGCTGGCCTGCCGGTTCTTCGGCGCTCCAGCTTTTTTCGGCATCTTTTTCTTTCATCTCAGCTTTCGGTTCGGCAGCCGCTTTTGCGCGCGGCGCCGCTTTTGCTTTTGTAACGAGTGCGCTTGCGTCGGCTTTTGCAAGTTCTACTTCATAATTCTGATCGGCATCGTCTTTTGCGCCAACCAGTGATTCAAAAAATTTTTCGTCTTGGGTGTCCATGTTATGTTGTGGGTTCGTTGGCCTTCAGCTTTTCAAAATCGTTCAGCACGAAGAATCCGGCGACGAGGAGCAATATGATCGTATACGAAATATCTCCATAGGTCAGTATAAGATAGTTGAAGCCGGCGTGCAAGATAATGGCGAAAATGAAGCCAGCAAGCAGATTCCAAAAAACATGCTTGCGAATAATGCCCATAGCCCAGTAATAGCCGACGATCCCTGC
This sequence comes from uncultured Candidatus Saccharibacteria bacterium, assembly GCA_964577245.1. GTDB lineage: Bacteria > Patescibacteriota > Minisyncoccia > UBA6257 > 2-01-FULL-56-20 > CAVYIK01. The sequence continues at coordinate 12,510 of CAZNYI010000021.1, forward strand.
AGTGAGGGAGTGGAGCAGGGTGGCGCCCACAAAGCGGAGCGAGTCCATTTGAAAGGCGCTCCCAATGAGCGCGGTGGCACCCGAGGCGAGCGGGAGATTCGAAATGGCGCCGATGTTCTCGAGCGTTGCAAAGCCCAAGGCGGCGACGATTATATAGAGCATGCGGTCAAGCGGATCGTTTAATACCGAGCTTTTGCCGACCGCGAAATATGCCGCGCCGAATTTCATCGCTTCTTCGATGATGGCGAAGACGAGCAGTGAGAAGACGGAAAGTGTTGCAATACCCCAATCCATCGCAGTGCGGTTGTAAAGTTGCTCAAGGACGATCGCGAAAAAGCCGAAGGCGATGCCCGCAAAAAAGGTGAGCGTGACGAGCCGCTTCGGTTCGGGGTGCGGATCTTCGGTCAGATAGAATACCAGCCATGCGAATCCGGGCAAAAGGCCGAGCACGATCGCGATAACAAGCATCAACGACATGATTCTATTCTACCACTCGTCGTTATCCCACGCTGCTACCATGAGCATTTTCCCAGGCCGGAAGATGCCGAAGATCTCTTCGGTCACAAAAGGCATGAAAGGATGTAGCATGGTGAGCGACGAGAGGAGCAGATGTTCAAGCAGGGCATATGACTCCGCTTTTTTATCGGCCGCGCCGTTGCGGAGTGCTTCCTTTTCTGCTTCCACGATTTTGTCGGCGAGCGTGTGCCAGACATAGTGATAAAGTTTTTCTGCGGCAAGGTGAAACTCAAACGTTTCAAGGTGCGCCGTCACTTCTTTTTTGAGCGATGCCAGTTCTTTTACCTCGGGGCGTTTGGCGAGGGCGGCGTGCGCTATTTTGCTCGCGGCCTCATCCATCTCCGCGGGCTTATTCATATTGATGAATCGCGCGATATTCCAGATCTTTGTGGAGAAGTTTCGGTAGCCGCGGATACGGTCCTCG
>CAZNYI010000022.1:0-13406 GCA_964577245.1 uncultured Candidatus Saccharibacteria bacterium
CACGAAACCACTACTATGCAGATATGAAAAAATATTCCGATTATATCGCCGACTATATGTTTGTTTCCCGCGATGTTCAAGTTGTCGACTTCAAGGTTTTGCCGGACGAGGTTTCGGACCACTCGCCGCTGTTGTTGGAATTTCATTAGTCCCTTGACGCTACGCGGCAGGCTTTGTACTATTGGATTGCACTATAATGATCATCGTAAGAGCACCTGTGCGTATCAGTTTTGTTGGGGGCGGCACCGATTTGCCTGCTTTTTATACGCAATCGCCCGGTTGCGTGATCTCCACGGCTATCAATAAATATTCCTATGCGGTGGTGAACCATCAGCCGCTTGCGCACGGGAAGGTCTCCGCACGGTACAGCACCGCCGAGAGCACGGGACATGCGCGGGAATTGAAAAACGATCGCATCCGCGAAGCGTTACTCCATTTTGGTTTTGAGCACGACATAGACGTTGCTACCTTCTCGGACGTGCCGATCAATTCCGGCCTTGGGGCGTCTTCCAGCTTTTCGGTCGCGCTTATGAAGGCACTTTCGCTTTTACGGGGGAAAGAGGTGGACCAACGGGAAGTTGCCGAGCTCGCGTCGCATCTTGAGATCAACCTCGTGAAGGATCCTATCGGCAAACAGGATCAATATGCCGCGGCGTTCGGTGGCATGAAGGTCTATCGGTTCAATCCGGACCATTCGGTGGATGTTGAGCCGGTCTATTTGGATTTTAAAACACAAGCGGCGCTCGAAGGGCATCTGCAACTTTTTTATACGGGAGTTTCGCGTTTGGCGTCGTCCGTGCTTACCGAACAGTCGGCGAATGCGCAAACGAAGTTCAACACCTTTAAAGCAATGGCGGATCAAGTGCCCGAATTCAAAGCAAAACTGCTTGCCGGTGATTTTAAGGGGTTGGGGGACTTGCTTCACGCGGGGTGGTTGAAAAAGAAGACGCTTGCTGCGAACGTATCAACGCCCGTCATCGATGATTTCTATGCGGCGGGCATGAACGCGGGCGCATGGGGCGGCAAGGTGCTCGGCGCGGGCGGTGGGGGCTGTGTGATGTTTCTCACGCCGAACGACAAGAAGCCAGCGGTACAGGCCGCCGCGGCGATGGTCGCAAAGAAGCACAACCTAGAGAACTTTATTGAGATACCGGTTCGATTCGTCCACTCGGGCGTGGAAGTGCTTCTGAGTCATGATCATGGCGTTTCAACGCTTGCATAATAAATAAACATGGAAGAGTTCATTAAAAATTTTTGCAAACAGGTTGCGGAGACTCATCTTAAGCTTCCGAGCAACGAGATCGCAAAAGCGATCAATATTCTCCAGGCGGCCTATGAACGGAACGGGCGCATCTATATATTCGGGAATGGCGGGTCGCTCGCGATTGCGACGCATTGGGTAAGCGATTTCAATAAGACGGTTTTCAGCCATAATCTAGACAAGCCGACGCGGCGGTTCCAAGCGATCCGCCTTCCCTCGACCGAATCCGAGCTTACCGCGTGGGCGAACGACATAGGTTATGACATGGTGTTTGCCGGCCCCTTGAAGAACTACCTGCAGGAATCCGACGTGATCATTGCTATTTCCAGTTCCGGCAATTCGGCGAACATCGTGAAGGCGGTTGAGCTTGCGAAGGCACGCCATATTCCCGTGATCGGCCTCTCTGGTTTTGACGGGGGAAAATTGAACGAATTGGCCGACGCAAAAATATTGGTAAGCACCCAAAAAGGGGAGTACGGGATCGTTGAGAGCGTGCACGGCACCGTTTTGCACCTTATTACCAAGTATTTCAGCGATTACTTTGACCATCTGGCGGAACAGAAATAAATTCGGTAAAATAAATAAAAATATGTTTGAAACTATACACGCGTGCCGATCGTGCGGTGCTTCGGAAATAAAACCGTTTTTTGATCTTGGCAACCAGCCGGCGGCAAACTCGCTTATTAAAGACCCTTCCGAAAAAGAAGAAACATATCCGTTGTCGTTAAGCTGGTGCTCGAAGTGCAGCTTGGTGCAGTTAAATGCCACCCTGGACCCGAAAGCGCTTTTCACGCAGTATGTGTGGGTTACCGCCACCTCAAAGACCGCGAACGAGTTTGCGGTGAAATTTTGCGACGAACTCGTGCAGCGCGCCGGCCCCGGGACGGAGGGGTATGTGCTTGAGTTAGCCAGCAATGACGGCACCTTCCTCGTTCCGTTTATGAAAAAAGGATTTGAAGTTTTAGGCATTGATCCTGCAGAGAACATTACGGACGAGGCAAACAAGGCGGGCATCCCGACGCGTGCGATCTTTTGGGGAAACGAAGCGGCCAAAGCGACCGTTGCGGAAAAGGGATTGGCGCGGATCATCTTTGCGCGGAATGTATTGCCGCACGTCGCGAACACGCACGACTTTGTGGAAGGGATGGCCACGGCGCTTGCGCCTGACGGCACGCTCGCCATTGAATGCCACTATGCCGGCATCATCCTTCGCGAACTACACTACGATTCTATCTATCATGAACACCTTTGCTATTTCACTTTGAAGAGTTTGGAAAATCTTCTTGCTGCTCACGGACTTTATATTCACGACATCATGAAGAGCCCTATCAGCGGTGGCTCCATGGTGGTCTATGCCGGGAAGCAAAAAACCACGCCTTCAAAAGCGCTCGAGGATTTTCGTGCGCAGGAGAATGCGGCGAATGCGAACGACTTCGCGAGCTGGCAGGATTTTGCGAAGAAATCCATTGAGCATAAAACAATATTGATGGGGATGTTGAACAGCGCCAAAGCGGCGGGGAAGCGCGTGGCGGGGTGGGGTGCCTCGGCGCGGAGTTCCACCATGCTTAATTTCTGCGGAATAGACGCGAGCCACATCTTTGCGATCATTGACCTTAATCCGCTGAAGCAGGGGCTGTTTACCGCGGGAACGCACATTCCTATCAAACCTGCGGAAGACGTGATGAAGGAAAACCCGGATACGATTTTGATTCTCGCGTGGAACTTTGCGGACGAGATCAGAGATTCGCTCAAGAAGAAATGGAATTATACGGGCGAGGTGATCGTGCCGCTGCCGAACCTGCCGAGAATAGTATGAAAGTTTTACTGACCGGCAACCGCGGTTATGTTGGGTCCGTGCTTTCGGAAATGCTGCTTGCTAAGGGCCACGAGGTCGTGGGTTTTGATACGTGTTTTTATGACGATGGTTTTCTTGAGCCGCCCGTAACGCCCACACGGCAGATCAAAAAAGACGATCGTGACGCGGTAGCGGAGGATCTGCAGGGAATAGAGGCGGTCATTCATCTTGCGGCGCTTTCAAATGATCCATTGGGCGAGCTGAAGGAGGGGATCACCGAAGAGATCAATTTTAAAGCCACCGTGGCTCTTGCGCGCCTCGCGAAGGCCGCCGGCGTGCACCGGTTCGTCTACGCTTCGTCGCAGAGCATGTATGGCGTTGCGGACACAAGCCATGAGCTTGCGGAGGATGAAGCGGGGCCGTATGGGGTCACGGCATATGCGCGCACCAAGTGGGACGCGGAGGGCGAACTCAAAAAACTGAACGATGCGAACTTTGTGGTGGTCTGCATGCGGCCCTCTACGGTTTTTGGCGCAAGTCCGAACTTTCGCGCGGATATCGTTTTCGATAATCTGGTGGGTTCGGCTTACACGACGGGGAAGATAGAAATAAAAAGCGATGGCACACCGTGGCGGCCCGTGGTGCACGTGCGCGATGTTTCAAATGCTTTTATTGCGGGGCTCGAGGCGCCCGTGGCGCTCGTTGCGGGGCAATCGTTCAACGTGGGCATCCCGAACGGGAATTTTACGGTCCGGACGCTTGCGGAGGCGGCGCAGCGCGCGATGCCGGGGAGCGTGCTTACGTTTACCGGCGAGCATGGTTCCGATTCCCGCACCTATCGCGTAAGCTTTGAAAAGATACTCACCGTACTTAAAGATTTTTATAAACCCGAATGGGATTTGGATAGGGGTGGGAAGGAATTGGTTGATTTTTTCAAAAAAGTCGGCTATACCGAAGAGCAGTTCAGGGGACGCATGTGCAACCGTTTAAAGCAGATAAATCATCTTTTGGAGCGCGGCGCCCTGGATCAGGACCTGCGATGGCAAAAAAAATAAAACAAGCGGTCATCTTTGCGGGAGGGCTGGGGACGCGGCTCCGTCCGCTTACGCTCACCCTACCAAAACCGATGGCGCCGGTCGGCGGCCGCCCGTTTTTGGAGCATCTTATTGAACTTTTGCGCACGAACGGCATTACCGATATCGTGCTGCTTTTGGGATACCTGCCCGAAAAAATAATTGAACACTTTGGCGACGGGAAAAAATTCGGCGTCCATATCCGCTATTCCGTTACCCCCGTGGAAGACGAAACCGGCACGCGCCTCAAGAAGGCAGAAGCGCTATTGGATGACCGCTTCCTCCTGCTTTACAGCGACAACTATTGGCCGATAGTGTTGGACGAAATGACCGCATTTCATGATGCCACGGGGGCGGCCGGGATGATGACGGTGTATAACAATCGTGATGCCGGTGGAGAGTATGGTTCCAAAAATAACGTGAAAGTGGAAGAGGATGGGATGGTGAGTTACTACGGTCCCGTGAGCGACGACGTGGCGCTCGTGAATACCATCGATATGGGATTTTTCATCATGAACAAGGCGATCATTGGAATAGTGCCGGACGAGAACGTTTCATTCCAGGGCGTTGTTCTGCCGCATCTTATTAAAGAACGCCAGTTGGTTGCCTATCGCACTGACCATCCATACTATCCGATCACGTCGCTTGGGCACCTGCCGATCGTCGAAAAATTTTTGGCGGCAAAAAAAGTTATTTTTTTGGATCGCGATGGGGTGATCAACAAAAAAGCTGCCGAGCATGATTATATAAAAAAGTGGGAAGAATTCGAATTTGTTCCCGGGGCGGTCGAGGCCTTAAAGCTTCTCACGGATGCGGGTTACGAGATTTACATTATTTCCAATCAGCGCGGGATCGCCCGCGGCCTGATGTCGCACGACGATCTTGCCGACATTCATCAGCGAATGGGAGAGGAGCTTGAGCGCAATGGCGCGCGTATTGCGGGAATTTATTATTGCCCGCATGGGAAAGACGAGGATTGTTTTTGCCGGAAGCCCCGGGCGGGGATGCTCTTTCGCGCCGCACGGGAACACCATATTAATCTCACGAAAACCGTAATGATAGGCGACAAAGAGAGCGACGTCGCCGCGGGCCGGGCCGCGGGGTGTCGCACGATACTTGCAAAAGAAGGCGAGCTTTTAGCAGTGGTTAAGTTATTATTAAGTGAACGATGAAGATATTTATTACTGGGGGAACCGGTTTTGTGGGAAAATATGTGGTTGCGGAATTGCAAAAGCGCGGCCATAAACTGCTCATCCTTTCGCGCCGCGATCCTGGATCGGTTTTTTCTTCCCGGCGCAATCTGAAATTTCTGCGCGGGGATCTTTCGTCGGTTGCGAAGTGGCAGAGCAAGCTTGCTCGCTTCAAACCACAGGTGGCACTCCACTTAGCGTGGGAGGGGATCCCCGATTATGGATTTGAAGCGAGCGCAAAAAATCTATCGCAAGGCCTTGCGCTTATCAGTGTGCTCCGCACGGCGGGATGCAAAAAAGTGGTTGGGGTTGGTAGTTGCTGGGAATATGGCGTTAATACCGGGAAGGTCGGCGAAGACGCCGCCTCCAAGCCGCTGAACGCCTTTTCTGCTGCCAAAAACGCCCTATATTCGCTTGGGAGAGAGGCGGCGAAAGAATATGGCACAAAGTTTGTGTGGGCGCGGATATTCTTCGTTTATGGTCCGGGCCAGAAGCCGTCATCGCTCATCCCGCACCTTATAGCGGAGAAGAGGCACGGGCGACTCCCCGTGATAAAAAATCCGAACGGCGGCAATGATTTTGTTTACGTGGGCGATGTGGCGCGAGCGTTGCGGCTACTCCTTGAAAAAAATCCGCCGCACGATCTTTACAATATCGGTTCAGGGCGCCTTACGGGCGTGCGCGAAGTGGCTCGGGTGGTGTATGGTAAAGAGGTCGTGAAGCGAAAGGGACCGGCGCGGGGATTTTATGCAAACATCGCGAGGATGAAAATAGAGGTCGGATGGAAGCCGGAAGTTTCACTTGCTGCCGGTATTCGCGCGACGATGAACGCGGTACAATAACACTATGATTTTTGAGAAAACAAAACTGGACGGCGTGTGGGTCGTGAAGCCCGAACTAAAAGGGGATGAACGCGGCTTTTTCTTCCGCAATTTCGCGAAAGAAGAATTTGCGAAGAACGGCATCGATTACACTATCGTCCACATCAACCGTTCGTTCAATAAAACAAAGGGCACGCTCCGCGGGTTTCATTATCAAGAGGCTCCAAAAGCAGAAGACAAGCTTATTCAGTGTTTCCGAGGGAGTGTGTATGACGTGGTGATCGATCTTCGCAAAAACTCACAGACGTATGGGAAGTGCGAATCGCTTACTTTGAGTGCGGAAGAAAAAAATATGGTCTTGGTCCCAAAAGGATGCGCGAACGCATTTCTCACCCTTGAGGACGATTGCGAGCTGCAATACCTCGTGACCGAAGGCTATTCGCCGGAGCACGAGCGCGGTCTGCGGTGGAGCGATCCATTCCTCGGCGTTACCTGGCCCCTCGCCACGCCTGTGGTGATCTCAGAGAAAGATGCAAATTGGCCGCTCGTAGACAGGGCGAACCCCCCGGTGGTGGAACTGTAAAATTGAGGTTTTTCGTGATATCATAGGCGGGATGGAAGTTACCAAAACAAAACTTGAAGGAGTGCTTCTCGTGAAGCCCGACATTTATGCGGATTTTCGTGGCAGCAATGTGAGCATCTATAACGATGTGGATTATGCGGCGGCCGGCATTCCCGTCAAATTTGTGGAAGATAAAATATCGGTGTCGGTCAAGCATGTGTTGCGCGGCATTCATGGCGACCCGGGCACGTGGAAGCTTATCACTTGCTTGGAGGGGAGCATCTATTTGGTCGTCGTGAACTGCGATGAGGGTTCAAAAGAATTTGGGAAGTGGGAATCGTTCACGCTCAAAGATGAGGAGCGGTTGCAGGTGCTTGTGCCGCCCATGTTCGGCAACGCGCACGTGGTCTTGAGCGACCACGCCGTCTTCCACTACAAGTGGTCGGAATATTATCATCCAGAGAAGCAGTTCCGCTATTATTACAAAGACCCGCGCTTTAATATTGAGTGGCCGGTCAAAGATCCAATCCTTTCTCCCCGCGACGCGCAACCATAATAAAAAAACATGAAACCAATAAAATATTTTCTCGCAGAGGACACGATAGACAATAAAGACATCGACGCCCTGGTTGAATGGCTCAAAAAATATCCGCGGCTTACGAAGGGCCCGCTCACGCCGCAGTTTGAAAAGAAGTGGAGCGATTGGCTTGGCCGGAAATATTCCGTATTCAACAATTCCGGTTCCTCCGCGAATTTGCTCATGTATTACGCGCTCTTACTTTCGGGTCGCGCAAAGAACAAGAAGATCATTGTGCCGAGCGTCGGCTGGGTAACCACGATCGCGCCCGCGATCCAGCTTGGTTTTGAACCGATCATGTGTGAGGCGGATAAAGATACCTTCGGGCTCGATCTGGACCATCTTGAAAAACTTTTGAAAGAACATGATCCGGGCACGGTCATTATGGTGCAGGTGCTTGGCGTGCCGCACAAAATGGACGAACTCGCGAAGCTTAAAGAAAAATATGGGTTCATCCTTCTTGAGGACGCGTGCGCGGCGATGGGGGCGTCTTATAAAGGCAAGCACGTGGGCACCTTCGGCGACATGTCCAGCTTTTCTTTCTATTTCGGCCACCAAATATCGACCATTGAAGGCGGCGCGGTGTCTACCGACGACAAGCAGTTCAACGATCTGCTGCTTATGATCCGGAGCCATGGCTGGGGAAAGGATCTTGACCCTGCCACCCACCGTGCGCTTTTGGATAAATACCAGATAGATGATTTCCACGCGCCGTTCGTTTTTTATGAACCCGGTTTCAATCTGCGCGCGACCGATCTGCAGGCTTTTATCGGTATGCGGCAGGTAGACAAGATGGAATGGCTCATTGAGCACCGCGGCGCGAATCACGCGCTTTATACCAAGCTCTTGGGCCATCGCTTTGTGAGCCAAAAACCTCCGGAGGGATCAGTCATCTGCAGTATCCATTTTGGGATGCTCGCAAAGGATGGCGAGGAGCGGAAAAAGATCGTGAAAGCGCTGGAAGAGAATGGCGTGGAGACAAGGATTTTCTCTGCGGGAAATCTTGGCTTGCATCCGTTCTGGTTCAATCGGTATGGGAAATTCTCCGCGCCAATGGCGGACCGCATCCACTACAACGGCCTTTTCCTGCCGAATCACCCGTCGCTCAAAGAAGAAGATATTCGCTTTATCGCCGACGTTGTCTTAAAGAGCGTTGCGTAAACAGTAGAGATGCCATATGATGGGACTATGAAAATCCTCGTTACGGGCGGCGCAGGGTATATTGGCTCCGTTCTGGTTCCCGAGCTTCTCCGCGCGGGGCACGAGGTGACGGTGATCGATAATTTTCTTTATAACCAGCAATCATTGTTGGATGTTTGTAATTTTAAAACACTTACCGTGGTGCGCGGCGACGCGCGGGACACGGAGCTTTTAAAGAAGCATCTTCCGGGAAAGGATTTTGTCATCCCGCTCGCGTGCATCGTTGGTGCGCCTGCGTGCGATGCCGATCCGGTAGCGGCGACGAGCATTAATCGTGACGCAGTGCTTACACTCTTGAAGTTAAGGACGGCGGAGCAGAAAATTATCTTCCCCAATACGAACAGCGGGTATGGGCGCATGCAGGAAGGGGTCGCCTATTGCGACGAAACGAGCCCGCTTGAACCGGTGTCGCTGTATGGCAAGCTTAAAGTGGAGACCGAGAAGGCGCTCCTCGCCGCCGGCAATGCGATCACGTTCCGTCTTGCTACGGTCTTTGGCGCAAGCCCGCGCATGCGTATGGATCTTTTGGTGAACGATTTTGTATACCGCGCGCTCATCGACCGCACGGCGGTGCTTTTTGAGCCGCATTTTAAGCGCAATTATGTGCACGTGCGCGATGTGACGCGGGCATTCATGCATGCCATGGAGCATTTTGATTCGATGAAGAATGAGGCGTATAACGTGGGCCTTTCCGATGCCAATTTGAGCAAGAGCGAGCTCTGCGCGGAGATCAAAAAACAACTGCCGCAATTTGTGTACGTTGAATCCGCGATCGGCGAGGATCCCGACAAGCGGAATTATATCGTGAGCAACGCGAAGATAGAGGCGACGGGATTCAAGCCGCAGGTATCGCTTACCGAAGGCATCGCCGAGCTCGTGAAGGCCTATCAGATAATCCGAAAGAATGAGTTCACCAATCTCTAAAGAAGATAGCGTGGTTTGGGAATCGGGATATCCGAACAAGGCCGTCGTAAAGAAAACCTTCCAATTTTCCAATGGCACCGAGAGGGAGTTTTTCTTATGGGGGAAGCGGGCCGGCAGTTCCGTGGTAGCATTTCCGGTTACGGAACAAAATGAGGTGGTAGCCGTTCGTCAATGGCGTCCCGGTGCGGATGGATTTGTCTATGAACTTCCCGGAGGCAATGGAAGCGCCGGCCAATCTCCCGAAGAGGCGCTCGCCAATGAGCTGCGGGAGGAAACCGGTTATGCGGCCGTAACCTTTGTCCCACTACCAGAATTTTGGGTTGATCCGCCAAGTTGCCAGACGGTGATCAAGCCCTTTCTCGCACTCGGATGCCGCAAAGTTGGCGAACTAACGTTGGATGCGGGCGAGCGCGTGGAGCCGTTTGTGGTCGACCTTGAAAAATGGATTCAACTGGTCACTTCAAATACGTCTCCCAATATGAGGGACGGCAAAACGCTTGCCATCACCATGCTTGCCCTTCACGAATTGATCTCGCGGGGGATTGTGGATAAAAGCATTGCATCAACCCTTTTAAATTAAAAACGGGCCCGATGGAGGGGCCCGCTAAAAACGATCGAGGAGCGGCAGGGCGAAGAAGGTAATCGCCGCCGTTTTTGAGTCTATGGGCAGCGATCCGTTCCGGGATCGAGCAATGAATTCGTCGAGAGGCATCTCTACCGTCTCAACGAACTCATTCGGGTCCGGCTTCGGTGCGTGGCGATAGACACATCCCGTTGCGAGGACCGCCTGGTACTTTGCCCCAAGCGATGCCGGCTCGAAGGGCATCGGTTCACTGAGACGGTGGACTTCCCCGTTGCAGGCATACCCGATTTCTTCGTCGAGCTCACGCCGGAAGGTCTCTTCCGGGGAATCGCCGGGTTCGGGGCAGCCTCCGGGGAACTCATACACGAATCCGTCAACGGCATACCGGAACTGGCGTACGAGCACCACGTTCCCACTGTTCGTGACCGGCATGCCGATTACGGGGACCACATTTGCCAGGAGACAGAGGAAGTCTTCCACCCGTCCGTCCGGCATCTGGTATTTCCGGAAACAGACATGCTTTCCATATTTCCTGACCACCGTCTCGTCGGTCACGTGTTGCGGGACGATTGGGACGCTCATGTTGCACCTCCCTTTCTTATCTAGCGCGCTTGTTGCTGGCAGTATTATACTTTTCATTACTTATTAAGTCAAGTTGCGAAAATCGATAAAAGATTATATAATGCTGTCAGCAATTGTATATAAGGAAACATTGAAAACCGAAGAGAGGAGTAGACATGCCGAAGCTTGACGTGGCGTTCGTGATCCCTAATGGCCGCGCGCCAGGGGCCTACGGACCCGTTGTGAAGGACGCCATTGAGCCGCCTGCAAAGACGCGCTTTATGGCGGCATACCTCATGCGTCGCAATTGCGGCATAGAGGTCTTAGACGCCAACGTCTCTGACGTGGCGCCCGATCAAATGGCTCGTGAAGTGATGGCGGCAGACCCGCATCTCGTGGTTATCCCGGTCTACGGATTTAACCCGTCGTCGTCCACGCAGACGATGCCGTCGGCGCGGGCGTTCGCCCAAGCCATCAAAGATCTTTCGCCGAGCGTCCCCATATTGTTCAGCGGAACGCATCCGGCGGCGCTTCCCGAAAAAACGTTACGGGACGAACCCGTTGATTACGTTTGCGGCGGCGAGGGACCGATCACGGTCCACGAACTTCTGCAATCGATCAAGTCCCACGACAGCGTGGGTGCCGTCCGCAGTCTTTGGTATCGCGGAACGGACGGTCATCACGTCATGCACAACGCACCCGCGCCGCTCATCGACTTGAACGAGGAGCCGGCGCTCCCGGGATGGTCCCTTATGGATCCCCGGAAGTATCGCGCTCACAACTGGCACACGTTCTACCGCGATCCCGCGGACCGCGGACCATACGCCAACCCATATTCGTGGGAGGGTTGCCCATTCCATTGCAACTTCTGCAACATTCAGTCGCCCTATCGCGAGGGTGAACGCCTGCTGCAGGTTGCCGGGCAAGCAACGTCCAAAAACAGCTATCGGTCCCTGCGGCCGGAGTTGTTTCTCGAGGAGGTAACCTATCTCGTCGAGACGTTCGGGGTCAAGTACTTCAAGATCCCGGATGAGATGTTCGCGTTGAATCCCGCTCATGTTTTGGCGATTGCGCGCGGCGTTACGGAACGCTTCGGCGACTCGCTCGACTTCTGGGCGTACGCTCGCGTCGATACCTGCAAGCCGCAGTTTTTGGAACCCCTTCGTGCCGCCGGTTTCCGGTGGCTGGCGTTGGGGATCGAAGCGGCGAACAGCACCGTGCGGAGCGGGCAAGACAAGCAGTTCGGCGACGACTACGTCTACAAAGTGGTCGCGGAGATGAACGCCGCCGGTATCGAGGGCGCCCTGAATTACATCTTTGGGCTCCCGGGCGACACCATGGCGTCCATGCAGGCCACCTATGACCTCGCGGTGGACCTCAACAGCCCGTTCGTGAACTTCTACTGCGCTCAAGCGCTGCCCGGCTCGCAACTGTACCGGGAGGCGCGGGAGAGCGGTTATCCCTTGCCGGAGCGGCTGGGCGGTCCGGGTTGGATCGGCCATTCGCAGTACGGCTACCATGCGGAGCCCTACTATGCCGGTACGGCCTTGACCCCGGCACAGATTCTTAAGTTCCGGGACGAGGCGCAGGTGGCCTATTATCAACGTCCCGAGTATCGGGCAAAGGTCCTCGCGGATCCCAATCTCGGAGCGGTGGCGCTCCGGAACGTGGACGAGTGGATCGCGAGTCTCGCTCCCGACAAACTCAAGCGGCGCCTCATCGAAGAGGCGCGCGCATGACCGATATACCATGGGGTCGCTTCAAGCGACCCCTTTTTTATCGCCAGTCCTAATCCTTCAGCGCCTTTATCTTTTTTATGATGTTGGTGGTTGAAACTTCTCCGAATTCCGGCGGTGCGGTGCGTTTGAGGACTTTAAGAATAGTGCCGTGCCGTTTTACCATTTCTTCCCGATACGGCATGTCCCACGCGTCCTCGTTTATCACGTAGACGTCCGGCTTAAGCTCGCCGATAACTTCGTCGAGATAGGAAAGTGCGTGCGCCCCGGGAGCGGGAGCTTGATCGATGAAAACATAATCAACCGGCTTCAAACTTTCGATGAGTTTCAGGCGCATGCGTTCGTTTATGATGGGGCGGCCCGGTCCTTTGTTTTTCCCAACCACGTCATCTGCGCCGATCATGACCACGAGAACATCCCCCTGCTGCTTGCAGTCCTCAAAAAAAAGAAGGTGCCCTGCGTGCGTGAGATCAAAACAGCCGGAACAGAACACGATTCTTTCGTCTTTGTATTTTTCTCTGATGTTCGCAAGATCCTTGAAGGTTATCGTTGCCATGTGGGATATTTTCAACCCTACTGTATTTTTTGCGCTTGGTCAACGACGGCTTGAAAAAACAGGGCATATCAAGTATTCTTGCCTTGTAATGACCAAAGAAGAACTGATCGCATTTGAGTCGGAAATAGCCGATATCTATTGTGCCGGGAAGATTAAGGCCCCCATCCATCTTTCCGATGGGAACGAGGATCAGCTTATCGATATATTCAAAAAAATAAAACCAGATGATTGGGTCTTTTCTACGTGGAGAAGCCACTACCATGCGCTTTTGCACGGTATTCCTAAAGAACTTGTAAAAGAGGAAATTTTGAAAGGGAACAGCATCACGCTGTGTTTTCCCGAATATCACTTTTTCACGTCGGCGATCGTGGGTGGTATCATCCCCATCGCCGTCGGCGCCGCGCTCGCAATCAAGATGAAAGGGGAGCGCCGGCACGTGTGGTGCTTCGTCGGCGACATGACGGCCGAGGCGGGAATATTTTATGAGAACGTGAAATACGCAGACAACCACAAATTGCCGATCACGTTCGTGATCGAAGATAACGACGAGAGCGTGGGAACGCCGAC
>CAZNYI010000023.1:0-5516 GCA_964577245.1 uncultured Candidatus Saccharibacteria bacterium
TGCGTGAATTCCTGCCGATGCCCCTTCTTCTTGTGCTGGCGCGTCTTTGAGTGATATTTGAAAACGATCACTTTTTTGCTGCGACCATCGGCGATGAGCTTCGCTTCTACGGTTGCGCCGGTAATATACGGCGCGCCGATTTCTACCTCGCCGTTCACCGAGCGCAAAAGCACCTTATCAAACACAATGGCGCCGTCCGCGGACGCGAGCTTTTCAAACTTGAACGATTCGCCGGAGGAAACCCGATATTGCTTACCGCCGGTCTCTATGATCGCAAAATCTTTTGGCATGGTTTTATGGCTGGTTAATTGACCTTGATGATAGCAGTAAACGCGATAAAAAGCAAGATGGCGAACATGAGCGTAACCGAAGACATAAGCTTGCCGAGAAATGGGTCGCGCTCGTCAAGCGCAAGGGCGATAAAGAAGTTCATGACGACCACCACCATGCCGAATACGGCCATAAACACGAGTGTTTCCGGAGCGCCGACCGCCGTGATCCCCTGCAGGTCGTTGAAGTGGACGACGAGCGGCGAGAGCACGGAAACCGGGCGTAAAATGGAGCGCGACCAGACGGCGCCCGCAAAAACAAAAATGAACGCCGCGAGCGATGTTGCGCTGACCGTTGTGTGCCGCCACATATGCTTTAAAAAACTCATGATACCTATCGCGCGCGCCTTACACCGCGGAGCGACGCGGCAGCGGCAGACGGATCGATCACGTTGATATTCACGACGGTGGAAACCTCAAATCCGCCGAGCGTGGCAGCCACGGGAACGACCTCCACGTGCCAGTGATGATGCGGGTAGCTGCTTCCGTCTGTCGGCGCGTCGTGAATGAAAAAGTTCAGGTCGGGGTCGTGCAACTGTTTTTTTACCCGCTGCATAACTTTTTGGAGTAAGAGCACCACGTCATCCAGGACCGCTTTCGGAGTACCGGCGAATGAGGGCTCGTGTTTTTTCGGCAAAATGCTTACCTCGAACGGCCGCTTTGAGGCATAAGGAGCGATCGCAATCGCATGACGATTTTCAGCCACCACCCGCACTTTTTTCTTTCGCTCGGCGGCGATGATGTCGCACCGCACGCACCGGCGATGCTTTTTGAAATAACCCATGGCGCCGTTCAGCGAGCGAAGTACGCGTGGCGGAACAATGGGAAGCGCGAGGATCTGGTAATGCGGGTGCGAGAGCGACGCGCCTGCCGTGGGGCCCCAATTAAAGAAGGTGGCGACATAGGCGTTCCCGGCGTCGTTTGCGATCGCTTGGTGCCGCGCCTGAAGCACGGCGAACAATGCTTTTGCTGCCTGCGGCGCGAGCGCCGCAAAATTCTTCCAATGGTCGCGCGTGATAATGACCTCGTGATCGCCCACACCGGTCTTCGCGTGATAAACCCCGTCCACTGTGTCGAGCGCCTGCCCGCCCACATGCGAGAGCGCCGGAAACTTGTTCGGCACGACCGCGATGCTCCACTTTTTTCCGGACGCCGGATAAAGCGCGATCGGCGGCCAATTGCCCGAGCGCTCCAAATCCTCAAACGGGCACGTGTTTTTTGGTGCCGTTATGCGCGGGGCGCGGCGGCGCAAAAGATCCTCGGGGCGCTTTGCGCGGCCCGGGGCGATAATGACCCAATCACCCGATACGATGTCTTCGCGTAGTTCACTCATTGGTGCTCGTCGCGGACTTCGCCGCGATCCTGTTCATATAATACCAATTCAGGACGTCCTTTGCTATCGGTACCGCATTCAAGCTTCCTTCTTTTGAGTTTTCGATAAGGATGAGGATGGCGATCTGCGCATTATTGCACGGCGCATAGCCCACGAACAAAGCGTTCTCTTGTGCGTTGTTCTGCACCTGCGCACTGCCGGTCTTTGCGCAAACGTCCACCGGAAGGTCGTGGAGCGAATAGGAAGTCCCCTGCGGCGACGTTACTCCTTGTTTCATTCCCTTTTGCACCTCGCTGATCTGCGGCAAGAGCGAGGTAAGATTCTCGGCAACGGCCGGCGTGGACGAGGCGTTCAGAAACGGCTTGTAGATGGTTCCGCCGTTCGCGATTGCGGAAATATAATCCAAAAGCTGGAACGGACTCAAAAGCAGGTCACCCTGGCCGATCGCCACGTTATAGGTATCGCCCAAAAGCCATGGCGTGCCGAACCGCTTCTGCTTCCAATCCGGCGTCGGAAGAAATCCCACGGCCTCGTTCGGCATATCAATGCCGGTCGGTTTTCCGAGTCCGAAGTTCTGCCACCACTGGCCTAATCGGTTGATGCCAAGCCCTTTGATGCCGTAATCGCTCTGATCGTTCAAAAGCGGCGTACTCATGGCGGGCGAACCACCGACCGCAAGGTAAAAGTACACGTCGGACGATCCCGCAAGCGCCGCGGCAAGATTCACACTTCCTTGATACCGCCAGTCCAAATATTTGCTCGGCGCGGAGGGGTTATATGGATTAGGCACCATAAGATAGCCGGGTGAGAAAATAGTGCGCGATGGATCGATCACGCCTTCTTTCAGTGCCGCCACGCCGTCCAATGGTTTTATCGTAGAACCCGGATTATAAAAACCGTTCACGGCGCGATCGAAGAGCGGTTTATCGGACGAAGTGAAAAGACGGGTGAGTGCAGCAGCGGTGCTCGTGCCCGATTGCGCAAAAACATTGTTATCAAATCCCGGAAGGTTTATAAGCGAAAGCACGGCGCCCGTCTGCGGATCCATGGCAATGCCCACGCCCACCGTTCGGCCAAGCGAGCGGAGACCGGAAGCAAGACGTGAATAAAAATAGGACTGCAGGCCGCCGTCGAGCGTGAGATGAAGCGACGCGCCCACCTGCGGGGTAGACTTTTGCTCCTCCCGCAAAACTTGTCCCTGCGCATTCGTATATTGCACCATGATCCCGGGGGTTCCGCGCAACGCATTATTATAGAACGCCTCCAGTCCCGTCTTCCCGATAAAATCATCACTTGAAAGCGTTGAGTCGCTATCAAGATCGCTCTGGCTCACCCGCCCGGTATAGCCGAGCACCGAAGAAAAAATCGGGCCCTGCGGATAATTCCGCACAAAGTCGCTCTGTAATGTTATGGTCGGGAGATTCGCGGCTTGAAGATTCACGATTTCGTTTTGCGTAAGGTTGTCGGCAAGCACGACGGGCGTTGCAAATTCGTGCGTCTCCGCCTGATTGATGCGCTCGGCAAGGTCCGCCGGGGCAATCCCCAACACACTCTCAATAAGCGCCACCGTTGCCGCCCGCAATGGTTCGTTCTTTATGAACGTCCGCGTATTTAAGACCGCCGAGAACGATGCCTTGTTTTCGGCAAGCACGTTGCCCTCGCGATCATAGATCAAGCCGCGCGGCGCGGGCGTGGCGGTAGATTGCGCCATATTATCCTCGGCACGCGCTTTGTAATATGCGCCGTTCGCCCAATTGAGATAGATGATGCGCCCCGCAACGGCGGCGATCATGACGAAAATTGCAATGCCAAGATACAAAAGCGGCCGATTGCCGATCGACACCTCCGCCGTATCCAAATCACGACTCCAATCGTCGTTCAATGAATCCTCAAACCAAGGGTCGCTCTGTTTCATGGAAATAATATATTCCTACGGCCGTCCCCAATGGCGCAGCGGGTAAAAGACGAGCGCACCAAAGCCAAGCCCGGCCGCAAGGTCAAGCAAAAAGTGCGGCAACTGCGCAAAGAACATTCCCGGTGCCGCGACAAACGAGAGCACGCAAAATCCAATGATGATTGCCATGGGAGCGGCAAACCACGATTCCCACTTGAGCAATTTGCGGATAAGATAAACCGCAATAGGAAACGAGGCGAACACAATAAGATCAACGCTCACCGCCGGTTGCCAATTCACGGCAAAAACCACAAAGAGCGTAAGAAACAATAATTCCCAAAATTCAAAAATAAAAGCGAAGGAGATGAGCGTGGCGAATGAGAGATCGAGAAAAATGCCCGATGCCGCGAACCAGAACTGCAATGCAAGCGCGATCACGAGAATGACGAGCCCAGCAATGAACGTGCGGATCATTTGGCAATGAGGACCGCTTGGACGCCATCTACGTCATAGGCAAAATCAAGTGCCGCCTCTTCAAACAGCGTATCGGGAGAAGTGCTGGTACTCGCGATGATCGCGACCGGCAGGCCGTATGGCAGTCCTGGAGCCGCGGAATACACAATGGTGCCTGCGGCAACCGGCGCATCCTTCTTTATAGAGGTCGCGATCGGGCTTGCGCCGCCAACGAGGAGGGCGTCATATCCCTGTGCTCCTACGCGCACCGGCATTTTGAAGTTACTATCAAAAACGGTTTGCACAAGCGCCGTATCGGGGAACACTTTTTCCACTGTGCCGATCAAGACGCCTTGAAAAACCACCGCCTTGCCGACCGCAACCTTTTGGTCCGCGCCCACGTTCACGAGTAGTTCGTTTTTGAAATTGAACGGGTAGCGTGAATAGACGATCGCGCGGATATAGTTGGATGATGCCTGCGGCAGTTGCGCCGCCACGCCTTGTAACAGAGCAAGCTGGGCCATTAACGCTTCATTCTCTGCCACCAAACTCGGCGCATCGGGCTGGGCGGCCGCTTGCGGGCTCAACCACATCCGTATCTTCCAGCCATAGGACGGCGCAATAAAAACAACAACGACCGCGACAACAATAAGGAATATAAGAAACCGGCCGCCGTGCTTTTTCATAAGTTGATCGACAAGGGCTTCAAAGGATTATCCAGAAGCTCTCGGTGCGTTTCAAAATCATCCACCATCTGGCCCAGGCCGCGCACCACACAGGTCAACGGATCTTCCGCGATGTGCACGGGGACGCCGGTCTCTTTCTCCAAAAGTTCCGCGAGGCCGCGCAATAAGGCACCGCCGCCGCACAACGTGATCCCCTGGCGCAGCACGTCGCCCGCAAGCTCCGGCGGGGTTTCTTCTATTACTTCATGCACCGCTTCCACCATGGCGCGGACGGACTTGCTGAGCGCTGCACGCACATGCGTATTCTTCATGCCGATCTCGCGCGGCAAGCCGCTCGCCATATCACGGCCACGCACCGCTACCTCCAAGCGCTCGTCCAATGGGAGTGCGGAACCTACTGCGATCTTCACATATTCCGCCGAGGGTTCGCCGATCGCCAAGTGATATTCCTCACGCGCAAAGTGGATAATGTCTTCGTTGAAGCGATCGCCGGCAACCTTGAGTGTCCGCGAAACCACCGTGCCGCCCATAGAAATAACAGCAATGTCCGTGGTGCCGCCGCCGATATCCACGATCATGCATGCTCCGGGCGCCATGATCGGCAAGCCGGCACCAAGCGCTGCCGCCGTCGGCGATTCCACGAGATACACTTTCGAGCAGCCGGCATTCAAAGCCGCGTCCTCCACCGATTTTCGCTCCACTTCAGTGAGATGATTCGGAATGGCAATGATCGCGCGCCGATACGAAGTGATCGGACTCGCCTGCGGACGGCGCAAAAGATGCCGCAACATTTCTTCCGTCATTTCAAAATCGGAGATCAC
>CAZNYI010000023.1:5616-13143 GCA_964577245.1 uncultured Candidatus Saccharibacteria bacterium
TTTTTCACTTCCACCTTATCGCCGAGCTTCGGGCTCGTGACGATGCGCCACGGAACGCCGATCAGATCCGCTTCCGCAAACTTTTCACCGGCAGAAACATCTCTGTCGTCATAAAGTACTTCAATCCCCGCCTTTTGTAAAGTTTCATAGGCCTTCGTGCCGTCCGCGCCCGCGAGCGCAAGCAGATGCGCGCGGAACGGAGCCACCGACGCCGGCCACACGATGCCGTCTTTGTCGCCCAAAACCTCAACAATCGTGGCCATTACGCGGCCGAGCCCGATGCCATACGACCCCATCACCACATATTTTTTCTCTCCTTTTTCGTCCGTGAATTTAAGGTTGAATGCCTCGGAATATTTCGTGCCGAGTGGGAAAATATTGCCCACCTCTATTGATTTTTTCTCCGCGATCGTGCCGCCGCACTTCGGGCACTTTTCACCCGCTTTCAATTTGGAAACTTCGTTGTTCTCCGCATAGCCGCACTTTTCGCAAAGATAAATCGTGTCTTCGCCCACGTCTGCCACCACTTGGAACTCGTGCGTATTGCTTGCCGTGAACTCGCCGCCCGCCGCAAGCGTGTAATATGCCTTCAAGCCACATCGCTCAAAAATCTTCATATAGGCCTCTCCCGCGCGCGCATAATATTTCATAAGATCTTCTTCTGACGCATGGAAGCTGTAGAGGTCCTTCATTAAAAATTCGCGTCCGCGCAACAAGCCGGATTTTGCGCGAGGTTCGTTCCTGAATTTTGTCTGTATCTGGTACGCCGCGAATGGAAGGTCTTTATACGAACTGATATATTTCGTTCCGATCTCCGCCATGATCTCTTCGTGCGTCCAGCTGATGTTGAATGCCGGATCTTTTGCGCCGGCATCCTTCCCGCCTGAAACTACCTTAAAAACCACGTCCACGTCCCAGCGGCCCGTGGCTTTCAAATAATGCTTGTCGTGGAGCGCCGCCATAAGCATCTCCTGGCCATCGATCGCGTTCATTTCTTCGCGGATGATCCCCGCAATCTTTTGAATGACGCGCCACCCGAGCGGCAAATATGAATACACGCCGGCCGAATTCTTATAAATAAACCCGCCGCGCGTCAAAAGCTCGGCATTCCGCGCCACTTCATCTTTCGGCGCGCTCCGCTCCACCCTCGTAAAAAGCTGGGATTGCTTCATTGAATATAGATTAGCACCGAATTTTACGCTTGGCAAAAATAAAAAGGCCCCGGACCCGCCTTTTCGGCAGACCCGGGGACTCATAGCTAAAACGAATCGAGACGCGACCGAAGAAGTGAATCTTCCGCAACATTCGCCGCCACAATTTCGACCGCTCCTTCGTATTGCTTAAGGAGCCATCGACGCCGCTCGTCCATCAGTTCGCTCAAAAGCCGGAGGACCTCTTTGGGCTGCACGTGCGCCACTATCCACAACCCGGCAGGAGTCAGCCCTTCAAGCTCGATCCGTACCGCACGAAGCGTGCTGAGATCGATGCGCGTGTAGAGAATCTTACCGAGCAGCCATTCCCCGGCTCGCGTAAGTCCCCAACCATAGACAATGGATTGCGGACGGTTGTCTGAGTCGGAGCCGATTTCTTCCCTCTTATTGAAAAGGCTGAACGCGCCAAACGTGCGAAGCGAGAGCTCGGTGCGACTCACCACTTCGGGGCTGTCATTCTCTATGGTGCAGTGGTAGGCAGAGTCGACCAGTTTGAGCTGACCGAACCGCTTCGCGGGCAGATAGTCGAGGTGCGACTTCATCCGTGCCAAGCGAAGGTCAATCAAGCGGAATGCGATTTCCGGTGTGACAGGTTTGTCGCCCATCAATAGCGATAATCCTTGGGTATCGAGCATGCTCTCAACCCTCCTTTTTGGATTTTCCTCAAGGCGCAAGCGCCAAGAGAACTATCCGCATCCTAGCGCGGCTAACGTAAAAAAGAAAGCCCGCGCCCAGAGTTGCAGTTGGGGCGCGGGGAATGGGATGTCGGCACATACTCGGCGGCAGTTGCTGCACGCTAACCGGTCGCCAGGATTTTGTGCAGGTCGTTCAGCGTCTCCGGCAAAAGCGCGGCGGCCGCGATTGCCAGAAATCCGAACGCGATTACATACTCAAGCAAGGCCGGATCGTGCTTGCAGTTGGGGCTTCGCCACAATCTGGTCAAGAAAATCGTCAGACCGACGATAGCTGACCACAAAAGATACCGAACAACCCAATCAGGCATAGATGCTCCTGCGGCCGCTAGCGCCACGACGATGGCAGCGCCGTTGAAATCGCGTTGTAGATGTTCCTCATGCCCTCTTTGGCGCTGGGTACCAGTACGTACACCGCGACGACAACAAAGAGGAGCATTGAGGCATATTCGATCATGTCGCCATAGTGGTTCCTCCTTCGACGAACCTTGATCATCACGAGGAGAAAAATCACAACTACGACGCACACCAGCTCGGCGCTCAAGCTCATTGCGCTTGCCCTCCTGCGAACAATATAAGATAGGCCTCCGAATATTGCAATAGTTATACTCTTTTTGTTTCTAAAGTGTTGATGCGTCGGTCAAGCACTACCACGTCCCGCTCATCCGCCTTCGTATCAAGTCCGGCTTTGATCGCCTTGAGGTCCGACCGAACCACAACCATATCTACCGCCAACTCGCCAATCATTTCGGTATGCGAATCCAGTATTCTTTTCATGCCGTCGAAATCTTCCCGCAAGCCAAGGTATTGTTCTGTTACCAGTTTGATCTTGTCATCAAAATATTCCTTTACGACGCCGACGAAACGCTCGGCGTGCGCTTCAAAAAGACACCCTATGTCGGACAAAAAATCTTCTTTTTCTTTTTGTTCCATGACGGCAAGCATAGCACAAAGACCATTAAAACTCTGTTAAAAAAAGATTAAGAATTCATTAAATAATGATCCCACCCCCCAGCATTTCGCCGTCTTTACTATAGAACACCGCCGACTGGCCTGGAGCCACGAACTTTTGCGGTTCGCGAAACGCAAGTGCGTAATTGCCATCGAGAAGCATTGAAAGCGTTGCCGCCGCGAGCGGCTGGCGATAGCGCACGCGGGCGAAAACTTCCACGGGCGCAGCGCCATCCGCCAAACCGCCAACGGCCGGCGGATTTATGAAATTCACGCCAGTGATCACGAGTTCCTTTTTATAGAGCGCCGGGTGCTCGCTGCCCTCGGCGACCGTCACCGTGTTTGTTGCGGCATCTTTTGAAGCAACATAAAACGGCTTGCGCGCAGCGGGATGCCCTGCACCGGTACCGTGACCGGTCTTTGGGAACTTGAAGTCAGCATCGATATGCCGCTCGCCGATCGTATAGAATTCCGCCCCGGAATGTTCGCCGATATTTTCGCCCGCTGTTGTCATGAGCGCTCCGCGCCGCTCGGGAATATATTGCTTTAAAAAATCCGCGACGGAAATATCGCCCAAAAAGCAGACGCCCTGCGAGTCCTTCTTCTCTGCCGTCGGCAATCCGCCGCGCCGCGCCGTGGCGCGCACGTTGGACTTCAAGAAATCGCCGATCGGGAAAAGACAGTGCGCAAGCTCGGCTTGCGTAAGCGTCCAAAGAAAATACGACTGGTCTTTCGATGGATCGTGCCCGGCAAAGAGCGAAAACGTCGGCGCACCAGCCGCGCCAGCGACACCTCCCGCGCCTTCCCGCGCAACAATCCTCACATAGTGCCCCGTCGCCACGTAATCTGCCCCCGACGCAAGTGCCTTCTTCAAAAACAATCCGAACTTTATCTCGCGGTTGCACATCACGTCCGGATTCGGCGTGATTCCCGCGCGGTAGCCCTCTATCATGTAATCCACCACGCGCCGCTTATATTCCTCCTCAAAATCCCATACGTAAAATGGAATTCCCAGCTGCTCCGCCACGCGCCGCGCATCCTCCGCGTCCCGCTCGGCACAACCATCCAGATTGTAGCAACGCATAAAAACGCCGACCACGTCATGGCCCTCGTCCCGCAAAAGCATCGCCGCAACGGAGCTGTCTACCCCGCCGGACATGCCGACAAATACTTTCTTTTTATTCACCATCACTTGCCAATACTACACTTTACGATATTGGATGTCCAAAGAGATATTCTTCAACAAAAAGCAGACATCTATCTCTCCCGAAGCCAGGTTTCAAAAAGATAAGTGTGGCTACACCCGCTCCACGTAGTCTCCCGTTTCCGTATTCACGCGAATCATCTCCCCTTCGTTGATGAAGAGCGGCGCATTCACGGTGGCCCCTCCTTCAATGACCACAGTCTTCGTTCCGCCCTGCGCGGTGTTGCCCTTGATAGACGGCGGTGCTTCGATCACTTTGAAATCCATCTTGATCGGAATCTCCACTTTGATGATGTTCTCTTTGAACGTCCACGTACTCACCTTGGTGTTCGGTTTCAAAAATTTGCCTTGCGTTCCGATAAAATCCTCCGAGAGCGAAAAACGTTTCTTTGGATTCCCTTCCTCGTGGAACCAATACTCGCCGCGCGCTGCATAAATAAAGATCGCCGCACCGCGGTCGATCTCCGCTTCCTCAAAACTATCGCTCGCCTGGAAATTGCGGTCCAAAAGCTTTCCCGTGATGAGGTTCCGAATCTTGGTCTGTACCACGGCCTTCCGTTGCTGCATGCGCAAAAAATGGGTTTCGATGACCTCATACGGCGCGCCGTCCATGATGAACAAGACCCCTTTGGTTAAATCGGTATAAGCTAATGCCATGATGAATAGGATTATAAACCAAAAAACACCAGGATGCAACAGCGCTGGCAGCAAAAATACCTCCTCCCGCCGACTTCGTTTTTTTGTTCCTAGCGTTGTTCGTCTCGTTGCCCTTCTTCCCTTGGATGCTCCACCCGCGGTGGTCGCGTGCCGCCTTCGGGCTCTTCGATCTTCAAATTCACCCGCGCGTTATTCTTGATGCCCACAATCCGCAAAAGCGAACGGATCGCTTTCGCCGTAGCGCCCTGGCGGCCCACCACCTGGCCCATATCCACGGGGTTTACGCGCAATGAAAGCAGAACGCCCATTTCGTCAACCTTGCGCTCAACCTTCACGTCTTCCGGATGATCCACGAGGGACTTCACCAGATATTCAAGAAACTCTTGGTCGGCCGTCGGTGAATTCGCCATTTATATTTTTTAATTACGCTTTTTCTTCCGTGGAAGCTGCGGTGGCAACCGGTTCTGCAGCCGGAGCGGAGGCGGCGGGTGCGGCCACTGCTGCTACTGCTTTTTTCATCTTCACGGGACGCGTGGGAACCGAAAGGATGCCCTGCGCGACCAAAAGATTGTGGACCGAGACCGTCGGCTGCGCTCCCATCTTTACCCAATGAGCCACCCGATCCTTTTTGAAAACCGCCGCCTTCGTTGAGGGATTATAGACGCCGAGATTTTCTACCGGCGGAGCCGCCATTTTTGACCGGCGTTCAGCAACCACGAGCCGATAGCTCGGTTGGTGCTTCTTGCCGATACGTTGTAATTTGATCGCCAACATAGGGAACAGTATACCAAATCATAAAACCCCGCGTCAAGCGGGGCTTCATGATTTCTTAATGTTGCATCTAGCGTGACTCGGTGCGTTCGCGCAACCGGCCAAGCAAGTGGCTCGCATATTCCCTGCCGCCAAGGCCGAAGGCCAAGCCGCCAGCGAGCGCAAGCATTGCAATGAATCCTGTCACGATGCTCTGGATGATCGTTACCGCGATCTGTAACTGTGAGAGTGCCGCGAGGAATCCAAAGATCACGACGGACCACCACGTGAGCGTGCCCAAGAAGTGCGCCGCGTGAAGCTTTGCGCTCAAGACCGAGGCCGTCACGATCCTGCGAACGAAATTCGCAAGGACGACCGCTGCGAGCATGATCAAGACCGCCGCGATCACGTTCGGCAGATACGCCAAGACCGCCGCCAGGAAACTGGAAAGCGCGTAGAGCCCCAAGCTGCTGCATGCCGCGAGCAAGAACGCGATCACGATGAACCAGTAAACCAGTTTGCCGAGGAAGTACGATCCGCGCAACTGCAATCCGGCTCGCTCAAAGAAGGGTCTCAAGCCGAGCTTCGCAAGGAACGCGTCTAAGCGAAGCGCCTCAAAGATCTTCTCGACGAGCGTTCCCAATCCTGCGGCAACGATAAGGCCGATCACGAGCACAATAAGCGCTCCGATCAGGTTTGGCAGAAAGCTCGCCACTTGCATCCAGACGTTCTGGAGCGATACCACTACTACTTCCGTCCAACTTTGTACTACCATGTTAGATAAATGGAAAAATCGGTGTTAGGTCGACCTTTACGGTATGCTTTTATTATAGCAAACGCGGTCGAACAGCCGCGGGTTGTCATAACAAAAAGCCCACCGTTTAGAGTGGGCTCTGATAGTGATACCGATGATACGACTACATGACAATCGCGAACTTTCCGGTGGCGACGAGGCGCTCCGCCTCGTCCTTCGTGATGACCCACCCGTCGCGAGTGGGGTCGTACGGCTGGTCGTGAATGGTCCGCCGGAGCAGCATGCCCTTCTGAATGTAGGCCTCGTCGCCCTTCTTGAGGCCGAGCGACGCCGCGGCGAAACCACACTCCGTTCTCTCCTGTAATCGTTGGATGCAGGCTCGAGAGTTTCCGCCACCGACATACTGCATCTCCGTCACGCGGCCGCGGATGATTTCCATCTCGTCGCGCACTGCGAGACGATCCTCCTTTTCGGCGGTCGTCTTGATCTCCTGGACTCCACCTTCTGGCGTCGCCAGATAAACCACAACCGGATCCTTGGCGTGGACATTGGGCAAAGCGGAAACACCAGCGATGACGGCAACGAAACACACGATGCCGAATGCGATCGCGGAAGCACCCTGCAGCGCCCACAACATGGAATGCCGCCGCTTCCCCCACGCCGCCAGCCGCATGCGAATGTCGGCCCGCCGGTTCTCCTTCCTCTTCTTGGCGTTGAACTCCTCAAGGTCCCACTTGGTATTGAAGAGTACTTTTTGGGTAGCGAACTGGAGGAACTTCTCCGAAGCGAACGGAACAAACAACTTGGGGTTGCGATTTCCGTTACGGTTGTTGAAACGGTAGAAATCGTCGACGACGCCGGAAAATACGGAGAACGGGTTCCCCGCATGTGAGTCAGAGCACACGAGCGTGTCGGCAACGTTAACAAACCCCTCGACATAGCCCGAGAACCTCTTCGCTTTTTCCAAGTCGGCAACTGCGCACAACGCATAGACGCCCCCGACGCTGTTCCACTCAAAGTGCGGCAGCTCGCTCCACCGGTCGCACAACTTGTTGAAGGTTTTCATGGCCGCGTAGGCCACGAAGGAAACCGCGAGCAATACCAATACGATCGTCATTGCAATCTCTCCTGTAAATGGTCTATCTGCCGAGTTCCCTTGGGAAATCGGTCAGACAGCCAACCCGCCTTGGCAGGTTTGCTGAATATAGTCTACCACTTTATTGTATTTGCGTCAAATCCTACCCTGCCGTAGACGACGCGAGCGCCGCGTCAATGACCGCCTTGAACTCGTTGTAATTCGTGGGATTC
>CAZNYI010000024.1:0-10902 GCA_964577245.1 uncultured Candidatus Saccharibacteria bacterium
CTATTTTAGCCAGAACGAGGCAGAGGGGAAAATGTTTGACGTTACTGAAGAAGACGACAAAATGCTGATCACGTGGGAAAAGCAGGTCTATTATAATCAGGTGATTTCTGTGGGAGGTGACAGCGCGAAATGGATCGTGGTGTTACGGTTCCATGAAGACGGCCGCAGTATTTTCATGAAAATGAAGAAAGTAAGCTGGGATTGGAATGCCGGCCTCTCCGGGCTTTCGTTTGGCGGTTCGCGCTTCAGCGGTATTGCGACCGAGTTCAGTACGCGCTTCAAGCCTTCTTTTGAAATAGTGGATGGCGCTCCGAAACTGGTGGTGAAGAATATATCCTACCGCACCGCAGACATGACCGATCCGGTGATAATGATCGCTTCCCGGGACGGCTGGACCTTGAGGGTCGGTTTGACCGAGCATAAGATATGGCAAAGGATATTGTTCGTCCTTAGCGCCGTCGCCCTCGTTTCAGGTTTGGCGCTAAGCTTCTTCTCGTATTAACGCGGCGAAGCGTTTACGGGGTCGTCGTCGTGCTGTTCGCAGTGCTTGAACTCGCAGCAGAGCTTGTCGTAAGCGGCGCGGAGATGATCTCTTCCGTCACGTCGGTTTCGCGGCCGAGGAATTTTTTGGCGCTGATCGTGAACGTGTTCGGTCCGGTTTGCGAAAGGAGTACTGGCTTTTGCCATGAGCCGTCGGGCGCGATCACCACTGCTTCGCCGTTCAGATAGAGGGCGTCGGCATTATGTACAATGCCTTGGAGCGTGACCGTGGTGAGCGACGTGGTATAGGGGTTCGTGAGGGGATAGGTGACGGTGAGCGTTGGTTTGCCAAAAATAGTTGTGAAGGCGACCGCGAAATAAATAATAACGACGAGGGCGATCACGCCAATCACCCATGCGGATTTTGGAATATCCTTTTTGATAAAGCGGTTGCGGGGCAAGGCATCTGCCGGGCCGGAATTTTTTACTCCTTCCTCGTCTTTTATTTTTTCCCACCATGCGGCGCCATCAAAGCCAAGCACCTTGCCGATGCGGATCACATAACCGCGGAAATATGGCACCGAGGGCATCTTTTCAAAATTCCCATGCAAAAGATTTTCCAAATGCACCGGCGCAATGCCGGTCAGTTCCGCCAACTTTTTAAGCGAGACACCTCTGTCCCTTAGTTGCGATGAAAGGAATTCTCCAAACGTAATTTCGCTATTCTCCATTTACTCTTATTCTATACTCTATCCCAGCCGCTCGTCTATCTTTTCCTCGAAAACGTCGCGCGGCTTCGCCCCGTCGCCGGGCCCGATGAACCCGCCTTCTTCCATAAGATCCAGCAATCGTGCCGCCCGCGCGTAGCCCACCTTTAATCGCCGCTGAAGCAGTGAGGCCGAGGCTTTTTGCGCTTCTTTCACGGTGGCGAGCGCTTCGTCAAACAGCTCGTCGCTATCATCATCGTTGGCGCCGAATGACTCAAGATTTTGAGGGATAGACATAGCGGCGGGGCTCGCTATGGCGTCCGTCTCGTCGGCTTCTTTCATTTCCACCTTGTTGTGCTCGCGTATAAAGTCGGCCACGCTCTTGATCTCTTCTTCGGTGATGAACGCGCCCTGAATACGTTTCGGTTTTGAGAGTTCCGCGGAAAGGAAAAGCAGGTCGCCGTGGCCGAGCAATTTTTCGGCGCCAGCAGTATCCAATATAGTACGTGAATCAATTTGCGACGCCACCTGCAGCGCCACGCGCGCGGTGATGTTCGCTTTAATGAGGCCGGTGATCACTTCCACCGACGGCCGCTGCGTGGCCAAGAGCAAGTGGATGCCTGTTGCGCGCGCCATCTGAGCAAGGCGCACGATAGAGCCCTCCACGTCGCGTCCATACGAGGTCATCAAGTCCGCCATTTCGTCTATCACGATCAATATAAAAGGAAGCGTCTCTTCTTTGTGGCTTCCGTTATAGCTCTTTACGTCGCGGCAGCCGGCTTTCTGTAAAAGTTCGTAGCGGCGTTCCATCTCGGAGATCGCCCAGCGCAGAACGCCAAGCGCTTTTTTGTTGTCGGTGATGACGGGGCTCACGAGGTGGGGGATTCCTTCATAGATAGAGAGTTCCACGCGCTTCGGGTCGATCAAGACAAGCTTCAGCGTCTGCGGTGAGTTCTTATAGAGGAGTGAAACGATCAATGAGTGCACCAAAATTGATTTCCCAGAACCCGTGGCGCCCGCAACGAGCATGTGCGGCATCTTTTCTATGCTCGTGAAGATCGGTTCGCCCGAAACGTCGCGGCCAAGCACAAAGCCAAGCGGCCCCGTCTGCTGGAAGTCCGGATAGTTCATGAGGTTGCCGAGGCGCACCAGCGCGGCGGCTTTGTTCGGCACCTCAATGCCCACGAGCGCCTTGCCCGGGATTGGCGCCTCAATACGGATCGGATGCGCGGCGAGTGCGAGCGCAAGGTCGGAGGAGAGCGCGGTGATGCGCGAAAGCTTCATGCCTTCCGCCGGCTTCAAGGTGTAACGCGTGACAGCGGGGCCGACGTTGATCTCGCCCATTTCTACTGAAATGCCAAAACTCTCAAGGGTGCGCTTAATGATGTTCGCGTTTGCAAAAAGATCTCCCGTCGTTGGTTTACCCACGTCGGCTTTCAAGAGCGAAAGCGGCGGCGGCACGTAATTCGCAAACACCTGCGTTTTTATTTTTCGCGGCTTCGCAGACATTGAATGCGCCTCCACGACGGATGGCATTATTTCTTCGTCCGGCTCTCCTTCCTCGTTTTCTTCGTCGGCTTCCGTAGATTTACCTTTTTTCTTATCCGTTCCCGTTACGACCAGCGACTCGTCTTCTTCGTTCTCGTCTTCGTCCTCCGGCGATTTCTCCGGCCATTTTATTTTGATCGGCACGTTCGCAGTCACGAGAACGGAAATGATAAGGATGAAAATATTAATAATGGCCGCCGCGATCGTTCCGAACGGATACGAGAGCGATCCTAAAATGTGACCGAGCAAGCCGCCGTGCGTGGGAGAAAAGATTTCAATAAGGCCGAGGAAGGAAAGGATAAGCAGCAAAGCGCCCACGAGTGTCGTGGCAACGATCCTTTTACGCCCCGAAACAAGAAGCACGATCGCGGCAAAGACGAGCGTTCCGGGCAAAATAAAATAGCCCCAGCCGAAGAGCGCATCCAGCCCTCTATATATAACAGCGCCTGCGGGGCCTGCCTGCGCGAATCCCGCGAGTGCCAAAACGATCGCAACACAGATGAAGCTGATGCCCCAAATGCTGTTTTTGGTGTCCGGGTGCAGGCGGTGGTCAGAAAAATCCTGCCCGCCGTTCCGTGCGTGCCGACCATCTCCGTTGCCGTTCCTATTTTTCCCGCCGTTTCCGTTCCGTTTCGCCATTACTTCTCTATTGTACTGTAATTATGCGTATTGCTACAATGGAGGATATGAGCCCGCTTCGCGGAAAAGAAGTAGTCATTTTTGACCTTGATGGGACGCTCACGCCGAGCAAGGCCGCGATGCAGGGGGATATGGCGCGCGCCCTCGCACGGCTGCTTTTAGAAAAGCGGGT
Source organism: uncultured Candidatus Saccharibacteria bacterium (assembly GCA_964577245.1). Taxonomy (GTDB): domain Bacteria; phylum Patescibacteriota; class Minisyncoccia; order UBA6257; family 2-01-FULL-56-20; genus CAVYIK01. Next base: position 3,547 of record CAZNYI010000024.1, read on the forward strand.
GGCGGTGATCGGCGGCGGAAGCTATGAGCAGTTCAGGCATCAATTTGTAGAAAAAGCGCGGCTCCCCGGGCACCTGCTTGCCCGCCTTTTTCTCTTTCCCGTCTCGGGTACGGCATTTTATCGGTACGCAAAGGGCCGCTGGAAAAAAGTGTACGCAAAACATTTTTCCGCTGCGGAAAAGAAAAAGATATTTTCGGCGTTCAAAGAAACGTTCCGTCGAACAGGATATCGGCATCCAGAGAAGGTATATGGGAAGATAATTGAAGACCGGGGCAGTCAGGTTACTTTTTCTGCCGTCGGGCAGGATGTGGTTTCAATGCTTGGCGTGCGGCGTGGAGTGGCCGTAAAGGAGCGATGGCACAAGAACTCCGAAGTCCGGCCGCAGCTCATGAAGGTCTTGAAGGGGTTGTTGCCGGGATTTACCGTGCGCAGTGGCGGCCTTACCTCTATAGACGTTACAAAATTCGGGATTGATAAAGCGTACGGCGTCCGGCAGATCGGGAAAACGCTCAAGATCCCCATCGCAAAAATGGTCTTTATTGGCGACGCGCTTTTTCCCGGGGGCAACGACTATGCCGCGAAACGGACAGGGATACAATGTATTCCCGTGAAAGGACCGGCAGATACAAAAAAGATCATTAAAAAGTTGACGTTGTTGCGTTCGTAGGGTATGATGCGCGTACATGCCAGATTTCTTAAACAGTTCGCTTGGTATTCGGATGACCGTAGACGAAGTGGTCCGCGCGATCATCGATTTCATGAAAGTGGCGCCGAAATATCGCTATAAAGTGACGATTGGCACCGACTCCGAACTTTTGGCGGGCAAGAGCGCCGATTTTGTGACGGCGATCGTGGTGCACCGCGTGGGAAACGGCGGCCGCTATTTCTGGCGGCGGTTCCAGCTGGGAAAATTCCATAATTTGCGCGATCGCATTATCCGCGAAGTTTTGATCTCGCTTGAAGTCGCAGAGAAAGTTCTTGTTGAGCTCAAAAAATTCCCATTGCCCGAATTTGATTTTGAAGTGCACGCCGATATCGGCGAGAACGGGCCCACGAAGGCGATGATCACGGAGGTGGTGGCGATGATCCGCGCGAGCAACTTCCAGCCGAAGACAAAACCCGAAAGTTATGCGGCTTCGAACGTTGCCGACCGGCACGTGTAGTCCGGCATCCGGCACGCTTCTTTTATAACCATGGATACCCTTGTTTTTGACATTGAAACGCAGAATTTTTTCACCGACCCGGGGGTAGGGTGGGATAATTTTGCGGCGCTCAAGATCTCCGTGGTCGGCGTCTACTCCTATGCGCAAGACAAATATTTTATGTTTGAGGAAAACGAGATGGAAAAACTCGCCGCGCTCTTTGCGACGGCGGAACGCATCGTTGGCTTCAGCATGAATCGCTACGACGTGCCGGTGTTGAACCACTATTTTCAGAAACTTGCCACTGCCGCGCCGAACCTTTGGAGGATGGAGCGCGTGGACCTTTTGGAAGAAATTGAAATGGCGACAAAGCAACGCGTGAGCTTGAGCCGGCTTTCGGAGGCGAATCTGGGCATAAAAAAGGATCATCAGGGCTCGGAAGCGGGCGCGCTTTATCGCGACGGGAAAATGGACGAGCTCAAAGCCTATTGTCAGAAAGACGTGGAGCTCACGAAGGCGCTCTATGATCTCTTAAGAAAGCAAAGTTATCTTTTGGTGCCCGATAAGAATACGGGGGAGATCGTGAAAGTGATGCTGGCAAAACCATCCGCGTCGGCGGCCATTCTATAAAACCGTACCGTACGCAATGAACACGCAAAAGACTTATCTTGATTACGCGGCAACGACGCCGGTTGATCCGGAGGTGTTGCGCGCTATGATGCCATATTTTTCCGAGCAGTTCGGGAATCCCGGTTCATTGCACGCGTTCGGCCAGGAGGCGATTGCGGCAGTGGACGCTTCGCGCGAAACGATCGCGAAGGCGCTCGGCGCGGAGTTCCGGCAGGTGCTATTCACCGCGTCGGCGACCGAGGCGAATAATCTTGCGTTGCGCGGCGCAGTGCGGAAGTTCCGGGACGCGCACGCGGGCAAGGTGCGCGTGATCGTTTCCGCAATCGAGCACGAATCGGTGCTTGAAACCGCGCGCGATCTTGCGCAAGAAGGAGTCGACGTGGTCTATATTCCAGTGGACGCACGCGGCGCAGTGGATTTAAAAAAGATTAAGGACAGCTTGACCTCGGAAACGGCCGTTGTGTCTATTATGTATGCGAACAACGAGATCGGCAGTGTCCAACCGATCCGCGAGATTGCGGAGATCATCAAGGAATTTAAAACAAAGGAAAACCCTCAGAGCAAACAGCCGCTCTTCCATACCGATGCCGCGCAGGCGTTCCAGTTTTTGGATTGCGACGTTAAAAAATTAGGCGTTGATCTTATGACGATCTCCTCGCATAAAATCTATGGCCCGAAAGGGGTGGGTGCGCTCTACGTGTGGGACGCAGCGCTTCTTGTTCCGCTTACTGCCGGCGGCGGCCAGGAATTCGGTTTGCGCTCGGGAACAGAGAACGTTCCCGCGATCGTCGGCTTTGCAAAAGCGGTTGAGCTCGCGGTGGCCGCGCGAGAAAAAGAAGCGGCGCGCATCGCGGCGCTTCGTGAACAACTTTTACAGGGAATAAAAAAAGTATTCTCAAAGGCGGAGGTCAATGGATTTGAAAATGGCGTGGGCGTGACCACCCTCCCGAATATCCTCAATGTGTGTTTCCCTGGTCATGAAGCGCAAGACCTGCTTGTGCGCTGGGATCTTGCCGGGCTTGCCGTTTCTGCCGGATCCGCGTGCCGCGCCCGCGCCGTTACGCCGTCATATGTAATAGAAGCGCTCGGCTATTCAAAAGAGCGCGCAAAATCGAGCATCCGCTTCAGTTTGGGTCGTCCGACAACAGAGAAAGAGATAGAGAGGGCGTTATTGGCAATCCCCGCCGGAGATTGACAATCGCCGGTTTTGAAACTAAAATGGCTGAATAACGGTATAATTAAGTGAAACAAACTATTATATGCCTAATTTTCATCGGTTCACGATAAAAGCCCAGGAAGCGTTGCAGAACGCGCAGGAGATCGCCGCGAAGAAGAATCATGGCGAATTGAAGGGACTGCATCTTTTGGCGGCGCTCTTGGAAGACGAGCAATCGCTTGTGGTGCCGGTTTTGGAGCGCTCGGGCGTCAATTTGGAGAAGCTGGACGAGCAAATAGAACTTGAGTTGGACCGCATTCCGCCCATCCTTACGAGTTCAAACGTGGGCCAGCTCTATCTTTCGCAAGAGCTTATGAAAGTGCTGGACCAGTCGGCAAAGATCGCCGCGCAGCAGAAAGACGAGTTCGTTTCGTGCGAGCACATGCTTTTGGCACTTTTGGACATTGCGGGGAGCGGAAAAAGCGTTTTGGAAAAGTTTGGCGTGCGGCGGGACGCGATCTTCCGCGTTTTGGCGCAGCTGCGGGGCTCCATGCGCGTGACGGACGAAACGCCGGAGAGCAAGTTCCAGGTTTTAGAGAAATATGCCATCAACTTGAGCGATAAAGCAAAGGCGGGCCAGCTTGACCCGGTGATCGGCCGCGAAGAAGAGCTGCGTCGTGTGATGCAAGTGCTTTCGCGCCGCACCAAGAACAATCCGGTCCTCATCGGCGAGCCGGGCGTTGGAAAGACAGCCATTGTGGAGGGCTTGGCCCAGCGGATTGCCTCCGGCGATGTGCCGGAAACGTTGAAAGGGAAGCAGGTTTTGATGCTTGACCTTGGATCGCTCATCGCGGGAACCAAGTTCCGCGGCGAATTTGAGGACCGTTTGCGGGCTTTTATGAAGGAAGTGAAAAATGCCGCTGGTCAGATCATCCTATTTATAGATGAGATCCACACGATCGTGGGCGCGGGCGCTGCCGAAGGAGCAATTGATGCTTCTAACTTGCTGAAGCCGGCACTTGCGCGCGGCGAACTTCACGCGGTCGGCGCAACGACCATCCGCGAATACCAGAAATATATAGAGAAGGATCCGGCGCTCGAGCGGCGCTTCCAGCCGATTATAGTAGAGGAACCGACGATTGAGGACTCCATCGCAATTTTGCGCGGACTCAAGGAAAAATATGAGATGCATCATGGCATGCGCATTAGCGACGAAGCGATCGTAGAAGCCGTGAACCTTTCCGCGCGCTATATCACCGACCGCTTCCTTCCCGACAAAGCGGTGGATTTAATTGACGAGGCGGCGGCGGCGCGGCGTTTGGAATCGGAGAGCCTGCCGAAGGAAATTGACCGCATGCGGCGCGAGATCACGCGGCTTGAGATAGAGAAGCAGGCGCTCACGAAAGAAAAGAAGAGCGCGGACCGCGTAAGGGAGATTGATGCGGCGCTTGCGAAGCTGAAAGACCAGAACGACGAGCTTTCCAGCAAGTGGCACTCTGAAAAGATAAAATTTGAGACATTACACCAGCTGCGGCAGAAGGTAGACAACCTCAAGCGCGAAGCGGAGGTTGCCGAGCGCGAAGGAAACCTGGAGCGCGTGGCGCAGATCACCTATGGCGAGCTTCCGCAGTCGGAAAAGGACTTCGCGAATTTTGAAAAGAAGAATTTTGGTGGCGCGGCCGGGGTGGCGGTGAAAGGGGCAAAGAAAGGGAAGGCGGGTGCGCGGGCAGGCAAAACCGATGCGACCGACGACCGTTTCCTCAAAGAGGCGGTAGATAAAGAGGACGTTGCTGCGGTGGTTTCGGTCTGGACGGGCATTCCCTTGAAGCGGATGTTGGAAACTGATTCGGAAAAACTGGTAAAGATAGAAGAAGAGTTGCACCAGCGGGTGGTAGGGCAAGAAGAAGCGATCGGCGCGGTGGCGAGTGCATTGCGCCGCTCGCGCGCAGGACTTTCTGATGAAAACCGGCCCATTGGCTCCTTCATGTTCCTTGGCCCCACCGGCGTCGGCAAGACCGAGCTTGCAAAAGCGCTCGCGGAGTTTATGTTCAATGATGAAAAAGCGCTCGTGCGCATTGATATGTCTGAATATATGGAGCGCCACGCCACGTCGCGCCTCATCGGATCGCCTCCGGGGTATGTTGGCCATGAGGAAGGCGGCCAGCTCACCGAAATGCTTCGCCACCGGCCATACAGCCTGATCCTTTTTGATGAGATAGAAAAAGCGCATCCGGAAGTGTTCAACCTGCTCCTGCAGGTGTTAGACAACGGCCGCTTAACCGACAGCAAGGGCAAGACCGTGAACTTCAAGAACACGATCATCATTATGACGTCGAACGTTGGCAGCCAATACTTGAAAGCGATGTCGCGCATCGGTTTCAGCGCGCCAACCGCCTCGCAAGCGCTCGTGGAGGAAGGGGATTATAAAGATAAAGTGATGGAGGCGCTGAAGAACAGCTTCCGGCCGGAATTTTTGAACCGCATTGACGACGTGGTTATCTTCAGCCCGCTCCACCGAGCTGAGATCCAGAAGATCGTTGATTTGCAGATCGCGCTTATTGAAAAGCGGCTTGCGGATCGGAACATAAAATTGGAGATAGAACCCACTGCCCGCGAATATCTGGCAAAAGAGGGCTTCAGCGCGGAATTCGGCGCCCGACCCTTGAAACGGCTGATGCAGAAGGTTATTCTTGATAAGTTGGCCGATAAGATCATACGCGGCGAATTCAAAGATGGCGGTAACGTTAAAGTCAATTTCAAGGCGGATTCACTGGTCTTTAGCACTTAAGGCGGCGTTTTTTGCGCTCGCATGGCTTGTGTTGCCATTCTGGCTCTTCTTTTTGATCGCGCTTTATCTCTACTTTGTGCCGTTGTTCCAGGCCGGCAAGCTGGCCGTTCCATATTTCGTGCTTCTGCTACTCTGCTTCCTGCAGGGCCATTCGATATTTTCCACCCTGCTTTTTGCCGTTATCTTTTACGCCCTCTTCCTTATTAAGGACCTGCTCGTGATAGATCGGCGTGCGACGCACGAACTGCTGGTCTTCGTCTTGTCGTTCCTGCTCGTGCGTGACTTTTATATCCGGTTTGACCAGGGAGTGGCCGGGGGGGCACTTTTCTATGCGTTCCTTGTAGCCGTCGTGCTTGCGCTCTTGGTCCGAAATTTCCTGCGCCAGTTCCCTGCGGAACCCGCCGGGCCGGAAAGCGGCGCCCATCGGGGCACGCTTCGCGTGGCGGGGTGGCTCTCGTTTATGCTTTTTACGCAGGTGCTCATCACGGGGCTTTTCCTTCCGCTTGATTTTATCTATCAATCGGCGCTCGTCTTCTTGTTCGTCGTCCTTGTCGTGGAGCTTTTTCAAGAATACTTCACTGCGGGTTCGGCCGACGCCGGTCTTTCGCGTAATGGCATCCTCGCGACCGCCATGACTATTTTTGCGCTTTTTGTCATCGTCTTGAGTTCTGCTCGCTGGAGTTTGTAGCCCGATTGGATTACAATATTTTACGTGCACAAGGTAACGAAATTGGTATTACCGATCGCCGGGTTGGGGAAGCGGCTCCTTCCGCTCACGCTCCACACGCCAAAGAACCTTATTTCCGTGAACGGAAAGCCGCTTTTGGAATATGTGCTTGAAGAGGCGGTCTCGTGCGGCATAAAAGAAGTGGTGCTCATTATAAACCCGAAGCACCAGCGTGATTTCGCCTCATATATAAAGAAGAGCCAAAAGCGGTTCCCGACCCTCACCTTCCACGTGCGGGTGCAGGAAACGCCGGGCGGGAACGGCCACGCGCTCACGAAGGCCTATGACATTATAAAAAACGAGCCATTTGCCGTGCGCTTTTGCGACGACGTGCTTTTGGGCGATCCGCCGGCGCTTCACGGCCTGTTGGACCTTTTTAACCGTTATCATGAGTCAGTCATGCTGCTTGAGCGCGTGCCGCAAAGCATGGTTTCCCGCTTCGGAGTGATCGGGTTCAAAAAAGAAAAGAAGCAACCAATATTTCAAGGAGGGGCGGTATATCAGATAAACAAGATAATAGAAAAACCGCCGCGAGCGAAGGCGCCCTCTAATATGATAATTGTCGGCGGCTATGTGCTCACTCCGGAGGTTTTGCGCAACCTAAAGATGGTCGCCGACACCTTGCCCGTTGTTGCCGACGACGCTTTGCCGCTTGCCGTTGCTTTGCAAATCGATCTAGTCCTCAAGAACAAACTTTACGGATGGGAATTCCCCGGCCGACGCTTGGATTGCGGAACACTTGAGAAGTTGAAGGAAGCCGAGAAGGTTTTGCAGAGAAGGGGATAGTGCGCGCGGGGTAGTGTCGTGTGGGGTTTGAAAACAAATGAAACAAAAATACCGTTTTCGAGCGGTATTTTTGTTGTGCTTGCCTGCGGTTTCAGATTTCTCATGATCCGCTGAGGGGCTTGCGCCC
>CAZNYI010000024.1:11002-12731 GCA_964577245.1 uncultured Candidatus Saccharibacteria bacterium
CGCCCACGAACACAAGATCACTATACGACGTGCAAAAGAAATTGCAAGCTTCCCTTAATAAAAACTTAATGAAAAATCTTAACAAAAGTAGCGAGTCCGTGCCGAGGAAGAGGTTTTGAAAGCAGTAAATCTCTAGCTGCTTTCAAAACCTCTTCCTCGGCACGACGAGTCCTGCCTTGACTTTTGCCGCATTGCCGGGTTATACTTTGCCGCATATGAAGGAATCCGGCAAACGGCAGTTTGTGTTCAAAAAGGCCTATGAAGTGAGCTATGCGGTTTTCCGGATTGGCTCGCGGACGGCCAACGCGGCGCTGAAGGAACACCTTGAACGGCAGGCCTTGTCGCTGCTGGATGCGGCAACGGTGGAAAACTATGCATGGGTAAGCACGGTTGCGAGGGCGATTGAATATTTGGTCAGGTTCGGCGGCGACGTTGGACTTATTCACGAGGCGAACAAAGAGATGATTATTTCGCAACTCGCTTCTATGAATGCGGCAATCGCCGGGCCGGAGAAATCGGCAACCGCAGAAGAGGTTCCGCTGGACGATATTTTTTCAGGGCACGGAGAATTGTTTCCGTTCAGTATGACTGGTGTGGCAAACAATGCGGCAAAAAATAATCCGGCAAAGCGGCAAGCTGCTGAAGCGCCGATTGTGGAAGCTGAGCAGCGGAATATGGGCGAACCAGATAGCATAAACATCAAAGAGGAAAGCAATGGTGATAGTCCGGCAATCCGGCAAACGGCAATTTTGGATAAAATACGGCAATCCGGCAATTGCCGCATTAAAGATATTCAGGAACTTTTGCCGGACTGCAGCGAGCGGACGATACGGTATGACCTTCAAACCCTTGTTGAGCAGAACCTAGTGGAGAGGGTAGGGGCAGGAGGTCCGGCAGTGTTCTTTCGGGCGCGTGGCTAGGCTGGGGGTAACCTTTCTTGGGCGTTTGCGTTATAATTCCAGTAACGGTTCGGTGTGAGGCTGAACCAAAGAAGCGGCTTGGAGTTGGGGTAGTGCGACCTGCGTGCGCCATGCTTCTTTTTATCAGCCTCGCGAAAGCGAGTTTTTTCTTTTTTCCCCTTTGATAACGATCCCGCTCTCTTCGTTCTTCCCACCGTCGTCCCCTCACGGCGATCGTGGATAAGGATGGAGAAAGTGGTCCTGAACACGTAAAAGAACAAAAGGTCGACGGCCAAGTGGTCGATATCTCAAAAAATCTGTCGAAAAAACTAACATACAATGAATAGCAAAAAATTGGTTTCGGTAGTGCTTACGGCCACCACCGTTTTGTGGGGCTTAGGCATTGCTACGTTGCCTCTCGCGAACGCACAGACTGCGTCTGGTCTTCAAGATCAGATCACGGCCTTGCTCGCGCAGATCCAACAGTTGCAGGCCCAATTGGGAAGCACGGCGGGCAGCGGCTCCACGTCTTCGTACTCTTTCACCACCGACCTCACCGTTGGTTCAAAGGGCAACGACGTGACGGCGCTCCAGCAGCTCCTGATCAACAAGGGATACCTTACCGCAGTCTCGGCGCCGACGGGTTACTTCGGGTCTTTGACCCAGGTGGCACTCGGCAAGTTCCAGGCAGCGAACGGCATCTCTCCTGCGGCCGGATACTTTGGTCCTAAGACCAGGGCGTTCGTGAATTCTATGGCAGTTGGCACGGGTACCGGCACGGGCACGGGTACCGGCACGGGAACGGGCACGGGCACCACGGTGACCCCGCC
>CAZNYI010000025.1:0-7954 GCA_964577245.1 uncultured Candidatus Saccharibacteria bacterium
GCTTGGTGTGCGCGAGCGCGAACTGCACGCCGGGATGAAGCGGCTCCGGAAACGCACCAAGCTTGAACCATCCGATCTCGTCTATTTTATGCGGCTCGTTGTTCCGCACTTCCGCCGGATCCACCTCTATAATGAATGGCACGGCAAGCCAGTGTGCTTTTTTGCCGTTCCACTCGCGGATACTGGACCACGGCGGGAGCGCTTCCCGGATCTTTCCCTTACAGCCATATTCTTCAGAAAGCTCCTTCAGCGCGTTCTCTTCGGGCGACATACCGAACTCTAACTTGCCCCCGCCAAAATCCCACGTTCCGTGCTCGTCGCGTGTATTCACACTCCGCTTGTGCAACAAAAAATTCCCCTTCCCATCGATGCAATAAAAAGGGGTCGTAATGCCGGTATAGTCAACGCCGATTTCCGCATCCATACCATAAGCATAATGACGTGTTACTATATATGCAATATGGATAATAAAGAGATCGAAGTGCGATTTTTGGAGATCGACAAAGACGCTTTGATCAAAAAATTGAAAGCGCTCGGCGCGGAAGATCAGGGTGAAACCTTATTGCAAGAAATCATTTTTTACGATCCGGAGCTCAAAATGCTCACCGACCGGCAATTCATCCGATTGCGGACGGCGCGGGGGAAAACCCGACTCACCTATAAGCATCACAAAGAACGCGCCGTCGACGGCGCGATAGAAATAGAATTTGAAGTGAGCGATGCAAAAAGCGCCGAAGCATTCCTTGAAGCGCTCGGTCTCCCCGCCTATCGCCATCAAGAAAAGAAACGCCACACCCTCACCGTGGGCGGTGTCACGGCCGACATTGATACCTGGCCCGGCATCCCCACTTATGTAGAGCTCGAAGGGCCTTCCGAAGAGGCGCTCAAGAGCGCAGCCGCAAAGATCGGTTTTGACTGGAAGGACGCCGTCTTTGACGACGCGCGGGCCGTAATCGAAGAACACTACCACGTCCCTGTTGGCACAATGCACTGGTTCACGTTTGAAAGGCAGGAATAACATGCCGATGAAAAACCACGAAACCACACCGGCAGAAACAGAAAGCGCATCGCTCACAAACCAGATTGAAATTTCCCCCGTCGTAGGCGACGTGGCCGTTTGCATTATCAAACCGGACGCGTTCAATAACCGCGAAGCGATCGTGCGGCAGCTTAAAAACTCCGGACTTTACGTTGTTGAAAGAAAAACAAAACAGCTGACTGACCAATTCGTTGAGGAAGCACTATATGACCCAAAGGGGCTACCAAAGCCAATAGCCGAAGCGACCCAACGACATTTTGCGAGCGGACCGTCGGAAGTCCTCTTGGTAAGAGGCGGCAATGCCGTGATCACGAAACTCGTAGAAACCGTCGGCCTAAAAACAGATCCCTCGCTTTGCTCCTCCGAAACTATCCGCTATCTCTACGGCACCCACGTACCGGAAGAACTGGAAGGCGGATTAAAATATTGGCGGAACGCCGCCCACCGCCCCAAAGATCAGACAGAAGCCCAAAGAGACCTCAAAAACTTCAGAGAACTTTAGACATTAGGCCGCCTTCTTCTCAAGAAAACCAATTCTCCCTTCGTGCTCTTTGAGCCAGGGATATACACGTTCAAATTCCTCATGTATTTCTCCGATAGCGCCCATAAGCCGGCCCTCCATTTGCCGGAGATCTTCTTTGGTAGCCATTTCTTCACGTATTGCTCTAAATTCCCGCTCCGTAGCTCTCGCAAGTTTTTCAATCGTCATCTCACTATCGTACGACCACCAATAAAAATATCAAAGGTTCTTTAATAATTTTTTAATCTTCGAAAACCGAGCGGAGAATTCGGGCATCGAATAATTGTTTTGCATTGTTTTTGGGAGGACCGCGCAGCCCCGCTCAGCATGGTCCGAAAACACATGGTAGTGTTTTTGGTGAGCGGGGCGAGCGATCAGGAAAAAATCCCCGCAGGGGGATTTTATTCCGTCTCCCAAAAACAATACAAAACAATTATTCTATGCCCTCGTATTCCCGCACCGTAAGTTGTGAATCCACCTGCCTCATGGTCTCGAGCGCCACCGCGACCACGATCAAGATCGCCGTACCGCTGATCGTCAAAACCGAGACGCCCGTCACTGCCTGCACGATGATTGGCAAAACCGCCACGAGCCCAAGGAAAATGGCACCCCACAGCGTGATGCGATTCACGACGCCGCCGAAAAATTTCTCCGTGCTCTCGCCCGGCCGAATACCCGGCACGAATCCGCCGCTCCGCTGCAGGTTCTTTGCCACCTCTTCCGGATTGAATGTGATAGAGGTATAGAAATAGGTGAAGACGAAAACCAGGAGGAAATAAAAGATGCCATACCACAACTGGTTCCCCACGAATGCCGTTGCAAACGCATTGATCTTCAACCCCCAGGAAGCAGAGAAGATCGAAACGATCCACGCTGCGAATTGCGGGAAAAGCAAAACGGAAATGGCGAAGATCAACGGGATCATGCCCGCCTGGTTTACCTTTAGTGGCAGATAGCTCTGCGCGCCGCCATACATCTTGTTCCCGCGCACGCGCCGCGCATAGGCCACGGGAATCTTCCGCTCGCCTTCGTTCAGATAGACGATACCGGCAATAAGAAGCACGGCCACCACCGCGAATCCGAGGTACGTCGTAAGAAGCGAGGGCGTGTAAGAAACGACGGCAGTGCCGAGGAACGACGGGATCCGCGCAAGAATACCGGCCAAGATGATGAGCGAAATGCCGTTCCCTACTTTCTGTTCAGTAATAAGCTCACCGAGCCATAGTGCGATCATGGAACCGCACGCGATCACGATCACGTTCGTGACAAAGGCGAATGGCGCCGGGCGATCAATCACGCCCTGCGAGATAAGCAGGGTGAGAAACCCATAGGCGTTCACCACGGCCAACGGCACCGTGAGCAAGCGCGAATATTGGTTGAACTTTGCCTGGCCGCGGGCGCCTTCCTCGTAATACATCTCTTTGAACTTCGGAAAGATGATCGTCAAAAGCTGCATGATGATCGTTGCCGTGATGTAAGGGCCGACCCCCAACATCATTATTGAAAGGTTCGCCAAGCCGCCGCCGGAGAAGAAGTTCAAGAAGCCGAACAGCTGGTTGGAATTGAAATAGGTCGCAAGCCGCACCGCATCAACGCCCGGGATCGGGATCGCCGCAAAGACGCGGTAGGCAACCAAAAGACCCGCAACGATCAAAATCTTGTTGCGTAAGTCTTTGATCTTGAAAAGTTGGAGAAAACGGTTCATGTTATTCCACGCTGCCGCCGGCTTTTTGGATCTTTATTTTTGCGCTCTTTGAAACCGCGATCCCCCGCACCGCGATCGGGAACGCGATCTCGCCCGTGCCCAGCACTTTTATTTCACCCCGGAAGCTTTTCCCCAAAAGGCCGATGCTCCGGAGCAATGCCTGATTCAGCTCCACGGGCTCCTTTGCGGAGGCAAACGATTTTAGCTTTGCGGAAAGGGCGCTCAGATTGAACACTGCCGGCGCTTCTCGCTTGGGAAGGTTCCTAAAACCGCGGCGCTTCGGTAACCGCATGATAAGATCACGCTCGGCAGGATAGAGTCGACGCCCGGAACGGGATTTCTGCCCCTTCACGCCGCGGCCGGAATAACTTCCGCGCTTACCGCTGCGCCCGATGCGCTGTACCCGCTTTTTGATTTTAGGAAGTTCGTGGAGTTTCATATTATGCTTTTATCTTGATCGCTTTCAGTTTCTTAAGCGCCTCAATGGTCGCCATGGCGTTCGTAAGCTTGTTCGGCGTGCGGCCAAGGCACTTCGCCGTCGCATCTTTTATTCCCGCGAACGAAAGCACAAAGCGCACCGCCCCGCCCGCGCGCAGGCCGTGGCCCTCGCTCCCCGGTTTCAAAAGCACGTGCGCCGCGCTGTACTTTGCGCTTACTTCGTGCGGAATCGTGCGCCCATCCACCAAATTCACCATAATGATGTTCTTCTTTGCCTCGGTTTTCGCTTTGGCGACCGCCTGCTGCACGTCCAGGCCTTTTGCGATGCCGATGCCGACACGACCCTTCTCATCGCCCAATACGATCGTGCAGCGGAAACGGAAACGCTTACCACCCGCAACGACGCGCGTCACGCGGCGCATGTCAAGCACGCGCTCCCGGAATTCCTCTCTCGGCTTCGGACCGCGGTCCGGCCGACGATTGTGTCCTTGTGGTTGTGGCATGTAAGTATTATATCGTTAATCCTCCCTTTTTTGCTCCTTCAGCGAACTGCGCGATCCTCCCGTGGAACTTGGACGCCCGGCGGTCAAACACAACGCGCGAGACCCCTTTCTCAAGCGCCTTCTTCGCAAGGGCTTCGCCCGCCGCGAATGCCTGCGTGCTCTTCGTCCCCTTTCCAACAACAGCCTTCCCTGCGGCGTCTTTGCCGAAGCTCGATATCGCCGCGATCGTGTGCCCCTTCGCATCGTCAATAAGTTGGGCGTACACGTAACGGTTGCTGCGATTTACGACGAGCCGCGGCATTTCTGCCGTGCCATGCATGATAGCGGCGACCCGCGCCACGCGGCGCGTCCTTTTCTTGTTTAGTTTCTTTCGTGCGTTCATGATAATGGTGTTGTTGTTACGCTGTCCCGCCCGCGGCCGCCGCCTTCTTTCCAACCTTCCGCCGGATCACTTCGCCCTGGTAATGGAATCCCTTCCCTTTGTATGGCTCCGGCTTCTTCAATGAGCGGATCTCTGCCGCCACACGGCCCACCAGGTCTTTATTGATCCCGGCGAACTTTATGGTGTTCTTTTCAACCGTAACCACGACGCCCTCGGGCAACTTCATGCGAACGGGATTCGCATAGCCAAGATACAACACCAGCTCCTTCCCTTCAAGCACGGCACGATAGCCGACCCCTTCAATTTCCAATATTTTCAAAAATCCTTCCGTCACTCCAAGCACGGCATTCCGCGCAAGCGCCCACGTGGTCCCGGCATTCTCACCCGCGATCCAGAGCTCGTGTTCGCCCTCCATCTTCATAGTGACCCCCGACGCCATCCGCACCCGCTCTTCGCCCTTCGATCCTTTCACTATCAAAATGCCGCCTTCGTTCTTCACGGTAACGCCCGTCGGAAGCAGTATCGGTTTTTTAATAAGGCGGCTCATGGTATTACCAAATTTCAAATAAATATTCACCGCCGACCTTATTTTTCCGTGCGTCTTTTGCCGTCATGATCCCCTTCGGCGTAGAAAGCACGCCGATGCCATATCCTTGCTTCACAGGCCGGACGCTCCGATAATCAATATATTGGTGCCGGCTCGGCTTGCTGATAAGTTTGAAGTTGGTCACGGTGCCGATCTTATCGCGATACGACAAGCGCGCAACGATGATGTTCTTCTTGCCCACCGCCTCGCGCTCGGCGCTCTTCAAATATCCCGCCGTAACAAGCACCTGAAGGATCGCAAAATCCATCGTTGAAAACGGGACGGTGATGCGCTCTTTGTGGGCGAGCGTTGCATTTTTAATTTCGGCTAAAAGACGATAGTACATAGTTATAATTACCAGCTTGCTTTTTTAACTCCCGGGATCTCCTGGTTCGTTGCCATTTCGCGGAAGCAGATCCGGCAAATGCCGAAGTCGCGCATGAAGCCGCGCTTGCGGCCGCAGCGGAAACAGCGCCGCACAATGCGGGTGCTGAACTTGGGCTTCTTTTTGCTGCGTGCAATGACGGATGCTTTTGCCATGTTATTTTTTCTTCTTCTTTAAGGGAACTCCCAATGCCTCGAATTTTTCTACCGAAGCCGCGCGCTGCCGAAGCCGCGGCACGATGGCGATACCGAGCGAGAATGAAATGGGCGATGCCTCCGGCTCTATCTCGGGGAATACCACCTGTTCGCGGACGCCAACGTTCAAAACGCCGCCTTGATCGATGTTCTTCGGATCCAAACCGCCAAAGTCGCGTACCCGAGGTAATACTATACTAATCAATCGCTCAAAAAAATCAACCATTTTGTCGCGGCGCAGGGTAACGCGCAATCCCACGATCTGCCCTTCGCGCACTTTGAATCCGGCGATGGATTTCTTTATGCGGCGGATCTCCGGCTTCTGGCCGGTGATGGCAGCGAGGTCGCGCGAGACCTGCACGAGCGCTTTCTCTTCAAAATTCGGCGTCTGGCTCAAACGGCCGACTCCCGCGTCCACCACCACTTTTTCCAAAAATGATCGCACTTTCTTTTTATCCATGGTTTTGGTTATGTGGTTGATTTGCACTTCTTGCAGTAGCGGACCTTTCGCGGGCCATCCATACGGAAGCCAACGCGCGACGGAAACTTGCAGTTTGTGCAAATGAGCATCACGCGCGAAGCCGGCAACGGCCGCGGCACGAGCACGGTTTCCCCTTTCTGCCCCTGCTTTTTCGGCCGCGAGCGCTTCTTGAACACGTTCAACCCGTCAATCACGATCTTTCCATCCTCCGGAAGTACATGCAAAACCGTCCCGGTCTTCCCGCGGTCCATTCCTGCCAAAATCTTCACTTGGTCGCCCTTCTTTATGTTCATCGCCATGATAGTGGTTATACGATCTCTTCCGCCATCGTCATTAATTTTTCGTACCCTTTCTCTTTCAATTCGCGCGGCAACGGACCGAAGACACGGGTGGCAAGCGGTTCCTTCTTCGCGTCAATAAGCACCACGGCGTTCTCGTCAAAGCGGACGTATGATCCGTCGCTGCGGCGCATCGCTTTCTTGGTGCGCACCACAAGCGCCTTCACGATATCTTTCTTCTTCACGGCTTTCCGCGGCTCCGCCGACTGCACGGACGTGACGATAATATCGCCCACTCCCGCGTAGCGGTGGCCCGTGCCGCCCAAGATGCGGAAGCAGCGCACGATCTTCGCGCCGGAGTTGTCCGCAACTTTTATGACTGAACGTTCTTGTATCATGGTATTATTTCGCTTTGCTTACGATGACCCACCGCTTCTCGCGCGAAAGCGGCCTCGACTCTTCCATTATCACGCGATCGCCCGTCTTATATTCGTTCTTCTCGTCGTGCGCCTTGAACTTCGAAGTGGCCGTGTAATACTTGAGGTATTTCGGGTGCTTCTTCAGCCGGTCAACCGCCACCACGCGCGTCTTTTGCATCTTATCGGAAACGACGACGCCCGTTATGCGGCGCTTCTTATTTTGTGTTGGTTGCGTGTTCATGGATAAAGGTTTTCATTCGCGCGACTTTTTTCTTGAGCTCTTTGATCTCCGTAATATCTTTCACCTTTCCTGCCGCAAGGTCAAATCCAAGCGCCCGCAATTTCTCGTTCGCTTCCGTGATCATATGGGTGAGCTCTTCCACGGGCCGGTTCTTTAAAATTTGGATGTCTTTCGTTTTCATGGTTATTTTTTCACCACTCTGGTTTTTACCGGCAGTTTGAAGGAAGCCAAGCGGAGCGCTTCCCGCGCGGTCGCTTCGGGAATGCCGTCCACTTCAAAAAGCATGCGGCCCGGGCGCACCGGAAACACGTAGTGGTCCACGTTTCCCTTCCCGCCACCCATCGTGGTCTCCGGCGGGCGAAGCGTGACCGGCTTGTCGGGGAATACGCGGATCCACAGACGGCCGCTGCGATGCATATAGTTCGTGATCGTCTTGCGTGCCGCTTCGATCTGGCGCGAATTGAGCCACACCGCCTCAAGCGACTTCAAACCGTATTCGCCATAGGCAATCGTAAGCCCCCGCGTCTCTTTAAGACGACGGCGTGAGCGTCCCTTCTGCCATTTGCGATGTTTTACTTTTTTAGGAATAAGCATGGGCGTGGTTCGTTATTGCTGCGCCTCGCGCGTGACAACGGTCGGCGTTTTAAATATCTCTCCTTTATATATCCATACGCGGATGCCGATCGTGCCATAGGTAGTGTACGCGGTCGCCGTGCCGTAATCAATGTCGGCACGCAACGTCTGGAGCGGCAGCGAACCACGCGAAAGCCACTCGCGGCGCGC
>CAZNYI010000025.1:8054-12653 GCA_964577245.1 uncultured Candidatus Saccharibacteria bacterium
CGCGCCGCCTTCACGAACACGCGCAAGCTGCTCTGCGTGCGCTCGATCTCAACCGCAGAAACGCCCGCGAGGCCGATCTTTTTTTTGATCACGCTCCGGATCGCTTCGTCTTCTTCAAGGAATTTCGCATAGCCGCCCTTAATGAACCAGCGCACCGGCCAGCCCTTCGTGATGCCCAAACGGAATGAAAGTGGTTGTATCTTATGTCCCATGGTTATTTAGAGGCTCTTGATTTTGGACTGAACATGCGGCGCAGGATTCCCGGCTTTTTCTTCTCATAGAATTCTTCTTCCGGCTTTTGGTTCTCGTTCACCCGCTTTTTGCCCGACGGCTTCCCACCGCCCGGCGGCAGCTTCACTTTCTTCGGCGTGACGATCTTATATTTCGGCTTCAGATTTTCATTCAAACCAAGCACCAAGGTCACGTTGCTCATCTTTTTCTGGATCGGCGAGGCGGAACCGCGCGCGCGGGGCAAATACCGCTTGAGCATTGGGCCGTTATCAACACGGAATTCAACCACGAAAAGGTGGTCGGGGTTCCATTGTTTGGCATTCTTCGCATTCGCCACACCGGAGCGCAAAAGCTTCACGAGTGCCTTCGCCGGGCGGCGGGTCTGCACCAAAAGCTGCGCCTCGGCATCGTTCACCGAAAGCCCTTTTACAAGGTCGCCAACGCTCCGCACTTTCCGCGGCGCGATCCTTAAATAGTTCAATTTAGCGACGATTTTTTCCATGATAATGATTATTTCTTACCGGCCGTGGCCTGTGTCTTTTGGGTTTCGGCGGCTTTGATCTCCAGGTCTTTCTGTATCTTTCCACCGTGCCGCGTGAACTTCCGGGTCGGTGAAAACTCGCCCAAGCGGTGACCCACCATTTCCTCGGAAACCTTTATCTCAATGAAGGCCTTCCCGTTGTGTATGGCGAATCTATACCCTACCATCTCCGGCGCGATCTCGGAAGCGCGCGACCATGTTTTTATGACCGGCGTATCATCCGGGCGTGAGTTCGCGATCTTCTTCAAAAGATTCTTATCCACAAAGGGGCCTTTTTTAAGCGAGCGTGACATGGTGGTTATTTTTTATCTTTGTTCTTTCTGCGCTGAAGGATCAGCTTGTTCGAACGCCGCTTCGGATCGCGCGTCTTGTGACCGCCCGTCACTTTGCCCCACATGGTCTTCGGTTTGCGGGTACCGCGCGGCTGACTGCCTTCACCACCACCATACGGGTGATCCACCGGGTTCATTGCCTTGCCACGCACGGTCGGCCGAATGCCGAGCCACCGCGAGCGGCCTGCTTTTCCGATAGAGATCAAACTCCATTCCGCGTTTGAGACCTGGCCGAGCGATGCGAATCCGTCCCAAAGGGCGCGGCGCACCTCGCCAGAGGAAAGCTTCAAATCGGTATACCCATCGGCATTCGCGAGCACTTCCGCATAGGAACCCGCCGAGCGCGCGAGCTGGCCGCCGCGACCCGGGGTCATCTCTATATTATGTATCTGATGGCCGACCGGAATGTTCTTCAGTTTCATGCGATTGCCCGTTGAAAACGGCGCCGCATCTGCCGTCACGATCTCCGTGCCCACTTTCATGCCTTCCGGAGCGAGCACATACGAGCGGGTTCCGTCGGCATACTTCACGCGCGCGATGAACGCCGTGCGGTAAGGATCATATTCAAGGGTCTCCACGAGCGCCTTTGCGCCGATACGATTCTGTTTGAAATCGATCATACGATAGCGCTTCTTGTTGCCGCCGCCCTGGTGACGCACGGTGATACGGCCCTGCGAGTTGCGGCCGGAACGGGACTTCAGCTGTTTCAAAAGCGGCTTCCACGGGCGGACGCCCGAAAGCCCCGAGTAATCGGAACCCGTCATGCTGCGGCGCGAAGGAGAGGTTGGTTTGTAGATCTTCATGTTATTGCAGGTCTATTTTTTGCCCGGCTTTCAGTGTGACGATCGCTTTGCGATATCCTTCTTGCGCCCCCTTCAACTTTCCGCCCATCCCCTTCCGCTTCGGCGGACGGTTCACAATGTTCACCGAAACCGCGTCCACTTTATAGACGGCTTTCACCGCTTTCTTCACCTCTTGCTTCGTCGCTTTGTGCTTCACAATAAAAACATACTGGCCAATGGTCGAAAGGTCGGTGGATTTTTCCGTTACCCACGGCTTCTTGATAATAAAGGAGTCGGCCATGTTCGTTATATCTTATATTGTTTCTCGATCGTCGCGATCGCCGCTTTATCAAGGAAAAGATTCTTGTGGTTCATCACGTCCAAAATATTGAGCGATGCCGCATCGATGGCTTTCGTTTTTTCCAAATTCGCCGACGCACGGAACAAATTCTTGTTCGCCGCGTGGTCCACGAGCAATACGTCATACCGCTTCGCGTTCTTCCGCATGTTCAAAAGCGCGATAAGGATGGAGGCCATCATCTTTGTTTTTGGCGCTTCGATCGCAAGCGAGTCAAACACCTTCACTTCGCCGTCTTTCAACTTGCGCGAAAGCACCGAAAAGAGCGCCACGTGCTTCATCTTTTTGTTCACTTTCTGCGAATAATCACGGTCATTTCGAGGCCCGTGCGCCTTGCCGCCGCCCACCCAGATGGGTGACCGGGTGGAACCATGCCGCGCGCGGCCCGTTCCCTTCTGGCGCCACGGCTTTTTGCCGCCGCCGCGCACTTCACCGCGCGTCTTCGTGTGTGCCCACGGATCGCGCGCGTTCGCATTCTGTGATTCCGCCACCTGCTTTACTAAAATTGGGCTCCACTTGGCGCCAAAAACACTTTCCGGCAATTCAACCGTTCCCACTTTTTCATTCTTCAAATTATAGACGTCGGCGTTCATGGTTTTAATTCCGGATCTCAAGCATACCGCCGCGCGCGCCCGGAACCGCGCCGTGCAGGAATATCAAATTTTTCTCTTTATCAACTTCGGCAACGACCAAGTTCTTGATCGTTACGCGCGTCGTCCCCATGTGGCCCGCCATACGCCGGCCCGGCACCACGCGCTGGAATGCGGTGGAACCAATAGAGCCCGCGTGCCGATGACGATTCTTTTGCCCGTGCGTTTTTGGTCCACCCGCAAAGTTGTAGCGCTTCACGACGCCCGCGAATCCGCGGCCCTTCATAATGCCGCTCACCATCACTTTTTCGCCCTCTTTAAAAGAATCAACCGCCACCGCATCGCCCACTTTAAAATCGGCGACCGAAACCGGGTGCGCCGTGCGATCGCGGAACTCGCGCTTTTCTTTTCCAAACGAAACCTGAACGGCTTCATAGCCATCCTTTTCTTTGGTTCGTACCATCGCTACCGCATTCGCTTCCGCATGGATCACGGTTACCGGGATCACCTTCCCGTCTTTCCAGATCTGCGTCATTTTAAGTTTTTTACCCAAGATGAACGACATAAAAATTCCGGGTGTACCCCGGACGATGCGCAACAAGAACCCACCATCCCGTGTTTTAAGCGGGAAAACTCAGGAACACGAAATTCGTCTTCCGAGATAGGTAAATATTGGCATAACACGTCCGAGGGAACCTTAGGAGAAAGTATAGCAGAACCGGGCGTGGCGTCAATAGGCAGGGGGCGTGCGGCCCTGATTTTTGTTTTGAGACCTGGCTTCGGGAGAGATAGATGCCTGTCTTTTGCTGCGGAGCGCTCTCATTCTGATTTACAATCACGCCTATCACTCACGGCCCTCTCGCACGGTCTCAAAACAAAAATCAGGGTCGCACGCCCGCCCATTGACTTTCGCCCTCTTTGGGAATAAATATGGGGGCAGGAGGCCACGAGGCCATGTTGAAAAATGTAAACATAGATCAGAAGAAGGTCGCGTTCACAGTGCAGCCGAAGGACGGCCGCCTTGTCTCGATTGAGATCGATCTTCAGAACGGCGTCGTCGACATAAGTGGATCGCCATGCGTTCAGGTGACCGAAAAGTTCAACCTACGAGGGAATCCCGAAAAGCCGGAAACGCTGATCGCGTACGTGCACGCAGACGGAAATCGTCACCAAATCGCGCCGGCCATGCGCGTGCAGATCACGAAGGGCGTGAACGGTAGCAGCAACGACCCGCTCTTGCCGATGCCGCAAATACATGCGCTTGTCGATTGCGCGGATGAGCGCGAAATGGTCAATTCCCGCGACAAGGTTGTCTTTGTGGCATGCGGCGGCAAGCCCGTGCACAAGATCGTCATGGACGAATGGCCGGTATCGACCGAAAGGACCACCGCACCGCCCGCGGACGAACCCGTTCCGGCGTGAACGCGACGGATCAGATCGACCCAATTCGGATTTACGGCCCCACACCTGTGGGGCCTTTTCATTTTCACAATCTATTTATGCGCGCAAATTATGACCCTTAAATTCAAAACCGCCCCTTGCGAGGCGGTCTTGAGGAATTCGGAGCGTCGCCTCTCGGCATCACCCCGCCTAGTCGTCAACCGTACTCTCATTATACTCCGATTCTTTTTGTTGTCAATTCACTGGGCCAATGTGGACCGGCGGGGAGTCGAACCCCGAACTCCCAGTTGACGACTAGGCATGATGCCGTTTCACCACCGGCCCCATTGACCGATGAATCGTACAATAAAGACCATTAAAACTA
>CAZNYI010000026.1:0-12565 GCA_964577245.1 uncultured Candidatus Saccharibacteria bacterium
CGCCGACCATGATCGGAAGTTTTTTGCGTGCTAAAATGTCGCGGATTGCCGCGATCGCATCCGTTTTATATTCCGCAACGGTATAATCCTCATTCGGGTCTTTTATATCAATAAGGCGATGCGGTACCGCGCGCAGTTCTTCCGCGGTCGGTTTTGCCGTACCAATATCCATGCCGCGGTAGACCTGCCGCGAATCGGCGGAGACGATCTCGCCGTTAAAACGCTGTGCAAGTGTGATTGCGAGCATGGTTTTGCCGCTCGCCGTGGGGCCCACGATCGCCACTACTTTTGGCGCGTGCGCCGGTGCAGCTGTGCGCTCGCCCGCTCCTATTGCGCCCGCGTCTTTGTTTCCTCCTCTATTTTCTTCAAGCATTCTTTAAGCGGTATTGCGCCAAGGTCGCCTTTCCGGCTACGCACGGCAACGGTGCCATCTGTTTCTTCTTTTTCGCCGACCACGAGCACGTAGGGGATCTTCATCATTTCCGCTGCGCGGATGCGTTTGCCAAGCGATTCGTTCGCCTCGGAGAGTTCCGCGCGAACACCCGCGGCAATAAGTGCGTCATAGACCTTCTTTGCATATTCGGAAAACTTCTCGCCGATCGGCAAAACGGTTGCCTGCACGGGCGCGAGCCAGATGGGGAAGGCGCCGGCGAAGTGCTCAATAAGCACCGCAATGAAGCGTTCAAGGGAACCCATGATGGCGGCGTGGATCATTACGATCCGTTCGTGCTCACCTTTTTCATTTATACAGAAGAGGTCAAAACGTTCCGGCATATTCATGTCCAACTGGATGGTGGCCACTTGGTGCTCGCGGCCAATGGCGTCCTTTGCCATGAAGTCCAGTTTGGGGCCATAGAAAGCGGCCTCGCCGATACCGTCAAATGCATCAGCTTTCTTTTCTGCGGCAATCTCACGGAGCATGGTTTCTGCTTGCTCCCACCGTGCCGCGTCGCCCAGATATTTTTCAGGGGTGGCGGGATCGTGCAGGGAGAGGCGGACGCGGAGCGAGAAGCCAAAGGCACCGTAGAATTCGTGGATGATATCCCATATTTTTACGAACTCCTCCTTCATTTGCGATTGCCGGCAGAAAACGTGCGCATCGTCTTGCGTGATCGCGCGGACGCGCGTGAGACCGGCGAGCTCGCCCGACTGTTCGTCGCGATAGACCTTCGTTGTGTTTGCGTAGCGCTGGGGGAGTTCGCGGTAGCTCCACTGTTTGCGGGCATAGATCTGCGTGTGGTGCGGGCAATTCATCGGCTTCATTGCAAATTCGTGCCCTTCGCGGGTGGTGATACGGAAAAGATCGTCTTTAAACTTTTCCCAGTGGCCGCTCGCTTGGTAGAGCTCCTTTTTTGTGATGTGTGGGATGTCCACCCGCATATAGCCGCGGGCCTTGCGAAGCTGCCAGACGAAGTCGTCCAAAAGATTGCGGAGCAATGTGCCGCGCGGCGTCCACAGGGGAAGGCCAGGGCCTACAAGATCGGAAAAAGTGAAAAGATCTAATTGTTCACCAAGTATTTTGTGATCGCGTTTCTTTGCTTCTTCCACGAGCTTCAAATATTCCTCCAGTTCGGCTTTGCTTCCGAACGCAATCCCATAGATGCGCTGGAGCATGGGGTTCTTCTCGTCGCCGCGCCAGTAGGCGCCCGCGATCTTGTCCAACCTAAATGCATCTGCGGGAATTTCTTTGGTGTTCGCTACGTGCCCGCCGCGGCAAAGGTCCATAAAGATGTCGCCCGTGCGGTAGACGGTCAGCTTCTCGCCGGCGCCCGCAAATTCTTTTATAAGCTCAAGCTTGAAGGGTTGGTCGGCGAAAAGTTTTTTCGCTTCGGCCTCGGTCACGGGTTCGCCCGTGAACGGCAGGTTCTTATTGATAAGATTCCGCATCGTCTTTTCGAAGGCTTTCAAATCTTCCGGTGCAAGTGAGCGGGGGAGCAAGAAGTCATAATAAAAACCGTTCTCTATGGTGGGGCCGATGGCGAGCTTGGCGCTTGGGAATTCCTTCAAGACCGCCGCCGCAAGGAGGTGGGCCAGTGAGTGCCGGATGGGATCTAATGACATGATAAACACATTCTAGCGCATAAAATTGTGATTGGGCAGTCCTTGACTGTGCTTCGTTTGCTATATATAGTACAAGCGCTCTTTCACAAGATTTTTTAGTTCGATTCGGCGCCCAAAAGGCGCAGGGAGGGGCATATGCCCACAACAACGCAAGCTCGCATCAGTGCGAGGCAGTACTGGGCGCTTCAAAACCCCGTGGTACTGCCGAGCCCCCAACAACTCTTCGATCAAATCGTTGAGACGCTGGTCGCCAATGGGTTGGCAAGGTACGAACACGCCGATCCCTTCCGCAACAACATTCCGCACGGTCTCTTCAGCCTGGTTCCACCCCGCGCTGCGTCGCTGGACCTGGATCACCTCATGAGCTTGATCGAGGTGGACAGGAAGAAGGGAGAGAACTACCTCGGCGCGACGGACGTCGTCGACGTGGTCGAAGTTCCCGTTGGGCCGTATCTCCTTCTCGGCGTAGAGGATGGCGGAGAGCATCTTGGTACAAACGTCGCCGCTGGCCGCTCGCCCCTCACGGTTTTCGAGGGCATCATTCATGCGGTCGTGTTCCCGGAAGTCTTTGAGAGAAACAACATGGACCTCCGCGGGTCGCGCTACAAGGAGGGTTTCGTGCCCTACCTGTACCTCCGCGCCGGAGTGGCACTGAGCTCATACTGGAACGGCGCCGGTGCTCTTCCGAAGTGCGGCGCACCGTTCTGCGAGAGGCGCCGGGGCGCTTGAGTAGGCGGGGAGCGGCCTATGGCTCGCTCCCCGATTTTTTTATCCCATCTTCACGCTCGCTCAAAAACGCGATATGATAGGAATATGTTAGACGTTGAACTACTCCGCACACAGACGGAAAAAGTGAAGGCCGGTATTGTGGCGAAGAACGCCGACCCAAAGCTGGTGGACGATTTTTTGGCACTTGACGGCGAATGGCGGAAGCTTACAAAAGAAGCCGATGAAAAGCGCGCGGAACAGAAAAAGTTCAGCGAGAAGCGGGATGTTGAGGGTGGGAAGAAGAACAAGGGAGAAATAAAAGTGCTCGAAGAAAAAGTGTCGGAGATCGTGAAGCAACGGGAAGCGCTCTGGCTCACAATCCCGAACTTGCCGACGGATGACACGCCGGTCGGGAAGGATGAATCAGAAAATAAGGTTTTGCGGAAGGTTGGCGAGCCGCGGAAATTTGATTTTGAACCGAAGGATCACGTGGCGCTCGGCGAAGCACTCGGCATTATAGACATTGAATCCGCGAGCAAGGTGAGCGGGAGCCGCTTTGTGTATTTGAAGGGCGATGCGGTGTTGCTCGAGCTCGCGCTGCTTCAATACGGACTCTCGGTGCTTACCGATCCAAAGATTATGGAATCAATCGCGAATAGCGTGAAGCCCGGCTATCACGCGAACGCTTTTGTGCCGGTCTTGGTGCCCGACATGATCCGTCCGGAAGTGTTCCAAAAAATGGCACGGTTGGAACCGAAAGAAGAACGCTATTATATTCCGTCGGACGATACGTATCTTATCGGTTCCGCGGAGCACACGCTGGGGCCGCTTCATATGGATGAGACGATTCCAGAAAATAAACTACCGATCCGGTATGCCGGTTTTTCAACGAGCTTTCGGCGCGAGGCAGGCTCGTACGGAAAGGACGTGCGCGGCATTTTGCGCATGCATCAGTTCGATAAATTAGAGATGGAAAGCTTTACCGTGCCGGAAGACGGCGTAACGGAGCAGGATTTTTTTGTGGCGATCCAGGAATATTTTATGCAGTCGCTCGGCCTGCCCTATCAGGTGATCATTTGCTCAACGGGCGACCAGGGCGATCCGGACGCGCGGCACTTGGATATTGAAACGTGGGTGCCGTCCGAGAAGAAATACCGCGAGACGCATTCTGCTGATTACATGACCGACTACCAGTCGCGCCGTTTGGGCACGCGCGTGCGACGCAAAGACAATAAGACCGAGTTCGTGCACATGAACGATGCCACGGCGATCGCCATGAGTCGCACGCCGCTTGCCATTATTGAGAACTATCAAACAAGGGAAGGAAGGATTGAAGTGCCCGCAGTGCTCCAGAAGTATATGGGGAAAGAAGTAATTGGCTAAGGAGCCACTTAAGCGCTACTAAGACACTACGGTTCGCCGAAGCTGTGCCGGGAGATGAACTAAGAGCTCATAGGGAATCGTGTGGCAAAGTTCCGCCATGCGCTCGATTGAATTTAGCGCACCGGGCTCCATGCTTATCACGAGCACTTCTTCGTCAAGGCGCGGATCGGGCACGGCCGAAACATCCACCGAAGTGATGTTCATGCTCACGCGACCCACGATGGGGCAGACACTGCCGCGCACGGTGACTGCGCCAAGGTTTGAAAGGCGACGATCCATTCCTTCGGCATATCCAACGGGGATGGTGGCGACCACCATCTTCTTTTTTGTTTCAAACGTGGCGTTGTATCCGATTTTTTCTCCCGGTGCAAGCGTGCGAAGGGACGTGATGCGCGCCTTCATCTCTAGTGGTGGTTGCAAAGCAAGTGCGCGGTTCAGTGTTACATTGAATCCATACAGTCCGATCCCAAGGCGCATCATGGTTGCCTCAATGTGCGCTGCATGATGGCTGCCTGCGGTATTGCTCACATGAAAGTGCCGCACGGAGGGGAGCGATGCCTTTGCTTGCCGCACGGCGGCATTCCATCGTTCGATTTGCGTTGTAGTGAGCTTTGAGTCGGGCGTATCCGCGTCCGCAAAGTGGGAATAAATTCCTTCTGCGTTCACGCGGGGATTGCTCTGCACGGCACGAAAGGCCTCTTCAAGTTCCGCGGGCATGATGCCTTGCCGATGCATGCCGGTATCTATTTTCAAGTGGACGGTAATAGGGCGGCTGGCCTGCGCGCAAAGACGCTTCAATTCTTCCAGGCTTGTTATGCCAAAAGAGACATTCTTAAGGTGATTGTGCAAAATATTCCCAAGCGAGGTATAGCCAAGAATAAGGAGCGGCGTGCGAATGCTCTCGTTGCGCAAAATGAGCGCTTCCACATATGAATCAATGCAGAAAAAAGGAAGGCGTTCTTTATCTAACATGCGTGCGATCTCAATAAGGCCGTGACCATAGGCATTGCTTTTAAGGACCGGGGCCACGGTGGTGGTCGATGAGAGGCGTTGGAATTCCCTAAGGTTGTGGAGCAACCGGTCGCGGTGGATAAAAATGGTGATCAAAAGCTCGTGCTTGAAGCGGGCGCTTCGTATTCTTCGCAATAAGGCCCTCATGCTCACATTATAGCGCAAATTTGGTAAGCTATTGGTAATGGAGCTTGATTCCTACCTTTCGGAAAAGCAGAAAAAGAAAAAACGCCACCGGCGATATTTTTTTGGGATCGTTGCCGCGCTCGGTTTCGTGCTGCTTTTTGCGGGCTTGGTATGGCTCTTTATTTATTCGCCGGTTTTTCGCGTGGAGCATATTGTGGTAACCGGGAACACCGCGGTCACAAGTAGCAGTGTTGTGGCGCTGCTCCAGTCAAACGTGAACGGCACCCACACGGCACTTCGATGGCTTTTGGGGGCGAATAATATGCTTGTGTGGCCGTCCGTGCTTACCGCAGAGGAGTTAAAGCCCATTCCCCAACTTGCCGCGGTTACGATCGGGAAGGAATATTTTTTGCGCACGATTACGGCAACGGTCGTGGAGCGGGCGCCGTTCGGCATTTGGTGCTTTGTGTCGGGCGGAGCGAGTGCGGAACGTGATTCCGTAGCCACTGCCGCCGCCCCACAAATCGATGCCGGTGAGACCTGCTACTCGTTTGACAACCGGGGTGTTCTTTTTGGGAAAACCTATGACACGCAGGGAAGTTCGTTTTTTGCTATCCACGATTATTCGCAAACAGGACTCGGGCTTGGCGATGTCGTGGTGCCAGTCGAATTCGCATCGAACCTTATTTCAATCGTGGAGGTTTTGAGAAGCAGCGGGATCAGCGTGAACGAAGTGGTGCTCAAAGACATCGGTCTCGAAGAGATTAATGCGACGACCTATAACGGCCCCACGCTTTATTTTAGTTTGCGTTTTTTGGCGAACAATGACCTTTCGGTGCTGCAAAGTTTGATGGCGCAGCCGAATTTTTCAAAACTGCAATACGTTGATTTCCGCGTAGAGAACCGCGCGTACTATAAGTGACTCACTGGACAGGACGTCAAGAATCCTTTAATAAAGTTTTAATGGTGAATATGGTAGTCTTCCAGTATGAATATTCTCGGCTTTCTTATATCTCTCCTAAGCATCGCGTTTGCGGTTATTGGATATTTTTTGAAGAAAACCTTTGATAAAATCGAGGAGCTCTCTAAAAAATTTGATGATTTATGGGGCGATTTGCATGACATGAAGCCCCGAGTAGATGTGCTCTGGGAAAACCGACGCCGCTAGCGGCTATTTGGTGAAAATGAGCGTGGAGAGGATGATTGGTATATCGCCAAGGTCATTGGCGCCTAATCCCCGGTTGCCCGTGCGATAAGTAATCGTCACGTATTTACCAACGTCGATTCGGTGAATTTGTAATTCATAATTATGAAACCCGCCCGTGGCAGTTCTATCGTACAAAGTGGTATTATATCCGGCGATGGTGATTGAGCTTGAGGAAATGGTATCGCCTGGGTTAAGTGCTACTCCAACTTCAGGGATGGTATACCCCGCACCGACGGGATTTTGCGGAGGATCAACTTTGATTGTTAATACGGCGGCTGGCCAGCCTGTGTTGTCGGTTGCGATAGTATTAAAATCAGTGATATTTAGCAAAGAATTTTCAATGCTCGCCGTCCAACGAGTCGGCGGATATTCAATTATAAATTGCACCTTGTCATCTTTCGTGTTTATAAGAGTTTTCAAACCTGAAAGGTGGTAGATGAAAATGGATGTTCCTGCGCGGTAATCCGGCGGGGGAACGTTGCCCATGCCGTTGCCAGCGGGCCGGAGCGCGGTGAGCCATGAATAGGTGTCGGCGACGTTGCGCGTTTGCCCGGGGGCAAGCGGCTGGGTAGCCCCCTCGAGCGTGTTCACGGAAACGGCGAGCCAGTGGATGCCGGCATCGGCCGGATTGCCCTGCGCCGACGACCAATTTACTTCTTTTGCGCCGAGCGTATATGACGGGCTGCCGCCACCGAAATAATCCACACCGATCTTATCTATTTCAGGATGCGCGTTCACGAACGTTTGCAGGCGCAAAAGATCCTGGCCCCAATCGTAATTGGAATCGGTCACCCAGTGATAGCCGTTCCACGTGCCGCCGCCGAATTCATTGAAATAAGAAAGGAAGTGCGGCGCGGCGAAGAGCGTTTCAGCGATCAGCCAGAAAATGAGTGCGATGAGCACTATATATTTTACACTTGAGTGGAGGAACGACTTCGCGGCCTTACCAAGCGCGGCGAGCGCGGCTTCTGCGGAAACCCCCGCGCCGCTTATGGAAAAGTTAATGCGCGTGACCCATTTTTTCCAAACCACCGCAGACAAAATAAAGATAAAAGGGATGGTGGGCATCAAGTGCCGGATGCCGATGTTGAGCGGGCTTCGCACGCTGTAGCCCCAGTAGAGCACGATGAACGATGCCATGGAAAATTCAGCGAAGTTCACGCCGATATAATCAAGGATGCGCTGTAGGCGGCCACGACCGTCGCGGGGATTGCGGCGGATCATCCACCAAACGGCGAGCACGAGTGCGATAAGCACGACAGCGAGGGTGGGAATCGGTTCCTTAAGGAGGAAGAGGAGCGGGAAATAGGTCCAACCGCCGGCGCCCACCACGTGCCCCATGAAGTAGATGGTGTTTCCGCCGTCAACGCGCTGGAGCACCATGAGGACGCCGAGCGCATATTGCGCAAGCGGCCGCAGGAGGGGACTCCGTGCCATCCAAATATCAAGATCGGCCAAGCAGCGTAAGCCGCTGCAGTGCGCGCCCGCGGCAGTCGGCCCGCCAGAGAATGAGGTTAAAATAGCTTGCGAGTCGGAAACCTGCTTTGCGATCGGGTAATGCACGGTGAAGATAAAGTAGAGCGGATAGACGATGAAGATATAACCGATCGCAAAAATCAGGATGAGACGCCAGATCCACCGCACGCCGCGTATAAGGAATATTTTGAATCGGCGACCGGCATCCATCGTGCCGTATTCAATAATGACGTTGCGGAGCCAGAGGATGAATGCGAGAAAAATGAACAGCGGCACCAGGAACGGCGCGGAGAATTTTGTGACCTGCGCCACGCCAAACGAGAGTCCCGCGAACCAAAGATGTTTCGTTGACGGCGCCTCAACGAATTTTAAAAAGAAATACGTGGCAACAATGACGCCGAAGGCGGCGCCCACATCGGTCGTTACATAATGCCCCTGTGCAAGTACCGTGGGGTCGAACGCAAAAAGGGCGGATGGCAAAAGCGCCCACCACGTGCCTATGATGCTGCGCGCGAGGAGATAGATGAATAAAAGAACGAGCAGGGTGATGAGGATCGGGAAGAGCCGCGCGGTGTCTACGATGGCGTTCGCGTCGTTACCCGATTGATAGAGGAACTGAGCGCCCACGTCCCATTGCGCGTTCACTTGGTTCTGCCACGCATCGCCTTGGGTGGGGAAGTTCGGCTGCAGGAAAAGTACCGGCAGCATCGCAAGCGCCTTTACGAGCGGCGGATGTTCGGGATTCAAACGGTAATCAAGATTGTGCACGTAGCCGTATCCGGCAGGAATGTGTGCAAGCTCATCCATGATCGGTGCGTCGGTGCGCGCAGCCCACAGCATGAGCGATCCTGCGGCGATACCGATCAGTGCGAGCGTCCACCACGCAAGATACGACGAGGTCTTTCTGAACATTATATTTATTGTAACATTCCCGTATAATGAAAACATGAAGGATATCTTTCCCCAAAGAAGCGACGATGTCCGTCCGAACGATCTGGTAAAGGTGATCAAGCGGGAACCGAAGGACGAAGCGCTCGAAAAAGCACATCGCCCCCCGGCACGCACCCCGCTCCCAAGGGGCATCAAGTGGGGGATCGCGGGATTGGTGGTCGTTTTCATTGGTGGCTCTTTGATTTCGTTCTATGTTATTCGCGGGAAGATGGCGGCGACGGCCTCGAGAGATCTTGGATCGTTCCGCGCGGGCGTTGCTGACCTCCAAGACCTTAATATTGCGGCTGCGCAAAAAGCGTTTTCCTCTATTGGCTCGCTCTCCGGCCTTCCCGGGCAGCTTGTGCAATTTACACAAGAGATCAACGATGTCGCTTCGAGCTCGTTCGGTTTTCTCGTGACGGGTACGGGAGGTCCCTTCATCGCCGACCTCGGCCGCCTGCGCGCCACCCTCGGGACGATAGACACTATGAGCGACCAGCTTTCGAGCGCCGCTTCTTTTGCGGGCGGCCTTACGTCCTTCGGCGTGGGCGATCTTTATCTTTCGCTTAAGTCGCAGGTCAAGAACGCCAAGAATCTTTTAGACGCGTTCGTGCCGTGGCTTTCCGACCCCGGCACGCATCATGTATTGGTATTTTTGGAAAATCCGTCGGAGATCCGTCCCGCCGGCGGTTTTTTGGGGAGCTATGCGGACGTTACTATTGCGAACGGGAATATCGCGGGCATTGCCGTGCACGACATTGCGGATGTTGATACGCCGTTCACTCAAAACATAATTCCACCGAAACCGTTGCAGCTTGAGGTCACGCGATGGCGGCCGGCGGATGCGAACTGGTTCTTTGATTTTCCGACGACGGCATCGAAGACCATTTCTTTTTTTGAAAGATCGGGTCTCTATGCAAAATCTTCCACCACCTTCGATGGCGTGATTGCAATAACGCCGAAGATCGTGAACGATATTTTGTCGGTCACGGGACCCGTCTCGGTGGGGAAGCCGACCACCACGTTTACCGCCGACAAATTTCTTGTCCAGATACAAAACAGTGTACAGAATGGCCAGGCGACCTCGGCAACCTACCCCAAGCAGGTTTTGCGCGACCTCACTCACGCGGTTGCTCTGAAGCTTGCTTCGTCAACCGACGCCGAGCGGCAGGAGTTGCTTGCTACGTTGCTTGATTGGGTCACAAAAAAAGACGTCATGATCTATTTCAAAGATCCGGCGACCCAACGTTCCATAGACGCTTTCGGCGCTTCGGGCGCGGTCTATGAATTGCCGCAACGCTTCAACGGCGACTATTTTGCACTCGTGGACGCGAACGTGAACGGCGGAAAATCGGATTTGTATGTTTCAAGCACCGTTTCATATATGAGCCGTATCAATCCCGACGGCACGCTCGCGACGCACGTGGTCGTCACGCGTAAGCACAACGGCAACACAAGCCCGTATTGGTGGTACCAAACGACGAATCAGGATTACGTGCAGATGTTCGTTCCTGGCGGATCAACCCTCACGAACACTTCCGGCATGGTTTCAAAAAAGATCACGGCACCGATCAATTACACAAATAACGGTTATAGCACCGACCCCTTGGTCTCCTCTATAGAATCTACTGAGCAATCGCTCTATAGCTATCCAGGCGTCGCGTGGCACACGGAATCGGGCGATCAGGTGTTCACAACGTGGTCAACGGTAACAAAAAGCGCTAGCACGCAGTTCTCGCTGGACTATACGCATCGCTTGTTTGTGCCGCCGTCGCCCGGCGCGCAGTATCAATTTGTTTTTGAAAAACAAGCCGGCACCACGCGCGATTATTCGTATGAAATAGACGCGCCGTTGGGCTACGTTTTTGTCGAGAACGGCGGGCTTGCGTCATATACCTATGAATCGAGCGATCCACCCGGACGGCTCGTGGTCAATTTGACGCTGCAAGCGCTTTAAGTGCATAGTGAGTCGATGGAGGATAAAGCGCATATTCGTAATTTCGTCATCATCGCCCATATTGATTCCGGCAAGTCAACGCTTGCCGACCGTTTTTTGGAGATCACGGGCACGGTGCCTGAGCGTTCCATGCGCGCGCAATATTTGGACCGCTTGCCCTTGGAGCGCGAGCGGGGGATTACTATAAAGATGGCGCCGGTGCGGATGGAATATGAGACGGACGGTGCGAAATACGTCCTGAATTTGATCGACACGCCGGGCCATTCTGATTTTTCATATGAGGTTTCACGCGCGCTCGCGGCAGTGGAGGGCGCGATCCTTTTAATAGACGGCGGGAAGGGAATCCAGGCGCAAACGCTTTCGAATTTGCGCGGGGCGGAAAAGGCGGGGCTCAGAATAATTCCGGCGGTAAATAAGATCGATCTTGCCCTGCCGCACCTGGAGCGGACCATTGCCGCGACGGCTGAACTTTTGGGCGTGCCGGTGGAAAGCGTGTTCAGGGTTTCCGCAAAAACAGGCGAAGGCGTGCGGGAACTTTTGGACGAGGTGGTGCGGAAGGTGCCGCCGCCCTCTGCCGGCTTTGCCGCGGACGGGAAGAATGGCGGCGGGCGAGCGCTCATCTTTGATTCGCTCTACGACGATCACAAGGGGATCATCGCGTTCGTGCGGGTGTTTGGTGGTGCATTTACGGCGGAAAATATGCGATTTGCCGCGACCGGCACCGAATTCAAACCGAAGGAGGTGGGGTATTGCATGCCCGACCTTAAAGTGACTCCAACGATCGAAAGCGGCGAGATCGGCTATCTTGCAACGGGGCTTAAGGAGCCGGCGCTGGTTGGCATCGGCGACACCGTGCTCATTGATCGCGTGGCGGGAACGGGCGGCAGCGCAAAAGCTGACGCCGAAGCGGCCGCGCTCCCCGGATACCGCAAGCCGGGGCCGGTGGTTTTTATTTCGTTCTATCCCGATGGCGACACAAAGTTCGACGACCTGAAACGTGCGTTTGAAAAATTGCGTTTGAACGACGCGGCGCTTGCGTTTGAGCCGGATGCGAATGAAGCGCTGGGCCGCGGGTTGAAAGTCGGGTTTCTTGGTCAACTCCATTTTGAAATTACCGCGAGCCGATTGGAGCGCGAATATAATCTGGAGTTTTTGACGAGCTTTCCTTCTATCGCGTACCGTGTGCAGAATGGCGGAGTAATAAGCGTGATAAAACAGCCGCAGGATTTTCCGGTCAATCCGGAAAAGGTGTGGGAGCCGATCGTGAACCTGGAACTTCTGACGCCGCAGAAATATTTGAGCGCGGTCGTGAACTTGCAGACGGTGTTTGATCTTACGATCGCACAAGTAAAGACCATCGGCGACAATCTTTTGGTGGAGGCCACGATGCCGCTCCGCGAGCTGATTCGCGATTTTGACGATCGGTTGAAGTCCGCATCGCAGGGGTATGCGTCGTTCACCTATGAACTTGCAGGGGAGCAGGAGGCGGAGGTGGAGAAATTGGAAATTTTGATCGTGGAGGAAGTGGTGTCAGCACTCACGCGCATTGTGCCGAAGAAAGACGTGGAGCGCGAAGGGCGGCAGACCGTGGAGCGGTTGAAAGAGCTTTTGCCGAAGGAGCAATTTACGCAGGCCATCCAGGCGCGGGCATTGGGCCGCATCGTGGCGCGCGAGACGATCCCGGCGATGAAGAAGGCGCTTGGGGA
>CAZNYI010000027.1:0-12080 GCA_964577245.1 uncultured Candidatus Saccharibacteria bacterium
GTGAAGCTAAAGCGCGTGGTGGACGGGAGACTGGGGTGTTTAACGGGGTTAAATACAGGTTGACACCTTGGCCGGTGGGGACTAGATTCGAGAAAGTATATGGCTTATAAGGTAACAAAGATTGTTCAAACGGCTACGGTTCCGCCCTAGCCAAAATATGCTGATAATGCAACGGTTCCAGCGGTGAACGATCAAATCATTTTCCGAACCGTAGCCGGACAATACAGACTTGCAATGGCATTCGCGTATATTCAAGGCGATCCGCTTGTCGATTTGGTTGTGCAAGAAAATGGGGTTCCGAATTTTACATCAATAATTTCGAGTAACGCGCTTCCGGTTTCCTTGGCAGTAACAACAGTTTAAATCTCACCCTGAATGAAACACACAAAGAGACAAAAGAAAATTTTTCGACAGCGGGCAACACACAAACATGTCATAAAAAAGGTTGGCAATAAGTTGTTTGGGTATTGGGTAAAACACCACTAAAATAATGAATGAAACCCCTACAGTTCAAAATGTTGATGGTAAAAGTATCGGTGAAACGTCAAGCAACAAAAATAGTCCTAAACCAATTGTTCAAATCTCCATCCCTAAAACAATTGGAAACCCCCTTGATGCCGATAAAGTGGCACAAGAAAAAGCTGTTACTAATGTTGCTAAATCTTACGAAGCCATTGTTGACAAGATTATTGGTGTTCTCGATGGCGCGGGTGTTCGACTCTTACGAAAACGCGCGAGAAAGGTTTTCGACGACAAGCAACAAGCAATTGAATTTAGCGAGCAAGTCCGGCTCACCGAAGAAAGCCGGGAGACTGCTAAAATTGCTGCGTCACGCATCGCGGCCCGTCGCGTCACTAATCCAGAAGTCATGGATTGGGCTGCAATCGTTAGTGTAGGAGCAGATTGGATGACGGGATTAACGTATTGCATGGCGGAATTAAAAGAAATTGAAAAAGAACGTCTGAAAAATTCATACGGTGGAAACAGAAACACACAACCAACGAAACCCGAAAACAATGGCCGTGCGATTGCTCCCGTCAGCGGGAACGGTTAACAGCACAATCTTTGTTTTAGGTGCTACTCGGCGAGGAAAGACGCAATTGATTGCTAATCTCGTTGCGGAGTGTCCGCGCTTTGTTGTATTCGACATGAAGAACGAATACGCACCGGAGTTTTTCGGCAACAATTGCAAAGTAGCGAGTAACACAAGCGAATTTGTTCATTTCCTAAACGAAAACGAATCGCAGATTATTTTCAATCTTTCAGGGTATCCGCCAGATGATGCTGATCTAGTGTTGTCAAATGCCTTGTTGACCCTTTACCAATTTCAGCTTGTAAACATTGATTCAGGGTTACCCCCGGTAACAGTGGCACTTGACGAATTGAATAGGTTTGTTGAAACGCGAACTGCTCCGCTCGGAATAAAGGAATTGATTCAACGTGGAAGCGGTGTAAGAATCGAAAAGATTTTCGGTGCCCAATGGTTTGGAACCGTGCCGTCATGGGTGCGCGATTCATTCACAGAAATTTACGTGTTCAAACATAACGACCCGGCAGGGTTGCAACGTTTGAGTCAAGCCGGGTTCAATCCGGATGAAGTAAAGAATTTGCCAAAGTATCATGTGTTACATGAAAACGGCGGCAATATCGAAATGATTGCTTTACAGGCGACAGAGCAATCAGTTCGACAACAAATAAGAGTCGCAAATTAGTAAATATGGACATCAAAAATTGGAAGCATTGGGCGATGTTCGCAGTAGGCGTCATTGTGGTGATTGCCGTTGTGACTCGCGTTTCATTCATTTCTAACCTTGTGTTTCCCGCTCCGGCGAGCAGCACTCCTAGCAAGTAATTATGCCACTACCGAATCTATACTCTCAAAAATTGCCGATTGCTGCTCAAACATACGCACTTGGCGGAACGACAATTACTTTCGATGTCCCGCGTGAATCGGTTATTGACAGAATGGACGTATTCATTTCTGGAATCATCGGCACGGGGGCCGCGACTGTGGCTATCGAAGGGTTATCAAAATTGGTTGCGCGAGTTGATTTGCGCGGGTCACTTTCCGGACAGCCGGAATTAGTGCCCGTTAGCGGGTTGACGGGGCCAGACCTTTACGAAGTCGCGCAATTTCATGGAAACGCTTTGCCGTTCGTGAAAGGTGCGCTTGGGACTGCCGCGTTTTTCTATATCAGCATCCCAATTTTCTTCCGGGAAAACTTTTTCGGTGCGCAAGTATTGAATGTGTTGCCGTCAATTCCCGCGTATCAAATGAGCGATTTGACGTTGTCAATTCAAACAGCGTTGCAATCGCAAGTTGACGTGAATGCCACGCCAACCTTTGCGCTGACATCAGCGGTTTGCGGTGTCAACGTTTATCAATGTTACCGGGACACAATTCCCGCGTCACAGCAATTCATTCGCGGACAGTTTGAAGTCATTCAGGATGACAGCGTGCAAACCAACAGCACAAGGGAAGTTAAATTCCCGAGTGGTGGCGATTACACGTTGATGCTGCTTCGTTCATTTTTGTCAGCGAATGCAAAACAAACCGATGCAACGGCAACGGGCACGGGGCCTCTGACAAGCGAAACGGGCACAATCAAATTGTATGATTTGTCCAGGTTCACCAAGGAGGAAGTGTCCTTCGGCAAGTTGCGTGCAACGAATGTTCACCAAACAATTGATGATACTCTCGTTGACGGTAATGCAGCCTTTGTGTGGAATCGCGGCCCATCCGAGATTTTCCAAACCGGAAAAGCTGGAGTGGCATTGAACAATATCATCATGCAATATGACGCGACGACACCGGCTACCGGCGGAAAAATTCGCTTTGTTTATCGTCGATTGTTTGACCCAGCAAACCTTCTCGGAATTGCGCGGCCGTGAGACGCGCATTGTAGGGGGAGTCTCCCGTCCCGGGATAGCATGGCCCGGGGCGGGAGTTTTACGAAAGAAAAATTATGGACTTTGGAAACCTTTTAAACACGGCAATTCAAACCGGCGGGCAAATTGGAATTGCAGCAATTGGTGGCGCAAAACCAACAGCCGGTCAACCGCAAACCGGCAACAGTGGAAACAGCAACGCAAACCCGGCAATTTCCGGCGCATCTACGAACTGGCTTATGTATGGAATCATAGCTGTCATCGGTGTTGGATTGCTTGTCATGTATTTTGCGTTTAAAAAAGGACGTTAAAACTATGCCAACTGTTGCAACTCAATTGACGCCATTGACGGGTGATCAACCGGGAATCGTTCAAAACGTATCTGCGACAACGTCAAAAAGTCCTTGGGTGTATATCATTTTAGGGATTGTGGCAATTGCAATTGCTTTTTGGTTCACGCGTTCAAAGGCTAAAGTAGCATGAAATGGCATCGCACAATACTTTTTCGTTTGTTTGATTCTGTCAAGACAACGACAGACACGAACACCGGAACACTTGCACCGAACGCGCCCGGGGGGAGTATTTTAGGTGCTGGCGGTTCCGGAAATAGCGCAAGCATTGGTTACTCTCCCGGCAACGTCCAGGGTCAAGGTTCAATCAATGTTTCAAGCGGCGGAATTCTTGACCAAGGGATTACATTTTCCACTGCTCAAACGGATAACAGTCAATACTATTCAAACCAAACGGCGCCAACTGTGAATGTTGATTCAGCGGGCGCAAGCGGTTCAAGCAGTGCGGCCGGAGGCGCTAGCGGTTCATCGTTGCTTGGGATTTCGTGGTATGGATGGGGTTTGATTGCGATTGGTGCAATCGGAATCATTTGGATTTTGCGTCATAAGAAAGCGTAACACTATGGGAAGTATACTTGGACTACTCGGTATAGGTGGTGGCGGCGGCTCCTCGTCAAGTTCACTTTCTGCGTCAACGCCCGTTAGCGTTTCCGGCAATAAAACCGGAGTGAACAATTTTAATATTGGTGGCGGAATTTTCCTTGGCATCGGCGCTTTTGCAGCCGTGATTCTTTTCATCCTTTTCATCAAAAACAAATGAGCCAAAACGCAACAACACTTGGCGGCCAACTGGAGAATTTACAAGGTCAACTTGCCGTTATGCAACGGCAGATTGACGCGGTGAATGTCCAAAAGCAACCGCGTTTGACATTCGGACAATTTGAATTTAAACCGGACACTGACAAAATCACCGCGTCATATTATGTCTCCTTGCCAGTTGACTTGTCTCTTTATGAACGGGTCGCAATTAGTGTTCAATTTCCGGTCAACCTACAAACCATTTACACGAGTGTTATAACGACAACTTTAGGACCGCTACCAACGGTTCCTTGTTTACAAATGTTATCACCCGGCGGCTCCTATGTTTCTTTTGAGTTGTTGCCGATGACTAATAGTGGCGCTGCTGGCTCACCGCAATTAGTTGCGGAATACGGAAAAGTCATCAATGGCGCATTCGGCCAATGCAGAATCCTATGGGATATGAACATGATAGCTGGATTATATCATTCCGCGTTTATGACTTTGGCACAAGTCCAAGCTGCAAAAGCCTATGCAATTTGCCGGGGTTAAAACTATGAAATTACTTTTTAAATCAATTTTGGTTGCGTTCTTTTCATGGGTTGTTTTCAGGATTGTTTACCTTGTCATGACAGGCAACAGTCTAAGCAAATCTTTTTCGGCTGCCATTGGTGCGCCGGTGAGATTTTCCGGCGCATTGGTGAAATTGGTCACTTCACCCGCTCAAGCACAAGCGGCATTGAAAACCATTCGTTCGGATTTTTCCGGTGTCAATCTGTTGAATTTTAAAGATATGTCAACAAGATGGGAACAAACCGTCAACGATGTTTATGCTTCAATGGGGGTTGACCCAAACAACACTTCACAAAACGCGGCAACCGTGAACGTAGTGAATCACGTTAGCCTCACTCCCCCGGTGTCTCCTACTGGAGCATATTCAACAGACCCGGCAACACCCCTTGCCGCATGGGGTAATTCAGCCGCTCAATTGCAACAAATTTACCAGATGACACAATGAAATATTTCGCAAAAATCATTGGGACAATCATTGGCATTAGTTTGATTTTGTTTCCCGAAGCTGCGGCAACTGTTGCTGGCATCGTCATGTTAATCTTTCTCTGGAGTCACAAAGAATGAAATTCAAAGCATCAACAGCAATTTTGTTGGCAGTCCTAGTCATGGGTGCTTTTGTGGCGTATAAAATGTATAAAGGCGCTGCATCAATTGAGCAAACAATAAAAGGTATTTTTATGTATCCTTTGAATTTGCCCGGCTCAATATGGAATTGGGCGAAAGGATTGTTTACGGGTTCATCCACTCCCGATAAACCTAGCACAACCAGTGGTTTATCACCCGCTCAAGATCAAATCATTCAAAACGCTTGGTTGAACGGCGATGTTGCTGCTATTCCTTTACCCGGTGGAGTCAATGAATATATTCCTGTAACAAAAATGGCAGCACCCGAGGGTTACACAGTTGACCCGGGAACACTCGCCGCGCAATCACTTCAAAACCCTGTTGCATCGGTGCCAACAATCGCCAGCGGAATGTAAAATTATGATTGCAAAACTTATAGCAACGGCAATAGCTTTTGTTCTGATAATCTTTCTTGACCCTCCTACAGTGGCAGCGGGAATTGCCATTCTTGTTTACACTTGGGGAACAAAACATGACTAAACGCGAATGGTTTATAATCTTTTTGCTTGGTTTCTTGTCGTCAGTTGTTGCGCTTGCATTTGTTAGTTTTTTAGGTTATCAATACGGCAAGCAACAATTGGCAGCAAACCAACAATCCGTTACAAACTCTGTTTTGACGGCTGCTTTATCAGCGTTCACGAAATGAGGGAACCGGCTTTCATTTATTCGTTAGCTACAATTTCGACGGCAATGACGCTGACGAAAGTCAATGATGTTCTTACCACGCTAGTCCTCATTGGCACATTAATATACACGTGGCGAAAAGCATTAAGAAAACGACATGAAAAGAACACTTCGGTTCCTATTAAACGTAATGGCCCTAGGCTTACTGGCGAGTTGGTTGACCGCGTGCGCGGTTCCAAACCCCCAATATATTAGCCCCGTTGCCACTCCATCGACGCCACAATATATTCCGTATGATCTGACAACGGTTTCCAATGCCGTTGCAATCGCCAAGCAAATTGACGCTGTATCGGCTCCGGTGAACCCTTACGCGGGGTTAATCAACACTGGACTGGATTGGGCGCTTGGAATTGCCGCAACAGTGGCAGGCGCAATTGCCGCTTACAAAAACAAACAAAATAACACGAATGTCGCAGCAGCCGATACGCTTGCCGCTACAGTGGTGAAAGCTGGCCCGGCTATTGTGGCATCGGCTCTAACACAAGCAGCTAAGGACGGTTCAACAGCCGTTCAAACTCACATTCAAAATAATTCGTGAGCGTTCAACAAAATGTCCTGACATTTCAGGAAAACCCAAACCAAGTTGTCCTAAAGGCAACTTGGTTTTCGTTCCTGCCATACGTGAACGACAACAGCGTCATTTTGGATTTAGGCGACAGATTTAATGACGTGGAAATTTACGTGGCAACGCCATTCACAATGGGGATTTTTGGTCAAGTCCCCCCGGCACCAAACGTGTAATGCCCGCCAATTTTATTTTCACGCGCGCCAGTTTGCAATTCCGTTACAATTCGCAAGTCAACATGGAATTGCCATTCGCACCACGCGACGAATTGACTCCAGCGGAAAACAACGGCGCGCCTAATCTGACTGGCACTCCGTTGTGGCCTTGGTTGAACGGGGCAACGGCAAACCCTACAATGTATGTCGCAAATTCCTTTTTCAATGGCGCGGCAATTATTGACCCTCTATTTTTCAATCCGGCTATGTTCTATGGATGGCACCCCAATTTTTCGGACACGGTTTTAGGTCAATCAACAGACCCGGCAAACCGTCCGAACCAATACAACTTTTTCGCATTCGGGGACATAACGGGAATGGGAGTCAACGGCAACCCGGCTTTCGGATATAGTTACGTTGCTTTATTGATTCAAAAATTCCGTGTAAATAAATTTCACGCGGACGTGTGGTGCAACAACGTCCGCGTGAGTATTCCGCCGGTTGACGGTTCCCCCGATTGGTCAAACCTTATCGGGATTGCTCAAGGATGGGGGTCGATTCTGGCAGTGTGCCGAAAGCGTTAATCCCGCGAACCAGCATTGACCGGGAATAATGCAACAAGAGTTTTTCTTCCCATCCCTTATCAAGAAAGGGAGTTGCCAGCAAATCCATTCCTTGCCAATGGCCGTGTTTTCGAAAAATGGATTCATCAGAAACAGCCATGATTTCAGGCATTGACAATCGTCCGGTGTCCACGCTATAGCATGCCTGAATTGCTTCGCGTGCGCTTTGTGTTGTGACATAGCAGCACGTGTTTGTCCAGTCTTTGCCGAATGAAACATTGTCAGAAATACGTGCCGATAATTTGAACACAGCCTTTTCAGGGGTGAAACCGTTGTTTATGCAATCCGTTGTGCAAATAAACATGCCTTTTGAGTCGCAAAACTTGTGCACCACGAACCACCAGTTCCAAAACTCGATTGGATATTGCAAAGCCTTGTCAACATAATTGGAATGAATATTCCCTTTGACTTGTTTGAGTTTATCAAGGAACACAAACCCGGTGTGTGTTGGGCTAACTAATCGCTTCACTTGCCAGCCGTGACGCAACCATGATTCGGCACATACCAGAAACATCTTGGCCGAGTCCGGGTTTAGATAGTTCCGCCAGTAATCGTTTTCGCCATCAGGGGCGCTAAAGTCCGAAGCGTTATAGTGAATATGTATTGTTGGTTTCATGAGTTTTCTATTTCGTGTTTAATTCTTTTGTGATGATCCTTGCTTGTTAACACTAAAATCAAAACGGCTTGTAAAACTCCAAGCTGATAACTATACTTTGCCCCGTGAACAATGTCTTGTTTTAATGCTTTATTGCGCAACCAAATTTCTATTTGCGTGAGTGTCATAAATTATCTCCTGTATTGATTGTAGTTTGAGTAATTCAATGGTTCGGTGATAGTCGCAGATTGTGTGCGATATTCTAAGTCCTTTGCCGCGCAATTCAGGGTATTGCCGGAAAAGACTCTCCTCGTTTGGATGGCACCAAGCGCAAACCGTGATTGTTTCGTTCATGTTCAAGTGTTGTTAGTTTCGTGAGCGGAATCATTTCTGCTCCGGACGGGTTTTCGCTGCCGTCAAACAATACTTTAGCATGAGTGGTGCCAACATCTAAAACCCTGCCAATCGCTGATAATTCCTTATTCGTGTAAAGAACGGTGTCCCCTTGTTGGATTGTATGTCTCATTGTTGGAAAGCCACGGTTTGATTGTTACGCCGAGTCAAGCCGTGAAACACTCCGCTACAGGCCGAATCGAGTGGTCTTATCACTCACTAGTTAATCAGTCCCCATAGCAAATTGACTTAATAAACCGTCAACGTCCCTTTGATAACCTTGCCTTCCACTCCGCTATCGGAAAGCTGTTTCAAGAGATCAGTGATCGTTTTGCCCAAGTCGTCAATCCTGACGCGAGGAACCGTCAACTTGGCAACGGCTGTTGACGTTTTCGGGGCGTCAATCGTGAATTTTGGAATGTTGGATTTTGTGGATTGAGTATTTTTTGCCATAGTTTTATTTTGTAAGGGTGTTGTTTAAATCACCCCTAATCACTTCTTGAGATTATAGATTTTGCCGGGTTTGTCAACACGTAATGTGCGGGAATCGTCGACCCCCACATCGCAGATTTTTTGTGCGTTTTGACCCTTCTTGGCCGTCCCCATGCGAACAAAGGTTATCTCCACCCATTTGCCAACTAGTGACGAATCCATTTTGCCGTCCTCCCCGGACAAAGCAGAGTTGACGCTTGCGTTACCCCATACGTCCAAATGCTCACCTTTGGTGTCCTGAAAAGTCCATTTTGTGTTCCCCTTCTTTTTCTTCGTTGCCCCCACTTTGTAAACGGCCCCGATTAAGAAACCCTTCACTTCTTTCAGTTCACCCTTTTTTGGACCAATGCTTTTTGCGTCCCTGAATTTGTTGATTTTTCTTAGTGCCATATTTTTTACTTTCCAACCGTTAGCGGTTCTGTTGTTCCGTCTGGTAAAACCAGACGCTTGCGTAGCCCTTGACGCCGTTCGCGCTTTTGCAATACGGCTTTTTGACCTTTCGCAAATCGTTTTAGACTCCATATCAAATTTTCGCTGCCGCCTTTGCGGACTTCCTCGTTTCCCCATTCGTAATCTTTGACGTTGTGTGCGAGGAATTGCTTTTGCCCTTCATAGCCCCATTGACCGCATTCGTCGCCGATATTTCCTTTAAATGTTGATTCCGCAGTAAATACTGAATCGGTGTCGCCGTATATGGCTTTGTTCCGCGTAAATGATTCATACAATCTCGCTCGCGCGTTATCCGTAATGAAAGCAGCGAACGGATAATTGCTTCGCGGTTCGCGTATAACCGTATCAAAAGTAAGCCACCGTTTTCGGCCAATATAGTGAACTGAAATATCGTCCCCATCGGCCCGATATGGAAGTATTCGGCACCGTTCGCTTTCCCCCTTAAGTCCAATGCGTCCATAAAGCGAATTGAGTAACAGTTTGCAACAGTATCGGATTGCGCCTTCTGAATTTTGTTTTTTAGCATAGATGTCTCGTATCAATGGTTTTAATTCGCAAAGCCAATGAGTGTTAATTTTGTGACGTGCGCGGATTTTGATTGCTGTTTGTTCGCAATTTGGTTCAATGTATC
Organism: uncultured Candidatus Saccharibacteria bacterium; assembly: GCA_964577245.1. GTDB lineage: Bacteria > Patescibacteriota > Minisyncoccia > UBA6257 > 2-01-FULL-56-20 > CAVYIK01. The sequence goes on from CAZNYI010000027.1 coordinate 9,763, forward strand.
TTTCCCAATTGGAACGAAATACAAAGGAACGAAAACATCCATTCGGAAAACATAACATTTCGTTGTTGTCGCTGTCGAATAGCGGGCACCAATAATCTTTAGTTCGGACTTCGACTTCCCAAAGTTCTTCGCATTCTTTAGCTTCGAGAAACGATTGCGGGTAAGAAGAGTGTATATCATATTTTTTGCATAGCTGCTTTCGTGTGTCAAAAAGTTCAACTCTGCCGCCACGATATGCGGACAAAAAAGACAAGTTCTTTGGCATCTTTCCCGCAAACAATTCTGCCGAGCCAAACCCGGTTGCCGCTATCGTCCCGCGCGCAAGTGGTGAGACCGAGACTAAATCGAAGAAAATTTGATTCAGGGACAAGAAACATTGCAAGCCTTCTACACAGTCGCTCCAGTTCCGCTTGTCCAGGTTCTTCAATGAAATTTTCTTGATATTGAATGCTTTGAAAATCTTTTTCAAACTCTCCGGAAATATCGCTAAAGAGTTTTGTGTCAAGTGTTCCCCTAGCTTGCATTGGATTAGCTTTCCGTTGTGTGATTTGTTGATCTGCAAATCGCCGCCGTCCCTAAGTAACTGGATAATGTCAAAGTTGCCATGATGTAAAAGGGTTTTGGGTTCGCGCTTACGGAGAAAAAGAAGAAACTGTTTGGTAGTCTTAAATCTTTCGTAACCCCTGCTATCAGCGTAACCCCAAAAAAGTGTTTTCGGAATTTCATCGTGAGTGATTTTTGTTGTCTCAACGTCTATAACAGCGTATTCCCGATCTTTCACGCATTCAAAAATGTATAACGTCTTAGGATTCGTTCGCCAATGATTCTTTCCCCGCGTAATTTTCTCACCGTTGTATAACCGCGTTTCTCGTATTGACAAACGCCTTCCTTGCTCCAATCCGGCGAGCGATCTTCGTTGTATTTAATATTAAGTCCGAGGAAATTTTTAAGCTTCGATAAATCTCGAAAAGAGCGATGTCCGCGTTCGGATATTTCACGAATCCCCCTGCGTTTCTTTTTAGACTTTTTGAAAGAGCGCGGATCAATATCAACCACGTGACGTAAAGCACTAAATTCTTCGGGTGAAATCCTTTTGTATAATAGCGCCCGATCTTCAATAATCTGATCATAGAATGCTTGCCTGCCCTTTAATCGGCATAAAGTAAACGCGCCCGGAGCGCGAACGGGTAATGACTTCTTGATTGGTGCCAGCTTAAGTGAACGGCGAATCCGTGCCGTGTCTGCTTCCCGTGCCCTAATACGTTTAGCTAACAACCGTTTCCACGCGGATTCAAACCGTTCGCCAGACACGATTTTGCCGTGTCTAAAATACCTAAAGCCTGCATTTCTTTTTACTCGCTTCCAGCCGTTGCCTATGTGCCAACCGCGTTTCATTTTGGTTCGAACGCTAAAAATAGCGAATGTTTTTATTTCATCAATGTTTAATCGTAAAAATTTATCAGGCTTGCCGGTATAGCGCAGGCTTGCATTCCTTCGCTTCGGACAGGTCGCACCCGCGAGTATCCATCGTTGCCGCGAGTTCCATCCCGTAGAGCGCCGACGCTTCCAGTTTAGCCCGCAGGATTATCGCTTGCTCGATTGTCAGCGGCACATTCTTCGCGAAGTCGTTCACTTCTTGGTCTGCGAAGTCTGCCGCCCATTTCTGCCACTGTTCTTTTGGTATTTTCGCCTGTAAATAAATTTCGAATCCGTCTATACGTTGAATCCGCGCTTTTCTTTTCATTTTTTGATTCCTCTTGTGCGCTTTTCTTTTCATTTTTTGATTCCTCTTATGCGCACATAAACTTTGCCGTGCCCGTTACATGTTGGACACGTTATTTTGATTGGGGTTTCGTGGCCTTTTTGAGTCACTTCAATTTCGCCTTTGCCGGAACATCGGGGACAGGATTCTGCTTTCATGTTATGGGAGGGTGATACTTTACGTTTTTAGAACCACACCGGCTACAAGTGGGGTATGGTTCATCTATTTCAGTGTTTGGAGTAAAGGGCTTGTGACAAATACGGCACCAAAAATATCCTTTTGCGGTCAACTCCGCAAAATTGATTGGGGGTTGTTCGTGCTCTGGTAATGGAGTGAACCGTTTCACGCATCGGCTAAATTAAAAACGCTTGACGGCTCATGATCTTATGATATTTTTTTGTCAACGTTGCGGGAGATTTCCCAATCCAAACCCGCAACTTAACAAGGAGTAGTAAACCAAAACCCGAGCCGCCCGGCAAGGGTTTTCTTTATCCGTGTTCCTACTTAACTCCGTTAAACACCCCAGTGTCCCGTCCACCACATACTTTAGCTTCAA
>CAZNYI010000028.1:0-11726 GCA_964577245.1 uncultured Candidatus Saccharibacteria bacterium
TCCACCTGTAGTTGGAGCGTGCCTGTTCCGCTTGATTGGAGCGTGGCGCCGAAAACTATATCGTTTTCCGTTGTTGTGGCGCTTTCGGGGATAGCCGTGGCCACGTCCGACCGATATTGTTCAAGGTTTGCCAGCGAGAACCCCGTGGCATCGACCATCGTCTGCCCCGCCCCGCCATTATACAGATCAGCAATCTCCTGTGCAGAGAGCACCTTGTCCCACATGCCAACCTCGTCGATGTCGCCCGCCGTGGAAGCTTCACAAACTCCTCCGGCACCGTTCGAACCAATATAATCATCAGTGGTATTCTGTTGGGTCGTGGCATTTGAAGCGGAAGCGACCGTCGTCGTACCGAAATACAGATTCCAAGAGCTTCCATTTCTCGTAACGGTCACCATGGTCCATGCTGATGCGGGAAGGGAAACATTGCTGGTCATAATCCCCGTTATCCAAGGAATGTCTACCTGCACCGTCCCGTTCACATTCGTGTAAACCGCAAGATTGTCGTTCACCCCGTCGTTGCAGTTCGAGAAATTCAGCAATTGCGTGGCAGCGACATCGGTCGGGTTTATCCACAAGGAATACGACCATATGTTCGTAGGGGCCGCAAAGTCCATCTTCATGACGCTCCCGCTTTGGAAAAGAGCTCCTTGATTCACCCTCCCATAGCTTCTGCCATACGTTATAGCCGTGTCCGCGCCGTCATTTGATCCCCAGTAGTCATGGGAATTTCCTTGCAGGGGGTAATAAGAGAAGAGGCCGGTTGTGAGAGTGCCATTGGTGTCTACTTGAAAATGGGGCTCTAGTGCCGTTGAGGTTGAAGTAACCATCGTCTGCCCGTTGCCGCTATTGTAGAGATCCACAATTTCCTGTGAGGAGAGCGCTCTGTTCCAAACGCCGAACTCATCAATGGATCCGTCCACAGAATCACTATGGCCATATTGTGCAGTTGCTATATTGTCCGACCCAATGGCGGTGCTCGTGGTATTTTCTTGTGCGGTCGCGTTGGTTGCAGATCCTTCGTCGGTCGTTCCGAAGTATATATTCCACGAACTGCCGCTCCGCGTGACCGTGACCATTGTCCACGTGTTCGTGGGTAATGCGATGGACGAGGTGAAAATCCCCGCAACCCACGGGATATCTACCTGCACCTTTCCCCCATTACTGTAAATGGCAAGGTTGCGGTTACTCCCAACGTTCCCCATCGAAGCGTGATATAACGAACCACCAGAGAATATTGTGGGATTTACCCAAAATGAATACGTCCACGCATTGGTGGGAGCGACAAAACCGGCAAGCATCTTACTGCTGGTTGCCCCGTTAAATAATGCCCCTTGTCCGACTTTTCCATAAGACATTCCATAGGTGATGAGGGCGTCTGACGCATTGCTTGAACCCCAATAGTCATTGGAGTTCCCTTCCATGTTGTAATACGAAATCAACCCGTTTGTGAGAGTGCCGTTGGTATCGATTTGGAAATGGGCCGCCAAGGAGCACCTCGGCAAGACGGCCGCCGCAAGCACTACCAGAGCGAGGATGATGTATTTTTTCATCAGACCCTGCTATATCAAAACCTTAACATATTTGACGCGGCGAGTTATGCACTGCCGTGCTTCAATGAGATATTATTTGATCTCTATCACCCGGTAGGTACGCGTGCCGTCGGCGGTTTTGATCACAACCTCGTCCCCTCTTGCACGACCGATGAGCGCGGCGCCGACGGGCGACAGCTGCGAGATGCGACCATTTGTTGGATCGGTTTCGTGCGGGCCAACGATCTGGAGTATTTTCTCTTTATTGTTTGTTTTTCCGTTGATCTCTTGCAACACCACCGTGGAACCGATTTGAACCTTGCCCGTGGCGCTCGCGCCGGTTGCAATGAGCACGGCACGCTTTATCTGATCTTGTATTTCCAATATCTGCCAGTTCGTGCGGCGCAAACTCCCTTTCGCCAATTTATATTCGGCGTTGTCAGACCTATCGCCGTAGGCGGCCGTGCGCTGCGCTTCGGCAATGCGATCCGGCAGTGCACGCTTGAGGCGCACAAGCTTTTCTTTTAATTGCGCGAGGCCGTCTTCAGTGATATAGAGCGGCTCGGGCAACGTTTGGTCATCATTCTTATTAGCTTTCATGGCTTTATTAGTATACTATGAAATCTCATGCTGATAGACGAAATCACAATAGAGGTGCGAGGTGGCAGCGGCGGGAAGGGCGCCGTTGCTTTTAATTCGAACATGAATGAGCAAGGACCCGCCGGCGCATCCGGCGGCAGGGGCGGCAACGTGTTTGCCGAAGGCGTGACAGACATTGGCGCCCTGCGGCAGTTCCGTTTCAAAAAAGAATTTGAGGCAGAGAACGGCGGCATCGGCGGATTGCAATACCGAGACGGGAAAACGGGCGCAGACATCGTACTCAAGGTACCCGTAGGAACCGTGATCCACAACCTCACGAATGGCACCGACGCGGAGGTGAAAAAGAGCGGTGAGCGTGTGCTTTTGGCCGCAGGCGGCATCGGCGGCCGCGGCAACTTCCACTTCCGCTCCGCGCGAAACACCACTCCTATGCAATCGCAGGGCGGACGTCCCGGCGAAGTATTCACCATGCGTATGGAACTCAAGCTCATCGCGGACGTTGGTTTTGTGGGACTCCCGAACGTCGGTAAATCCAGCATGTTGAACAAGCTGACGAAAGCCGACGTAAAAGTGGCCAACTATCCTTTCACCACGTTGGAACCCAACCTCGGCGCGTATTACGAACTGATCCTTGCCGACATCCCCGGACTCATTGAAGGATCGTCCACCGGACACGGCCTTGGCACAAAATTCCTGCGCCACATTGAGCGCACCCGCACCCTCTTCCATTTTGTTTCCGCCGAATCACCAAATCCTGCAAAGGATTACAAAACGATTCGAAAGGAACTGGGCGCCTACAACAAAGAATTACTTGAGAAGCCGGAATATCTTTTCCTCACAAAGATCGACGTGCTTGCGGACATGGCGAAGACACCAGCCGGCGCGAAAGCGCTGCTCACAAAAAAACTGGCGGCGCTCAAGAAACTGAACCGCAGGGCGATTGCGGTTTCTATTAACGATCCGGCCAGCGTAAAGAAGGTAGAAAAGATCCTGAATACGATCAAGCATGCCAAATAACGACGTCGTGGTGCGCTTTAATAAGGTTTCGTTTGAATACGCGCGGAGGCCCATTCTGAATGAGGCGGATTTTTCCGTTCGCAAAGGGTCAAAGATAACGCTCATGGGCCAGAACGGCGCGGGTAAGACCACGATCTTCCACCTGATCACAAAAGCGTTAAAGCCGGAGTCGGGTAGTGTGGCACTCGATGGCGATGAGACCATTGCGGCATCGCGGCAAGTCATTTTGCGCAGCGAACTCACGCTCACCGTAAAAGAATTTTTTGAAAAAGCGTTCAAGAAAAAAATATACGACATCGAACCGCGCATAGAAAAAGTACTCGGCGTCGTTCACCTCGTTGCACCGCTTGAGCGAACCTTGAAGACGTTTTCCGGCGGCCAGCAGGCACGCTTATTGCTTGCGCAAGCACTCATTCAGGATCCGGACATTCTGCTTTTGGACGAACCGACGAACAATTTAGACAAACAGGGCGTGACGCACCTTACGCAATTCCTTGTTGATTACGAAAAGACCTGCATCGTTATTTCCCACGACGCCGATTTTTTAAACTCGTTCACGCACGGCGTTTTATATCTGGACGTCTTCACGCATAAAATAGAACAATACACCGGCGACTACTTTGACGTGGTGAAAGAGATCCAGGCGCGGCTTGAGCGCGAGCGCGCAAAGAACGTGCGGCTAGAGAAAGATATTGAGCACCGCCGCGAGCAAGCCGGCTTCTTTGCGCAAAAAGGCGGCCACTTGCGCGACGTGGCGCGGAAGATGAGGGAAAAGATTGAAGAGCTGGAGGGCGACGTGGTTGAGGTGCGCCGCGAAGATAAAACTATCCGGAGCTTCACGATCCCCTGTCAGGCGGATTTGAGCGGCCGCCTTTTACAACTGAAATCGGTTTCCATTATGAAAGGCCACAAGATCGTGGCAAAAAAAGTGACCGTGACGCTCAAGAAAAAAGAGCGCCTGCTCCTCACCGGGCCGAACGGCATCGGGAAGACCACACTCCTTGAATCGCTCGCCACGGGCCACGCAAAGGGAGAAAGCGTCACCGCAGGCGTGCGCATCGGCTATTATCGGCAGGATTTTTCGACGCTTGACCCGGAAGCAACGGTTTACAAAACCCTTTCGGACAGCATGCGCGAAGGGACGGAGCAAGAGCTTCGGTCATGCGCTGCAGGATTTTTGCTTGAAGCAGAAATTTTGAAAACAAAAATTGGCTCGCTCTCCGAAGGGCAAAAAGGGCTCGTGGCTTTCGCGTGCCTCGCCCTGCTTCGCCCCGGACTGCTCATCATGGACGAACCGACGAATCACATCAACTTTCGCCACATTCCGGTCATCGCAAAAGCCATTGACCATTACGAAGGTGCGCTCATCTTGGTGAGCCACGTTCCCGAATTTGTGAAACAAATAAAAACCGACTACGTGCTGGATCTCGAAGCGCTCTAACTATCCGCGCCGACCACGAGGCGGTCCGAAGCGCTGAGGGCGAGAATTGCGGCGCGGGGCACCTGCATGCGGAGCGCCACCATAGGGTGCACGAGTTGGACGTGGAGCGCCGGAACTGTAGGGCGAGCGAGGCGAACGCGGAGCACCGCCATACGGCGCGCGAGGAGCGCGAGGAGCGCTCCCATAGGGCGCCCGCGGGCTGCGCGACGGGAACCTCCGCTCGCGCTCGCGTTCAAAGATCGGCGCTACCGAAGAAGATGGCAACGGCGGCAGTGCGGGTAAGCGCGTCACGGGCAACGTGGAGCGCATCAGGCGTTCAATGGCCTGCACATCGTGGCGTTCGTCCGGTCGCGCGAAAGTAATAGCATGGCCCTTTTCGCCGGCGCGGCCGGTGCGCCCAATGCGGTGGATATAATCCTCCGCAACGGTGGGGAGATCGTAGTTAAGCACGAGTTCAATATTTTTTACATCAATTCCTCGCGCGGCGATGTCCGTCGCCACGATCACGCGGTATTTTCCGTTCTTGAAACCGTTGAGCGCTTCTTGCCGCTGGTTCTGCGAACGGTTGGAATGGAACTCCACCGCTTCGTGCCCAAGCGCGCGAAGATGCGCCGCGATCTTTTTTGCGCTGAACTTTGTGCGCGAGAAAACGAGCACCGAGCCGCGATATTCCTGCAGCACTTTTTCAAGCAAGCGAGGTTTCTCCGGTTGGGTCACAATGAATAATTCCTGCGAAACATCTTTCGCCGCCGTGCCCGAGCGCGCAATCTCCACGCGAATTGGAAGTTTCAAATACGCGCGCGCCATAGAAACAATGCTCTCCGGCATCGTGGCCGAAAAGAGCATCGTCTGCCGTTCCTGGGGCAAAACCGCAAGGATACGACGCAGCTGCGGTGCAAAGCCCATGTCCAACATGCGATCCGCTTCGTCCAACACTACGGCACTTACATCCTTCAAGCTCACTGTTTTTTGCTCAAGGTGATCAATAAGCCGCCCCGGGGTGGCCAAAACGATCTGCGGCTTGCGATCAAGCGCATTCCATTGCTTTCGAATGGGTTCGCCACCGATCAAAACCGCGGTCCGTATGCCAAGCGGGTTGCCGACTTTCCGCAGCACTTCGTCCACCTGCACCGCAAGTTCGCGCGTAGGCAAAAGCACGAGCGCGCGGCGCTTGGGGTCTTTGAGCATACTTTGGATGAGCGGGATGCCGAACGCGAGCGTTTTGCCGGTGCCGGTCTGCGCAACGCCCATCATGTCTTTCCCTTCTATCGCCTGCGGGATGGACTGCGCCTGAATAGGCGTCGGCAATGTAAAGTGCAGTTTATCAAGAACGGTGAGGATGCTCGGCGCAATACCGAGACCCCGAAAACTTGGTTGGTCTTGCATAAAATTATTTCTCCAGGAGATAGTCCTGCAGGGTTTGGTGGATTTCGCCCGCGACTTTGCGCAGCAATTCGCGGCGCTTCCAGAACGAATTATTTTCAGAAAGGTCTTTGCCCCGGATAAGGCCGAGTTCGCGGATCGCCACATAGCGATCGTGCCCGAGATCATCCGTGGTGCGAATATCAATATCTTCTATCCCCTGGTAGACCTGTTTCAAAACCTCATATTTAGGAGGGATCTGCGCCGCACGACTCCCCCGCTTTGTACCGGAGAAAAAGACCGAGAATGAGGGCGTTGACTCTATGTATTGCACGAAGTCGTGCAACGAAACAAAAAAAGTGAAGCCCGCAGGAGTTTCGCGGACCGACTTGAGTTTTTTATCAAGGACCGACTTTATTGCCTCTTTTGTGCCCATTTGACAAGCTTAACACGTTTTCGTGTTAATTGCCATGCATTTCTTTTCCGAGAGAAAAGAGCGATTAGAGGGAGAGGTTTATGCCTTGTTCAAAAACATACGGATTATATCCACCGTCCTTTGACACTACGTCGCCGCTGCCGCCGTTCGCGAATTTTTTGCTCTCCATGAACGCAGCAAGCTTAAAGTTCGTACCGCTCACGATGTAGCTGTAGAAAAGAGGACAATTCGCAAGTGAGACCGTGGAACTCGCGCCGCTACAGGAAGCATTCCCCCCTTGGTTCACAGGATCGATCGGTTCCTGGGCGAGCGGCGAACCGGAAGAAATGCCCGCAAGATTGACCGGAACCCAGCCCGTGCCCGCTGCTCCCGCCGCCGCCGTAGACGTTCCGATCGTCCTCGTCGTCGTGGCGTTCATAAAGGTAGTCGTCGTGTTCGTCGGGAACCAATTGGCACAACCGGGCGTAGTGGTCGGCGCGGTCCACGACCCCGTACTGCTCGCCACGACGGCGATCGTCGCCGTGCTGTTGCTGATATAACAATAGGTAGACGTGCCGACATAGGGCGACGATACGTCCGTAAGATAAAGCGCAACGGCACTCTTGAGGGTCGCTATGTCAGAAATACGGTTTGAGTCACGCGCCTGGCGGAGCAATTCCAACGGATTCAAAGACAAAATAACAACGACCGAAAGAACGGCGATGATCGCGATAACGATGAGAAGCTCTATAAGTGTGAATCCTTTTTTCATATTTTTTTACGTATAAGTCCCCCCGTTAATAATCGGTAGATAAGGTATGAGAGTAAAATATCTATCAAGAAAACGATTATCATCTCGATCTTGTAGGAAAAAAGGATGCTGTCCCGTGCCGCAAACATCTCGTCATATAATTCTTGCACCACGATTCCCCATCCGTACTGCGGTAACGGCTCAAACATGACAACGCTTTTCTCGCTCTCACTGGGATCATAGGTGATTATGGTTCCCGACACGCCCGCCATCACGTCTTTTACTGCCGGCATAAAAGAATAATCAACCACGGCTCCGTTTTGGGAAGAAAACTGGGGATGTGCCACAAGACTTCCCTTTGCATCAACAATATAAGAGAAGCCATAGGTTCCGAGGGAAAGATCAGTGCCGAATTCCAAAAAATTATTCGTGGGGATCTGGAGCACGAGAAAACCCTTTATCGCTCCGCCGGACTTTATTGGCACTGCAACACTCACCACGTTGATCTGCGGCATGGAAAGCCGCCGCGCCACGCCCGAAACATAGGAACCGCCCCCTTGGCTCAATACGTGATACCAGCTGCTGCTAGTTGCGCTTGAACCAATACCGCCCACAAGCGTCGGATATGCCGCTTGCTGGATCCCGGCCACATTATAAAAAATGACTCGGTCCACAAACGGATCGTAGAAAGCAACGTTATTCTGTAGATCGCCCACCGTCCGAGCGGCGTCGCTCCAATGATTGCTTGCGACGTCTTGGGTAATACTGCCAACCGACGCGATCGACTCTGCCAACCCCACAAGGTGGTCAATTTTAACCTTTACGGCGGTCGCCGTAAGATTTACCAGAGTTTGCTGCCGAGCCGCAACCTGATTCGTGATATTCTGGTTGGTCTGATTATAAATAACACCAATCGCCACTGGCACGGAAAGAACGACAACGAAAAAAATGCCTGCGACCCAAAGTGCCTTACTCTTCTTCGTAGAATCCAACATGACCTTACTTGTAGTATAATGTCAACCAGCAAAAAACACCCTGTGGATAACTATTTTGTCCCGCCAAGGAACGTCTGCCAGAATTTTAAGATATGTTCTTTGGTCGCCGCGTCTACAAGCGCACCGCTCTCGTCAATCTTCTTCGCAATTTCTCCCAGATAAAATTCTGGCTGGCCCATGAGACGAGTATCAAGATAAATAAGGATCTGCCGCAGATGGCTTTGAGCAAGCGCTGTGCCGAGTGTTCCGCCCGACGCACCCATTACGGCAACGTGCTTGCCGGTCCACGCGCTTGCGCCATAGGGACGTGAGGTCCAGTCGATCGCATTCTTCAAAACTCCCGGGATGGACCGGTTGTATTCCGGCGTCGCAATGATGATGCCGTCGGCCGCCTTTATCTTGTCTTTGAGCACCTGCGCTTCTTTCGGAAAAGCCGCCACTTCCACGTCTTGATTGAAAAGCGGCAAGTCGCCAATTTCCAAGATCGTGAATACCACCCCATCGGGCGCCATCGCGCGAACGGCGTTCATAAGAGAACGATTATAAGAACCTTTTCGCAAGCTGCCGATGATACCAACTATGTTCATTTTTATTTATTATAGTACAATCACCATATAATATGAAGCTTCTACCGGAAAAATATCTTCGCGAGGCATTTGACCTTGGAGTGATCCTAAAAGGCCTGAACGGCGTTCTTGAAACCGTCGGCGGACTCGCCTTGCTTTTCACAAGTCCCGCACACGTGGCGGTCATTTTGAACTTCTTTTCTGGCAAAGAATTTTTTTCTCTCGCGGCTTCCGCGCAATACTTCAGCGCCCTTTATCTTCTGACGCACGGCATCGTCAAAATCGTGCTCGTCGTAGAGCTCCTTCGCAACCGCCTGTGGGCATATCCCGCGGCGATCGCTGTCTTTGCCCTTTTCGGATTATATCAATTATATTATCTGCTACAGGTCTATTCCTTCTGGCTGCTTGCACTCACCGTCCTTGATGCCATTGTGATCGCACTCACCTGGCACGAGTGGAACTATCGCGTAAAGCACCGCCAGTTGGCCAGTTGAACTAAGCCGCGCACCGCCAATCGCAAACCCCCCGTCCTGGTCGAAGGTGGGCGGGGGGTTTGGAATAGGTACGACTTTTGATTCAATTTTAAAGAGCGAAGTTTGCTTAGCGTTAGGAGATGTCCTCTTGCAACTACCCGCGAGAAGATCCCTTGGAGCAGTGGCTCATTTACCCGGCTCCATGTAGAAATCCCTTTCTTTGGCAATGCGCCGAGGACCCCCCTGGTGCTACATGATGTGATTTAATTGTTTTTGCGACCTTTTTGATTTCTCTCTCCGGCCCCATGGCTGCCGGTTCACTGTTTACTACAGGCCCCAAAAACTATTCTTTCATCACCACGGCAGGAGCTTTTCCACGCCGAACGGCTGAATGGTATTGCTCGCGTTTTCGTCGCCAAAAACAATGACGGTGTCGCCGAGCCCGAATGAAGTAGTGGCCGCCGCAACAACCACCGTTGCTGTCACGTTCCCGTCAAGATCCCTCAAAATAAAGCCCGTGCTCATAAAAGTAACTATGACGCCTTGATGCACCTCGCCCGGCACCCGCTCTTCATATTCATAGAGGGCATGAGCGAACGGGAGGTTTGCCGTCGTATAATCCATGATCGCACCGTGGAACGAAGTGGGGGCAATAAGGAAGCTTGCGAGCGTGGTGAGGCCAGCAATAACAAGCAGAAGGTAGACGAGTGGCTGATGATAGACGAGAGAATAATGCCGCGCAAGCAATGCAATGACGATCACGAAAATAAGCGTGAACCCAATAAGGATGATCGGCAAAGAACGGAAGAAAAGATACCAACCAGAAAGCCCAAAGGCGGGCGCTGACCACGCGCCACTGCGGTGAAGCGTAACGATAGCCGTGCTTGCGAAATACACAAGGAGCAGGAAGAAAACAACGCTCCCGGTTGCAAACAAGACCGCGCGCACCACAAAGTACCACCGCGGGCGCATTTTCGCGTCGCCATGCCGAATGGCATCAAACACCTTTTTTTCAATATCGTTCTTGTTTTGTTCCATGTTATTGTTTCACGATCTTTTTAAGCATCGCCTTCCCCCGCGCAAGGCGTACGCCCACCGTAGAGACCGGTATATGCAAAACATCCGCGATGGCACGGTAGTCCATCTCCTCAAAGTAATACAATACGAGCGGCTCGCGATATTTCGGGTTCAAGGTGGCAAGCGACCGATCCAGCATCGCTCGCATTTCTTTCTGACCCGCCTCACTATCAGCGGTCTCCTTCGCCAGAAGATGTGGGAAGAAAACATCAAGGTCAAAAAGCGAAAGATTCCTTTTGTCTTTTTGCCTTTTCGCGAGCGCGTTCACAAACTCGTTGTGGGCAATGCGATAGATCCATGGGGAAAAACGTTGATTCACATCAAAACTGCGGATGTTCACATATGTTTTTATGAAAACGTCCTGGACAAGGTCCTTCGCGTCAGCGCCGCCAAAAAGGAATCGTCTCGCATAACGGGTCATCTTTGGCTCGTATCGCTCAACCAGCAGGCGAAACACTTCGCTTTCGCCCTTCTGTACCCTTTCTGCGATTTCCTCGTCTTTTTCCTCATTTTCGTTCATTCTGGTGGATAGAAGGCGCTTACTCTCTACTACCGCCTCCCTTTTATTTTATTTCATGAATCCTTCATGTGCAACGTACGCTTCGCGCGCAAGGCAAAAGGCGGTATTCTATAGATAATGCCTTCGGAAAGAAAAACGTTGCTTTCCCGCGCGCGGAATTGGTATGGGCGCTTTGAGCGGCCGCTTTCGTCTATATCGCTCGTGGGCGGTTTCGTTTTTGACGCCGTAACCCTCCAGCGCGTGGACGTGTTTTGGGACAACCTCTGGGTGGTGGGGCACATTGCGATCGTCACCATCTGCGCCGTCTGGATCAATCTTTTGGACAACACCGTGCCCGAGGGCGGTCGGCGGCCGGAAACCGACCCAGCGCGGCTTCACTTCTGGCTCGTGAACGTCATGCAATTCTTCTTCGGCGGAATCCTCTCCGTCTATCTCGTCTTCTATTTCCGCGGCGGCACGTTCGCCACGAGCTGGCCGTTCCTCGTGATCCTCGCGCTTGCTTTTTACGCGAACGAATCATTAAAGCGCCACTACGCCCGGCTCACCTTCCAAATCACACTCCTCTTCCTCGCCTTTTACGCATTCGCCATTTATATGATGCCAATCCTCCTCCACGAACTAAGCACGCGGGTGTTCTTGGCGAGCGGCGTCGTGAGCGTGGCGGCGATCGGCCTCATCATCATTCTTCTTCGTCGTTTTTCACGCGAACGGTTTGCGGGGAAGACCGGTCGGTTTGTTTTTGCTTCCATCGTCGTCATTCTCATTGTGGTGAATGGTCTTTATTTTTCAAATCTCATCCCGCCGCTTCCCCTCTCCCTTAAAAACGCAGACGTGTATCACACGCTTGTGGCGAACGGGCCGGGCAATTACCTCGTAAGCGATGAATATCAAAGCAGCGGCGGACCGCTCGCCTCTATCGGCTTCCTCGCACGTTTTTTTGCGGTGAGCCAGACCGTTCACGTCATATCGGGCGACCC
>CAZNYI010000029.1:0-10857 GCA_964577245.1 uncultured Candidatus Saccharibacteria bacterium
TTTTCTTCAAGCGGCTTCGGCCGCATTATCACCGGATGCATTGTATCGGATCCTACCTGATATGATTCCCCTTCTTCCACAACAAATTCTATACCGAACTCTTTTTCGTAACGTTTCAATTCTTTGAGAATAAGCTTGTAGGAAGTTTGCTCGCGAGCGTAAGCAAAAACCGGAATAAAGTTTCCATTTTTGAGATATTCATTTCCGTAATGCTCGACAAACGAACCGACCAATGACGCTCCTGCGCGACCGCCGCCGAGGGTTCCGGGCTCTGCGACGGCAAGATCTGCGATGTAAATAATCGATTCTCCACCGACGGCTGTTTCTACTCCCATCTCTTCTTCGTTATTCCCCAGCTTACCCTCGTACGCCACAAGGTATCCGCGCATCTTGCCATCGCGCTCGTATTTGAAACTCATATTGGGCCTCGCTTTTGCGGCATTGTTGATATCTTTTGCGATGAGCGTATTCTCAATCTTCCACATGTATTCCATGAGCGACTCGTTTCCCGCATATGCCTTGCCCTCGATATAAGCAGTCGCCATTGTGTCTTCAAAGGTCAAGGGCGACACGTCGCCTCCCTTCTTTTTTGAAACTGCAGAAATTTCTTGGGGCACCGTCACTTCTTTTCGAAGCACGGCCAACTTCGCTTTCAAATCTGGCTTCAAAGAAAGTTCATAACACTGTTCATGTGTTTTGTCGGAATACCCAACCGGCGCCTCTGGAACGGTCGTGTTAGACACCTTCGGTAGATCGGTCAACGCATCGGAATAACCAAGGCCGATTACTATGCGATCATCGGCAAATCCCTGTTCCCTTCCGTAACGCCGAAGATATTCCGTAAAAAAATCTTGATATGCCACCCGAATAAGATCCTTATATTCTTCTCCTTTATAATTCGGGGCAACTTCAATATTGTCGCACGCAACGACGGCCGGCGAAGCACGGAGCACGTCCTCCGACAATACGTCCTGAAGGTGGGCCTCTCCTTCTGCCCGTAGGAGCGCCACCACTTCGGCGACGTTTTTCCCGATATCGCGGTCTTTAGTGAGGACGCTTTGCGCGATAGTACGACGGCCACCGTCAGGACGCTCGATTTCAAGCGTTGCAAGAGTGCAGGCGGGATTCCAGGTATATACATTGTTCTTGCCTGAACCGAACGGCATGCAACACGCCGTATCATTCCCCGCAAGGACGCCCTGCGGATCGCTCTTAGCATTCGTCCGCATAACAATTCGATACGCGGGGAATTTCTTCCGCGTTGATTCGGAAAGCCCAAGCCCGGACTTAAGAAGTAACGCTCGTATTTCTTCCTCTGCTTCGGGAGGGACAACTTCCCCCGCAAGAAACTGCTGAACGGTGATCTTGGCCGACTTAAGAACTGCGGCGATTTCGCCGAATAACTTTTTGGGGTCGCCAGCCAGTCCAGAAACCTTTTCCCGATAGCTACCGAGCGCCTTACTCACCTCTTCGCGAAGAGAATATCCAATCGTATATTCAACGGACATCGGTGCGAACGCTTGAATGCGATCAAGCGATCCATCAACCAAGGCGTCGCGAAGATCTTCCGGCGTAAGATCGAGATTCGGAATTTCTGCCAAATTTGAAGGCTTTTTTCGATTATGAATCTCTTCGGGCGTATGGCTGTCCGGCAGGTCAAGAAAAATTTGCGGATCGTGCCAGAACTCAAAAACTTTCTGCATGTCAACGTTCCCATCCGGATGGAACGCGAGCTCGGAAACATACTTCCGCATTTTTTCATTTGGTTCGCTCTCCAACCCTTCAAGCAATTCCGTTTTTCCAAGCAATTTTGTCAGCTCGTTATAACGACGAAGGTTTTTCCATGATGCAAACACTTCCGCAGGCGAAGACAGCTGGCTCGCAAGTTCTTGAAGGTTTGGAATATTTGGATAATGCGTTGCTTTTTCCAAATTTTCCGCAAGATTGCCGTCAAATGACATCGCTACTTGGTTCAATTCATGGTGCGCCGTGCCGGAATCATAATTACCACCATCGCGCGAAACCTGATCAAGAATCTTTGCGTAAAAATCATCCGCAGAAAGACCGGAGTCGTTAAAAAGATTGATTATGGCATTGAACGCGTGGAGGCCGTCGTGACGGGAAAGATTCTCGCGGTTCAAGTAGCGGAACATCCGCTCGTAACCAAAAATCTCGGCGCCCGCCCGAAAAGGACCGCTTATGTTCTGCTCGTCGTTCCAAACACCAGCCTCTATTAATTTGTCAGCGATAGAACGATAACGTTCCTCGGGTGGCAATGATTCAAAAGGGGGCTTTTCTCCTTCGCGCATTAAATCCGCTTTAAGATAAGTTACGATAAATTCAACGTGGTCCAACATAACATCTTGTCGTGAGGTTTGCGCTTTCTTGAATATATCACCATGAAAAACTTGAAAGTGCTCGGCGACAACGTACCACTGCCTCGCCTCGATAAGCCTAAGAGCGACTTCACGATGGTCGATGTTCTTAAAGCGATCGATGAAATCAACAACACGAGAGCCTTGTATTGCCTCGATGAGCTTGAAAGCAACTTCGTGGTCAAGACTTTGAAATTTACTAAGGGCAAATGCGACGTGATCGCTCATCCCCGCTTCAATAAGCTTAAGCGCAACTTCGCTATTAAGATTTTTAAAACCTGAAAGGTTGTCGATAAGAAAGTCACTGCCCCCTGTTTCGATAAGCTTGAGGGCAATCGCGCTGTGGTCGCCCTCTTCAAAGCATTCTATATTTTGGGCGACACGATCGCCCTGTATCGCTTCAATAAGCTTGAGGGCAATTTCACGGTCAAGGCTGATGAAGCTTTTTATACTACGGCCGACAGCACCGAACGCTCCCATCTCACAAAGCCTACGGGCAACGTCAATACTAAGATGCTTGAAATAATCAAGGTAGGCAGCAAGCGTCTCACGCATAGCACCCTCTTTTGCTCCAAGAATTTTAAGAGCGATATCGTTATGGTAGGCCTCGTCGAAGTTGCTAATATAGCGTGCAATGCGATAACCATCACCAGCCTTGATGAGCTTAGCGGCAACGTTGTCGTCTAGGTTTTGAAAATATTCAAGATTACTATCAAGAACAGAAGTCAGATTCGCCTCTATAAGCTTGTTTGCAACATCGCAATCGAGGTTTTCAAAAGACTCAGGGCCAAACATGAGATTTTTACCCTGCCCTGCTTCAATAATTTTAAGAGCGATCTCTTTATGGTCAATGCCTTGAAAACAATGTAAGCTCTGTCCGACAGCCCAACCATACCCCGCCTCAATAAGCGCAATGGCGACATCACAATCAAGACCTTTGAATTTATAAATATCGCCCACAAGAGAGGCGCAAGCGCCCCCGCCAGCTTTGATAAGTTTAAGAGCGATCTCGCGTTGTTCTTCGGGAGAAAAAGGATGAGAATCAAGCACATCCCTCACCCCAAATCCCATCCTTTGGTTAGCAGAGAATTTTTTAATAGCTTCGACGGCGGCGTCAATAATTATCGCCCCGTCTCTTTGTTCTGGAGAAACGGGCTTTTCTTCGTGGTGATCTGACTGGCCACCGCCTTCTATCCCAGAATTCTTTCGGATCATATTTTCCTATATAATATCACTTTATGAGATTTTGTAAACCCTTGCGCGTGCGCAGCCTTACCACGCCGCGCGCACGTAAATGCCCGACGGAACGCACCGGTTTGATTTTGATTCCTGAATGCGCAGCTCGCCGAATTCGGCGTGCGGCATTTTTTCCATTTCGGGGAATACGCCCTCCACCGCTTGCAAGAACGATTGCGGCGCATAACCGGCGGCGTAGCCGTTCAGCAAAAAGAACGTGCCCGGCTTTTTGGCGAGGATGGCTTTAATCCCGGCAAGAAGGCGCAGGAAATCCTCTTCTATCTTCCATACTTCGCCTTCGGGCCCGCGCCCGAATGCCGGCGGGTCAAGGATTACGCCGTCATAAATGGTGCCACGACGCTTTTCGCGTTCAACAAATTTTACGGCGTCATCAAGCAGGAAGCGAATTTGCTCCGGTGGAATACCGGAAAGCGCGGCGTTTTCTTTCGCCCATGTATTGCTCTGCCGCGAAGCGTCTGCGTGCGTGACGCGCGCCCCGGCTTTCGCCGCCGCCATGCTCGCGATGCCGGTATAGCCGAAAAGATTGAGGACGGCCGGCTCGCGCGCGGAGGTTGTTTTAGAAAGCGCCGCGCATCGTTCCGCAATCCACTGCCAATTTTCCGCCTGCTCAGGAAAAATACCGACGTGTTTGAACGAAGTCAGCTTTGCGGTGAAGCGCAGATCATTCCACTGCATCTGCCACGCATCGGGAAAATTTTTCTTCTGCCAGGAGCCTTTCCCGCCGTCAAAACGGAATTCCGCGGCGGCGCGGCGCCACAGTTCCGGCCGCAATGGTTGCCACAAAGCCTGCGTCTCCGGGCGAATAATAATGTGCTCGCCGAACCGCTCAAGTTTTCGATTCCCACCGGAATCGAGTAGTTCGTAATCTTCCCACGGCGCGACGGTCAAATCAGCTTGCTTCATTTTTTTCGCTTGCTCCATTCATAGAGAACGACGGCGGCGGAAACGGACGCGTTCAGCGATTCGCAGCGCGGGTCCATCGGGATGCGCAGCGAAACGTCGCAACGCTCCAACGTTTTTTGCCGGATCCCCTTTCCTTCGTTGCCGACGATAAAAAGCGTGGGGGTATCAAACGCCGCATCGGAAACATTTTTTGTTCCGTCCATCATGAGCCCATAGGTTTGGAATCCCATTTCCTTCAACGCGTCCACGGTCTGGTTCACGTTGCCAATGGAAACGATCGGCATGCGGAACACCATGCCGGCGGATGCCTTCACAACCGCGCCCGTGATCGGCGCCTGCCGATAAAAAGGAAGGAGCACGCCCGCCGCGCCGAACGCCGCCGCCGACCGGATGATGGCACCCACATTGTGCGGATCGGTGAGTTCGTCCAAAAGCACGAGCATGGTGCCGGCGCTTGGCGCCACGCCACGGCCCGGGAAAATCGAACGTGTAAAATCGTCAAAATCAACCATGACGGCGGACGGATCCACGATTGCGATGATACCCTGGTGTGCCGTATCCTCCCCCACCATGCGCGCCGCCTCGTTGCCTTGTGCACTCACGAACGGAACCTTCCGCTCGTTAAGCAGTTTGCGCAGCGCGTCGTCGCGATTCGCCTCACCCGACAAAAACACCTTCTTCACGGCGCGCGGCGCGTGCGTTAACGCTTCCACGAGCGCATGCCTTCCATAAATGTATATCTTCTCGCGATCCGGCTTCATGGGTTATTTATACCCCAATTCGCGAAGAATGTCGCCATGGCCAAACCCGATCACCGCCGGCAGTTTTTTGAAGAATTTTATCTCTTGCGTTTCTTTGGTCGGTCGCGGCGCAGCGCTCACTTTCAATATATAGATAAGATCTACCACGTGGCCACGCGGATCTTTGTGGAGATTTTCAAACGCGCCCGTTTGTTTTGCGAGCTTAGCGCTCATCTTCAATCCAAGCTCCTTACGAACAAGCCTCTGTATGCATTGCTGAAACGATTCTCCTTTAAGGATGAAGCCGCCCGGCAAGTGCCACGATCCCACGCCCGGCGCTATCGCGCGCCGCGCAAGAAGCACTTCGCCCCGCGCATTCAGCACTACTAAACTGATCGCCAATCGCGGGGCGTAATCAAACGTCTTCAGAAAAAGCTTTAGTGGCAGCGGCTTGATCATTACTCAACTACCTTCGGGCAATCTTCTCTTTTAGAACGTTCGCAACCGCCCCAAGCGCGGCAAGATACACCAGCGCGCATGCGATCCATCCAATGAACGGGATAAGCCCCACGATGGCGAAGACCACCGCACCAAGCAGTAGGTGATACCAGCGCAGATCCGTCTTTCCTTTCCGCAAAAGCGCCGCGGCAAAAAGCACGGCGAAAGGAGCTGCGAGCGTGAGGAGAAGGAAATAACTAAGAAGCGCGATAACACCCGGGATCACGCCGATAATCGTAACAAAAGCGATGATCGCCGCGATCGGCATAGCGACGAGGAATATGAATCCGCGCAAAAGCGATTTGCCGTAATGCGAACGGGATTGATCAAGCACCGCGAGGGAATCGTTGCGGAAAAGATACCACACAAGGTATGCCGCAACGAGCGCCATGAGGAGTTTCAAGAGCCACCAGATCGTGAGGATGCTCCCAAACGTGCCCGTGAACCAATTTGTATTTTGCTTCTGAACTTGTACCTCGTGGAAGACCGGCGTCCCCGTGATCTTTGCGCCGCCGTCGATCGCCGCCGCCACGGGCGCGCTGTATTCAAACGTTCCTTTTATCACCGCGTTCGGTCCCACGGTCACCCTGGTCGCTTTCGCGATCGTCACGTTGCCGTTTGTTATTCCGTTGAAATAAATATCGCCGCCGGCAATCTTTAAATTCCCTGCTTCGTTGCCTGAGAAGCTGATGGAACCGCCGGCAAGATAAGAATCTTTTGCGATCGTCGTTCCCGGAGTAACGACAAGCGTTCCGGCCACGGTAGTAAGCTCGCCCGTCATAGTACCGCCAACCGTCACGTTGCCACCCGCAATACGAACGTCTTGCGCGGATACGCCAACCATCGTGATAGTGCCTCCAACCGCCATAATGTCCCCGTTCACCTTGGCAGAAGAAACGATCGTTCCGCCCGCCGCAAGAAGATCGCCATTCACGACGCCCGACGCCATAACCGTGCCTCCGGCCATGTAGGCATTCCCCTGCGCCACCGTCGTCCCCTCAAAGGAGACTCTCTGCCCGGCACTCATTGATGCCGCAAGCGACAGTGCCGGAAACAGCACTGCCACTGCCGCAAATGCAATATATTTTTTCATAGATTTATTATAGCATTTCCTTTTTAAAATCTACCTTCATACATTGTTCATGATTTTAGATTTAGATTTGAAATATAGGACGACTACTCAAGAATCGTTTTTGCAGTGCCTTTGCCAACCTCTAAAAACTCAGCAGCGATTATAACGATTGCATAGTTGGCTTCTTCCGAAAACTGTAGCGGCAAAGGAAAAAGGGAAATTGAAAGTCGAAAAAAATAATAAACAAAAATGAATTATAAAAAAAATATTGCGGCAGCGACGGGGGTATTGTCGCTGGTGTCAAGCTTGTTGCTTGGCCCGCTCCTTCCGCTTGCCCATGCGGCCCCTGGGCCGTGGCCTTCGGTAAACGGACTATCAGCCCCAACGACGCTTTCGGTTGGTGAAGCAGGTGCATGGACGGTAAAAGCCTCCGATCCAAACAACGAGGCGCTCACCTATTCCGCCGACTGGGGCGATACCACCGTCACCTCGACAACGCAACCGACGCTTACGCACGCTTACGGAGCGGCGGGAACTTACACGGTCATGGTTACCGTGAAAAACAGTAGCGGGTTTGTTTCCCACACGTCAGCTACGGTGCTCGTAGAAAATCCGCATGGGTCACCGCTCGTCATAAGTAATGTGGCGGTAACCTCTACCGGCCCCACGAGCGAAAGGCTAACGTGGGACACCAACACGCGCGCGAACAGCCGCGCATGGCTTAGCACCTCAACGCCGGTCGACCTCTCCGCCGCGCCTGATGTTATTCGCTCGGCGCGAGTCTTCCATCACGCACTCACCTTGAACCATCTTCTTCCCGGCATGACGTATTTCGCCGTAGCGGGTTCGAAAGATTTCAACGGGAATTTCGCGACCTCGAGCGAGGTCTCGTTTGCAACCACGCCGGCCACGACAACGGCCCTCACCCCGCCGACGAATGTGATAGGGACGTCCACTGAGGACTCTATTGCTCTCTCATGGACCGCCGCAACGGGCGGCGTTGCTCCTATCACCTACTCAGTGATGCAGGACGGCAACGTGGTCGGCACGACGACCAGCACGATCTTCACGGACACGGGACTCTCCCCCTCAACAACCTATAGCTATGTCATTGAGGCGACCGACAGTGCGACGCCGACGGCAAACGTAGCAACCTCGAGCGAGGCGTCGTTCACGACGCTCGCAGCCACGGCGCCTACTATCACCTCGGTGAATGGCCCCTCTTCACTCGCGGCGGGCGTTGAAGGAACATGGATCTTGGGCGCGGCAGATTCCCAAACTGGACCACTGACCTATGCCGTCAATTGGGGCGACACGGGCGCGGCACCGCTTCGCGCGGCCGCAGCGATCAATCAAACGTCCACGTTTAGCCACACCTACGCGAACGCCGGAACATTTGATATCGTCTTTACGGTCACGAATGATGCTGGCCTAAGCACGACCGCCACGACGTCGGTCACGGTCACGCCCGCCACGACGACCGCTCTCACTGGGCCGACGAACGTGACAGGGACGTCAACTGAGGATTCCATCACCCTTGCATGGGATGCCGCAACGGGTGGCGTTGCTCCTATCACCTATTCCGTGATGGAAGACGGCAACGTGGTCGGCACCACGACCGACGCGACCTTCACGGACACGGGGCTCTCCCCTTCAACAACGTATAGCTACGTCATTGAAGCGACCGACAGCGCAACGCCAACCGCGAACGTAGCGACCTCGAGTGAGGCATCGTTCACGACGTTGGCTGCTACTGGTCCCACCATCACTTCAGTAAACGGTCCGACCTCACTCGGCGCCGGCACTGAAGGAACGTGGACCTTGGGCGCGGCGGATTCACAAACTGGACCGCTGACCTACTCCGTTGATTGGGGCGACGTGCCGGCCGGGATGATGGCACGCATGGCGGCGATCAATCAAACATCGACGTTCAGCCATACCTATGCTGACGCCGGAACGTTCAACATCGTCTTCACGGTCACCGATGATGCGGGCTTGAGCACGACGGCCACGACCTCGGTCACGGTCACGACGGCCACTACCACCGCTCTCACTCCGCCGACGAACGTGACAGGAACCTCGCCGAGTCAGGCGAGTGTAATTCTAAGCTGGACCGCCTCAACGGGTGGCGTTGCTCCAGTAATGTATTCCATAATGAGGGATGGCGTCGTGGTCGGGACTACGACCGACGCTACCTTTGTGGACACGGGGCTCTCCCCTTCAACGACCTATAGCTACGTCATTGAAGCGACCGACAGTGCGACACCGACGCCAAATGTGGCGAGCGCGGCGGCAGTGACGGTGACGACAGCGTCGCCCTCCACCACGTCTCTCACGGCACCGGCGAACGTTACGGCAACCTCTACCGATGATGACTCCGTCGTCCTCGCGTGGGATGCCTCAACTGGAGGAGTGGCTCCCATTACCTATTCCGTAATGAGGGACGGCAGCATGGTCGGGACCACGACCGCCGCGACCTTCACGGATATGAAGGGGCTCTCCCCTTCAACGTCGTACAGTTACGTTATTGAAGCGACCGACAGTGCGACGCCGACGCCAACGGTGGCGAGCGCGCCTGCAGTGACCGTGATGACGGCAGCCGAAGAAACGCCGACCTTCACGCTGGCACAAATTGCCACCCATAACGTAACGAGCGATTGCTGGACGGCAATTAACGGATCGGTGTATAACCTGACTTCATTTATTGCTGCTCATCCGGGCGGTGAGGCTACCATTGCAACGCTTTGCGGTATAGACGGCACCGCGGCATTCAATGCCATCCACGGCACAGACGGCATCGCCGAAGCAGCGCTTGTTCCGCTTAAGATCGGGATCTTAGGAGCGTAAAAAGTAGATCAGGAAAAATCTACTGCTGCAAAAAACCGCCCCGCGAAAACGGGGTGGTTTTTTATTCAGGGAATCATTACCTCGATGAGGTATTTATAGCTTGCTTGATTGCGGCTTCTAGTTCGCTGGGGGTATCTGTCCCTATGCGATACCTCTTTCCGTTTCTCGTAATTATTTCAACTGCGTCAAAACCGGAAACATTATAAATCCACATACGCGGCCAGAGCCAGGCTCTCACTCCCCATCCGTAGTACCAGTGATTCTTTACGGCTTGAACTGAAACTATCTGATCAAGTGCAAACTTCCTGGCGAAAATTCCGTAACCAAATTTGATCCGAAGATAGTTTTCATCGATCGACGCGGTGAGGGTTGCAAATGATGCAAGAATAAACAGAATTAGTACCATTACGGCAGAAACGGCAAAATTTGGGCCGGAGTCGACCGAGGGAGGCTCGGCCAAGGCCAAAATATAAACCCATGCAAAGAGCACCAACACGGCCAGCGTAACCACCAGTATTAGATATCCAATTTGGGTGTGTTTATACGAAGTCATAAATTTATTTTACCAATTCTTTCATTGGAACGCTTGGCGTCGATGACTCGGGTTTATCCGATAGAAAAATGTCGCCGCGGAGGGCTTGCGACGATGTTCGAACGATTTTAATAAAGAAAAAGGCGCATTCTCGTGCTGATAATGCGCCCCTCTAAGATGATACGGCTTACCCCGTCAATGCGAAGCTGCCTTGTTTATGGCGTCCCTGAACAACCTCCTGACAAGCTTCGTGAAGGGGTGGCCCTTGAGAGCTCTCACGTTCTCCCGGAACAGCTTCTCGTCCCGTCGTATCTCTTTGGCCGCCACAGCAACCAATGCTTCGGTTTTTCTCTTTTCTACCGCCGACATCATGGCAAAGATCTTGTTTTGCTCGTCTTTCCTTAATAGCACGAGCATATAAGCTCTCATCCTGACGCCGCCGAATTCCGGAGTGTCCCTCAGCCCGAGAATCTTCTGCTGCCATTCTCTCGGAAATCCCCCTCGAAAAATCTCGAGAAGATTCACCGCTTCATCAAGCATGTCTAAGGGCCTTTTCTTGTATTTCATCCACGGCCTCCTCCCAAGATGCCGTCGCTATTATACATTATTATTTTAAAGACGTCAATTTGCTTG
>CAZNYI010000030.1:0-10706 GCA_964577245.1 uncultured Candidatus Saccharibacteria bacterium
CCCACGCGCGTGGCGGACGGATCAAGAATTCTCATCACGATCGTCTCGCCGAATTCCGCCGGGATTACCGACACACGCATTTCAATTTCTTTGTCTGCCATGCCGATCGTAAATCGGCCGTCTTGCGCTTCGTCGCGCACGTTCAGCTTCATCTCCGATAAAAGTTTTATGCGCGAAACGAGCGACTCATAGGCACGCAACGGCATTGCGTCAAGAATATCGTGCAAGAGTCCGTCAATGCGAAATCGGATCTTCGCCGATTTTTCACCGGCTTCAGTGTGGATGTCCGACGCGCGAAGCGCGAGCGCCCCGCCAAGCATGATCTCCATAACCGCGACTGGCGATACTTTTGTAAAATCCACACCCGCGAATTCTTTCCGAACGTCTTCGAAGTTCGTAAGGCGCGCCTTCAACGCTTCGATTCCTTCCTTTCCAATACTCACCTTCCCTGTGATCTGCTCCGATTCCGGTTTAACGAATTTATAAAATCGCAGGGCGGCATCGAGCCCCGACGGCGAGACCACAAACACTTTCACTTCATATTTTTGGCCTTCAAGTTCGGTGACCAGTGCTTTTGTTGCCGGCAAGCCCGGATTCACCGCCGCAAGCGCAAGTTTTTTTGACCGCACCTCAATGCCGGCGGCCTTCGCGTCGCGCGCCTTCGCCTCCGGGATCACCCGCACCGCCTCAAGTGAGATCGGTTTCTTAGAAACGTCAATATACGGAAAATTAAGCTCCTTCGCCAACCGCTCCGCCGCGCGTTCTTCCCCCTCCCGCCGCAGCTTCGCAAGTTTTGTCTTTAAATCGTCGGCTTGAACATCAGCCATTGCCTTGATTCTAGAACGCTTCGTAAAAATTGGCAACAAAAAAGGCGCGTCGTAATGACCGCGCCCCGTATTAATACGCTCGCTGGTCGCGAGCTAAGACTGCACCGGTTGCAGGATCTCCGGTGCCTGTTTATCAAGTAGTTCGCAACGCGCCTGTTCAATGGTCCACGCGGACAGAACATCTTCCTGCTCTGCAAATGAAATCAGCGTCGCGTTGATCCATGGCACGAAGATGTCCTCTTTCCGCACCAATTCGGCACCGTACGCCGCGACGATCTCATCGAGGTCAGATATCCACCCGGCGACCTTCTGGGCGCTGGAACTGGCGTTGACACTGATCAAATCGCGGCCTTGCTTCGTCGCAAAGACGATCGTTTCGGGCGCGGGACGCAGAACGTTGTCTTTCTCCCAAAGGCCGTCACGACGATTTCGCTTTGTCACTTCTTGCGCGGCGGCGTAGGCCGCCGGCCGGAGCACGACCGTAATCCCATCGATGGTGTTGTAGTAAAGCGTTGGCTTGTTTTTGAAGAACCACACCATTCGATTCTCGGCGCGCAGGTGGTTCTCTTGCGCCACGCGATCTCTTTCAGCACGCTCCTCCTCTAGACGCACCTGCTCCTCTTCCTTGATACGCTTCTTCTCTTTGGCATCCACAAAAACCAGAACCACCCAGAAAATCGGAGCGGTTAGAGTGATCATACACCACGGAAGGAGCAGTAACACCAGGAAGCCGAACCACGAAAACGGTGGCGGCCACGCGCAGACGCTCTGCGTTTGCATCAAATACCACTGGTTGCGCCTTATCACCATATTCTCGAAGCGATAGGCGATCCGCCCAGCGAGAACCAAGCAGATCAGCGAGAAAAACCAGTGACGCAAAACCATGTCAAAGAACATCTCAACCACCTCTCTTCCTTAGAAGTTTCGTCCCTGTCTATAGCCATTAATCCGGTGCCGTAGCCCGCGATCTTTGACAATAGTAGGAAGCGGTCAATCTTTGATTGACGCCCGCATGTTAACATTTTGGTATTAATACGTCAAGGTTTTTGCTTTTACTTGCAGCGCCGGGTGGTATAATCTAAGCGAAATGTCAGGTCACTCCCACTGGGCAGGCATCAAACACAAGAAAGAGATCACCGATCATAAGCGCGGGAAGATCTTTTCAAAGCTTCTTGCGGCGATTTCGGCTGCGGCAAAATCGGAACCGAACCCGGATTTTAATCCGCGACTCCGGACGGCGGTCGCCAAAGCGAAGGAGTTGAGCGTGCCGCAGGAAAACATTGAACGCGCCATAAAGCGCGCCGCAGAGTCTGGTAAAAATCTCGAGGAGCTCGCGTTTGAAGCATATGGTCCGGGCGGCACCGCGATTTTCATTGAAGCGATCAGCGACAATAAGAACCGTTCAGTGCAGGAAATTAAATTGATATTAAAAGAGCACAACGGGAAGTGGGCGGAGGCGGGAAGCGTCCGCTGGGCATTTGAACCGGAAATGAACGGCACCGAAAAAACATGGAAGGCAAAATTCCCACAAGAAATCACATCGGAGGAAGACGCAAAAAAACTTGACGCGCTCTTGACGGCTCTTGAAGACAACGACGACGTCCAAGCGGTTTTCACAAACGCAGAATAATATGATCACCCTCGGCATTGATCCAGGAACGCGGCGGGTGGGGTTTGGCGTTATTAAAAGCGAAGGTAGTGATCTTAAATTTGTGGCTGCGGGCATCCTTCCAATAAAAAGCACGAATGACGCCGCAGCGCTTGAAGAAATAAAATGCGAGATCGGCAAGCTTATCAAAAAATACAAGCCAACCTCGTTCGGGATTGAAAAGTTATATTTCGCAAAAAACCAAAAAACTGCGATCGCCGTGGCGCAAGCGCGCGGCGTGATATTGCTCGCGGCACAAGAAGCAGGCATCTGCATCAAGGAATACACCCCGAACGAGATAAAGCTCGGCGTCACTGGCTACGGCTTCGCCGACAAGAAAGCCGTCCTCAAAATGGTCCGCCTCACCCTCAAAAAGCCGGACCTCGCCGTGATAGACGACGCAAGCGACGCACTCGCGGTGGCCATCATGGCCTCCAGCCGGATTTGAAAATAAAAAGAGGCGCTCCCAGGGTAAAACCCCGGGGCGCCCCGAATGCCGTTGCCCGGCGCGTCGCTACTTCTTCTGCTTGACGTCGACGCAAGCCGACGGGAAGAGCCGCTCACTCTTCTTAATCAGATACCGCGGCTCGCCGGTTCGCGTGTCGATCAACAGTTCGGTGCCGGCCGGCAGCGTCACAGCCACAACCTTCGCGTCTTCGAAATCCCACTTGTAGCCCGACCAGGATTGGTCGAGCTTGGCGACCTTCAACTTGTCGCCGGGATCGAGTTGCGTTGCGGGCATCGACTGCCCGTCGTCATAAACCGGTTGATTGGCGTCGACTCGGCAAGTAATCATCGCCGGCGTCTCGATGACGGTGCGAAAATTGGCGCTGGCCGTACCGATGGCGACAAGCACCGCCAGGACGGCGAGGATGAGTGTGGTTTTCATTGTGCACCTCCACGTGCTGGCAATATTATAGCATGTATATATTTACTTTGTCAAATTTGTATTTGACATATTGTGATTATATATGTTATCATTTCGGCAGTGAAAGGAGGTGGATAATGACGTAGACTTGGAATTTTATTCCATTTCAGCGCCCGTCCAAATTTACTTGTTTTGACTGATATCCCGATTCTTTTGTGCGGGTGCTAAACACCAACGCAAGAGAAAAAGGAGAAACAGTTATGAGAAACTCGAAGAAGGATCGCGCACGAAAAATCCCCATTGCGATCTGGGAAGCAGCCAGGGCGGAGATGAAGCAGGCCTCAGAGGCGCTTTCACACCTGGCTGACATAGCGCCAGAACCGTCGCCTTACGAATCTCCATACCCCGACTGGGTTAAGTCGGCGTTTGAGAAACTGCGAGAGCTCAGTGGCCGCCCCGCGCTTCTCGCAAAACTCATGGAAGCGTTGTACAACATCGAAACTGGTTGCCCATTCAGCGAAGGCATCGAAGACGTGGACGATCTTTTACGACAACTTGCCCTCGCCGACAAGATCGAGGACGTGGCCGCCCTGCGAGCAATCGCCAAGGGCTTTTGCAGAACATAGGGTTTGTGCCCGCACTGATTCACTCGGTGCGGGCATTCCTTTTTTATAAAAACCCAGCAATGTAATCTGTGACTGCTACACAATTTATAAACCAATTAAAAGCTGGACAAAATCCAGATAATATGCTATTCTTTCCCGCAGTGGAGGTTGATAATGGCAAACCTTAAAAGAAGGTGGCGTGGCAAGTTGGGCGGCGACCATTCCACCGTAATCGAAGCTGCCTGGCGTTTTCTCCCGGAGATCACCAAGGAAGAATCGATCACTAAGATCTCCCCGGGGTTCATTACTGCCGGAAAGAATTCTACCGGCAGAAGTTCCGCGAAGATAACGGACGACAACGGATACATACTCCTCTCGGTACGAGGGGCGTCATCGTTCCAAGAAATCCGGGTCTTTGCGAACAATTACCAGAAAGCGAAGCTCGCAATCGCACGCGCAGCTCGCACCGCCGGATTCCACATCTGCTTCGGCGACCGGACGCAAGCGGCGAAGTAACGAGAAAGAGGATCCCAATGATTACAATGTGTTTCGATAAGGTTGTCGGGTTGTTTGTGGAGTCGCTCCTGCCTCGCAGCTCCGCCGAGAACAAACTCCTCGAGGTCGTTTTTACAGTCACTGCGACAGAGCACGGAGGTCAATGGAGGCGAATTGGTCGGCTGGGAATGTTCTTGTTTCACCGGCCCGGCAATTACACCAAGGTGCTCTGGAGAACGAGCAACAACTCGATGAAGCGACCCGATGATTTCCGGGAATGGCCCGTTGTAGCGTGCCACGATTCAGCATGGTCCTCCGATGGGATATCGCTGTCACTCATAGACCTACAGCGCGAGATGTGCGCCGAACTGGGCACAGACCCTGAGGAGTGCGGGTTCGCGGCGGACTTCGACGTAACATTTGCGCCGCGTGTCGTTGAAATCAAAGACTATCAATACGACAGCAATAAGCGGACGTTCTTCATCGACTGGTAGAGTAGTTGGCGCCTGTCTAGCTTCGGCTAGGCACGGCGCCTTTTTAATTTCTATCACCCAAACTCCTTTCGCGTCCGCCAACTTCACGGCCCCAGCCCTTTGTGCTGGTTTTGCTATTTGGAACCGTGCGAGAGGGCCATCAGTGATAGGCGTGATGGTAAATCAGAATGAGAGTGTTCCGCAGCAACAAGCAAACATCCATCTCTCCCGAAGCCAGGTTCCAAATAGCAAAACCAGCACAAAGGGCTGGGGATTGCGGGGAGTTGACACGCGAACCCACTCCCGTATACTGATTGCAAACAAAAAGAAAGGTCGTAATTATTCCGGTACTAATGGTAAGCGAACTACAAATTTTAAACCTCGCATTCGTCCCATTAAGCGATGAGGACGACGCAGGCGGTGATATCCCCGACGCGAAGGATCTGGACGAGGACGAAGATGAGGACGAAGATGGCGTAGAAAAGGCGGGCACGGATGACGACGAAGAAGAGGAAGACCCTTTGGTTGAATAACTAAAAAACAGCCCCCGTTGAACGGGAGCTGTTTTTGTTTGATAATGAGAGGATGCACCATAAGAAAGAAATCATTCGGGCGCTCCAAATCGCGGGGGTGGTCGTCGCAGCGGGACTCATTGTTCTTTTTGCCACCATTATTTTTTTCGCCCAAACCCTTCCCTCAATCGAAGAAATTTCCAATCAGCAGATCAGTCAGTCAACGAAGATATATGACCGCACGGGGTCGGTCATTCTCTACGAAATCAACGGTGGCGAGCGACGAACAGTAGTCTCCTTCGACCAGATGCCGCAGACGTTGAAAGATGCCACGGTCGCGATCGAAGACCAGAATTTTTATAACGAGCCGGCGTTCGATTGGAGGGGGATCGCCCGCGCTGTTTTTGTGGACGTGACGACTGGCTCTTTAGCCCAGGGCGGATCCACCATCACCCAACAGCTTGCGCGAACCGCGTTCCTCACCCTCAACCAAACGGTCACGCGAAAAATAAAAGAGCTTATTCTTGCGATCCGCCTCAATGAATATTATTCCAAAGACCAGATCCTTGGTCTTTACTTGAACGAGGTCACCTATGGCCCCACGATCGCCGGCGTTGAAGCGGCAAGTGAAAATTATTTTGACGAGCCGGTGCAAAACCTTAATCTTGCGCAAAGTGCGGTACTGGCCGCGATCCCACAAGCGCCCACGTATTATTCCCCGTGGGGCAGCCACGTTGACGATCTTTTGAAACGCCAGAAGGTGGTACTCCAAAAAATGTATGAGTTGGGGAAGATCACTAAGAGCCAACTAAATGACGCGCTTGCCTATAAAATAAAGTTCCAGCCGCAATCCACCGGCAACATCAAGGCGCCGCACTTTGTGATGGCAGTGGAAGATTACCTCGTCCAGAAATATGGCGAAAACCTTGTGAACCATGGCGGTTTGCGTGTGACCACAACACTTAATTGGAACCTTCAACAGGAAGCGGAGACCGCCGTGGACCAAGGCGCGGCCCAAAACCAAGTGCTCTACAAGGGCTATAACGCGGCACTCGTAGCACAAGACCCAAAGACCGGGCAAGTACTAGCACTCGTGGGTTCGCGCGATTACTTTGCAACTTCTTCATTGCCGGCTGGCTGCACGCCCGCGTTAAACTGCAAATTTGAACCGAACTTCGACGTTGCGGTTCAGGGTCTCCGCCAACCCGGATCGTCGCTTAAACCATTTGTCTATCTCACTGCGTTTCAAAAGGGGTATACGCCGAGCACTACGCTTTTTGATGTTCCCACGGAATTCAGCACCAATTCCACTTGCCCCGCCATCCCGAATCTTGATAGCACTAACACGAAATGCTTCCACCCGCAGAATTTTGAAGGAACGTTTGTGGGGCCCATCTCGATGCGCGACGCGCTCGCACAATCCGTAAACGTTCCCGCCGTGGAAACGCTTTATTTGGTCGGCATAAAAAATGCCGTGGACAACGCAAACAGTTTTGGCCTCACCACCCTCACAAGCCCCGACACCTATGGCCTCTCGCTCGTCCTTGGCGGCGGTGCTGTGCGGCTTATTGACCTCACTGAAGCATATTCGGTGCTTTCCCAAGACGGCGTGAAGCACAACCAAGCCATGGTTTTACAGGTAAAAGATTCTAATGGCAACATTTTGGAGTCCTACACCGACCAATCGTCGCAAGTGGCGGATGCCCAGTCGGTTCGCCTCGTGAACGACGTCCTCACGGACGCACAGGCCCGCAGCGGCCTATTCCAGAACAGCTTGAACCTCACTATTTTCCCCGGCTACGATGT
Source organism: uncultured Candidatus Saccharibacteria bacterium (assembly GCA_964577245.1). Classification (GTDB taxonomy): domain Bacteria; phylum Patescibacteriota; class Minisyncoccia; order UBA6257; family 2-01-FULL-56-20; genus CAVYIK01. The sequence goes on from CAZNYI010000030.1 coordinate 7,235, forward strand.
GGCACTCAAAACCGGAACTTCAAACGATTACAAAGATGCGTGGGCGCTCGGTTATACGCCGTCACTTGTAGTGGGCGTTTGGGCGGGCAATAACGACAACACCGCCATGCAGCGGAGTGGTTCCAGTATTCTTGCGGCGGTCCCAATGTGGCACGCATTTATGCAACAAGCGCTTGCAAGTGTGCCGCCCGCAACCTTCACGCCCCCCGACCCAGCAAATCCAACCAAACCAATTCTCGCCGGCAACTATCTTTCGGGCGGCCTCCATACTATTTTGTACTATGTTGATAAAAACGATCCGACGGGGCCCGACCCCACAAACCCGAACATCGATCCACAGTTCCATGATTGGGAAGCTGACCTACAAACATGGGCCACGGCGCAGCACTAAATACAAAATCACTAGGACTTTAGGATTGGCTTTAAGATATAGAAATACGAGTTGTCTCCGGTTGAGCGCAAGAGTGCCGGATTGTTTTCCTCTTGGAACCCCACAAAAATCTCTTCGCTTTTAACGGCACGTATCGGATCGGTGAGATAGCGCCAATTAAAGAATGCTTCCACTGGCTCCCCTTTAATTTTCGCAGGAAGTAGGTAGGAGTTCTCGCCAAGCGCTTGGTCAGCTGAGCTCACTTCAAGTGTTTTTTGGTTTGGGTTCACCACAATCTTCACTTCACTGTTCTTCTGCCCGAATACTCCTGCAAGACGGACGGCGTTTAAAAGTTCTTCACGATTCACCGCAACTTCTGTTGCAAACTTCTTAGGAATGATTGGCGTGTAATCCGGGAAGTTACCCTCCGAGAGGCGAGAGATGAGCTCTGCCCGTTCGGTTTTGAATAAAACCTGGTTCTCATCACGGAAGATCTTCACCACCTCGTCGTCTTTGGCCATGCGCAACACTTCTTGGGCTGTTTTTAAAGGAACTAGTACCCGGAACGATTCTTTGTTGTTGGCGGTGAAAAAATTCTTTGGGATGGATTTTTCCGCAAGGCGGAATCCGTCGGTCGCAGCCAACTTAAGCGTATCAATGGAAAAGTCGAAAAGAATAACATTCAACTCCGGCCTAAGGTCGGAAAACTGTGATGCCACAATGGTTTGTTGGATCGCTTCCTTAAGCAACACGCTTTTTATGGCGATACTTTCCTCTGAACCCTTGATTTTAGGGGTTATTGGGAACTCCTCTGCCGGCAATCCTTGAAGGGTCGCGGTGTAGTTGTCGGTTTTAATCTCAAGCGTGTTGCCTTTTTTACTGAAATTCAGCCGGTCGCTCTGGAGGTTGGTGATGAGATTTGAAAAAAGTGAGAGGGGTACCGTTACTTTGCCGTTTTCAATAACCTTCCCCGACACAAAACAGGTGGTGGCAAGTTCGAGGTTGGTGGTAGTAAACGTAATCCCCTCGTTTCCCGTCTCAATAAAGATATTTTTAAGAATTGGCAGGTTGAGGTTTTCCCCGGTGGCGCGTTCAACCACAGAAACCGCTTCTTTGATGTTTGAACGAATAGCGACAAATTTCATAGGTGTTAATTAATAATTAATTATATTTATATTAAGAACTTATTACTGTTATTAATAAAGACTTAATGTGTGGATAAGTTCATTTAATCCTTATTTAACTTTTATAAATAATATCTTTGATTGTTAATATCTTCTGATTGAAAGCGGAGTTCTTGTTAATTTCCTGGTTGATCTTCTCGTATGAGTGGATGGCAGTGGTGTGGTCCCTCCCCATCTTTTCCCCAATATATGGATATGAAAGTTCGGAGATTTCCCGAAGTAAGTACATGGCGATCTGTCGTGGCTCAACCACTTCCTTTCTTCGGTTGTGACTAATAAGATCCTCAATAGTAACATTGAAAAACTCAGCGACCGCTTTTAAGATCTGCGAATCATTCACCCGTTTTGATAGGTTCTTGGTGGATTTTTCTATAACATCCTCCGCTACCGCTTTTGTTATCTCCATATGCCGCTGTTCCTGCAGGAACAAAAGCTTTTTAAGCACCCCCTCCATCTCACGGATGTTCTTTCGGAGCCGCCGCGCCAACGTATCTATTACATCTTCATTAAGATCTCGCTGCGCCTCCGAAAGCTTGCCCCGAATAATAGCAACCCGCATCTCATACTCCGGGTAACCAATATCAGCAACAAAACCGCCCTCAAAACGCGACCTAAGGCGTTCCTCAAGGGTTGGAATGGATTGTGGTGGCCGGTCGGAAGAAATAATAATCTGCTTATTATTCTCATAAAGCGCATTAAAAGTGTGGAAAAATTCTTCTTCAGTTTTTTCCTTCCCGCCAATAAACTGAATATCATCGATAATAAGCACGTCGGTGTCCCGATATTTCTTTTTTACGGTTTCTATCCGGTCATTGCGTAACCCCCACACCACTTCGCGTGTGAATTGCTCCGAAGGAACATACATAGGCCGTATTTTCTTATTGTATTTTGTAAGTATCTCATTCCCCACCGCCTGGATGAGATGGGTTTTCCCCAAGCCGACCCCACCATACACAAAAAACGGATTATATTTCCCAATTTGTTCAGTGATCGCTTTTGCTGCCGCGAACGCCAGCTCGTTTGAGGGCCCGACGACGAATGACGAGAAGGTATAGTGCGGGTTGAGGCAAGTCACGGGGTCGACAGAGCTAAATTCGAGCTCGGCGGAATCGATTTTGCTCAAATCACGCGCATCCACTGTTGTTTTTTGCGGTACCGTGCTTTGTGAATTTACCACAAACTCAACTTTTTTAACGGAACTGTCCATGTTCCGCAATATCCCCAAAATATTTTTATGATACTTGTCTTCAACCCATGTTTTCGCAAAACTACTCGGTAAGGCCACATAAAGCGCGCCATCCCGACGGTCGATTAAACGACTGTCCCGTAGCCACATCGAGAAATTGGCTTTCGTAAGCTGGATCTCCATCTCCCCAAGGGTTGATTGCCAAAGTTTTTCAAGATCCATAATGTTGTTTGTTCATTATTAACTCTTACGCCTCGCGAGTCAAAGAGTCAAATCAAAAGAATTGTGCACGAGGTGTGGATAACTCATTTTGGCGCTCCCGTCGCCGGGGCGGGTGGGGGCTGGCGTTGGATTTATTTTCGTGCTATTATCCTCAGGATGTCGTTTACGTATAATCCCAAGAAAAAGAAACGGAGGCGGACGCATGGTTTCTTGAAGCGGCAACGCTCTCCGGGTGGTCGTAAGGTGATAACACGACGGCGGGCAAAGAAAAGGCAGCGGCTGACCGTCTAACGCGCATACCAACGCGCAAATTTTGCGATGCTTTTAAAACCATCGCGGTTGCAGGGCCGGGAATCCCGTACGGACTGGCAACAAACGGCGGGGACACCCTATTTCATATTAAAAACAAAAAAAAACAACCAAGGAACCACTTCGGCACGAGTGGTGGTGAGTATGGCCGTCAATAAAAGCGCGGCAAAGAGAAATTTTTGGAAGCGGCAGGCGCGGGAA
>CAZNYI010000031.1:0-7020 GCA_964577245.1 uncultured Candidatus Saccharibacteria bacterium
CAACGCAGGCTGGGCAGCCAAGTGCCGAACATCGAAAACGGACGCGCGGCCAGCGAAGAGCCATCCAATCCCAAGTACTTCGTGTATTACGGCGAACCCTGGGAATTCGGCATCGCCCAAGACGGGCTTCGGCAGCGTTTTGCCCTCGTGGAAGTGAATGGGTTGGAAGAACATGTCGTGGAGCAAGGCGATACCTTCTACTCGCTGTCGTTCAGGATGGGTGAACGCCCCTACGCGAAATTCGAGGGCAAGGGCGCGAAGCTCGGTCTGTTCGCGTACTATTGCTCGAGTCCGAGAGTGGCGATCGCCGCCACCGCACCGCAGAAGTTCTACATCTTCAGCAAGAAGACATCCGGCCCCGGCGTGATGCCGGTTTGCTGGGAGCAGCTCGGGATCATCACCGCGCCCTCGCTGAAGGATGCCATGGCGAAGGTCGATCTGAACACGATTGGCTTCCGCGTGGACGCACCCGTACCGTTTGCCGACTTCAGCGATGGCAACACCCTCTACAATTTGGAGGAGATGCCCGCGTGGAACGGAAAGCTGGGCACTGACATCGCCGCAACCAAGTAGTCTCACAACAACATCTTCACATGGGCCGTTCCGAAAGGAGCGGCCCAAACTACGTTTATATATCCTTTTTAGTACAACCCGCCGCGAAGATTGAATTTGCGCTTGAAAGCTGGACAAATGGCAGTTTCTATAGTATAAGAATATCAGGAGGAATTCATATGTTGTGCTGCAGGAACGCTCAAGCTGACGCGCCCGATCTCAAGGACCACCTTGCTGCATGCGAGTGTGCGCGGTGCCGCACGAGGCAGCAGGCCGGCAAGTTGGCGTGGGTGGTCTCTCACGCGATGATGGCGGCCGCGGAGGCTCGCAACGACGCACTCGCAGACAAGCTCTGCGATGTGCTCCTACACCTCAATCGCGCCAGGGGGACCGGGGTGTACCCCCAAACATAAATCCGAGGAGGGCGGCTATCCGTCCTCCTCCCAACCCTAAGTTCATAAGTAGCTTACGACCTTAGAATTGGAAAGAATTATTTAAGCATCAACAGAAGCGGCTACGGCTATTGACATTGCCAATCGGCTATGGTAAACTATATCCAGAGCCATAAGGCCTCTCCTAACCCTGAAAAACCTGATCAAAACCAGTTCAGGAACGGGGAACAAGAATAGGCAGGCAATAAGGAGATTGACAATGCAATACGATAGCAAGAGCGCAAACGTTTACGCCGCCGCGATGGCTATGATTGCCGGATCGGTGGTTCTCACGACCTACATCATGGGTGGAGTGTTCCTCCTGACCAACGTTACCAACGTCGGCACCGCAATCGCCGAACAAGTCCGGACGGGGCATCTGCTCTACGGATGGGAAGCGGTTGAGCTGATCGGTTTCATGTTCGTCGGTATGCTCCTGACCGCATTTGCGGCGCAAGGCGTCCTGTGGAAAGTGAAATCGATACATCGGCGCGAATTCGACGCCATGACGCCGGTGCTGTATCAGAGCGAGAACAACGGCGTCACGGCTCTCGTCACTCGCGAGCAGTATGAAGCGGCCAGGGCGGAATATGCCCGGCAATGCAAGGCGAGCGGCCAGCACTATTCCGACGGCATGGTGACGTTGCAAGTCGTGCCAAACGCGATGGTGTTCTGCTCGGACGGCCACGCGTATCCCATCAACATCAACCGCAATCGCACCGGCAACTATGCGGACATGCAAACGCTGACCGCTGGTTGCCGCGTTGAGACCCGATCGCTCTTCGTGCCCTTCTCTTCGTTCGTGATGGGCAGCAAGGAGTGGCAGTTCGCAACGTTCCGGCCGCTGAGCTTCGGCGCGGCGCGGCGCTTGATTGAAGAAACAAAAGCGGTACTTCAGAACGAAGTGCGCAACCGCCGAGCGGGGATCCGCACGATGGTCATCCTCGCGGTCATCGCCCTTGCCGTTCTTGCCGGCGCGCTCCACGTCGTGGAACCGCCCGTCAAGTTCGTGCTCGCGGTTTCTTCCGGCCTCGCCGCCGCCACCTTAATCGGGGTGGCACGACGGTGGCGCTCGCGCTACGGTTCGTAGTCGCAGCTATACTGCTGCAAATCAAAATGCCCGCCGGGAAACCGACGGGCATTCCTCTATTAAAAATCGTGCGGTTGCGCTATGGTCTTTTTCGCGAACTCGTCTCTCGTGCGAGCGAAAAAGACCATAGCGCAGCCAAACCCTGTCAAGTTTCTTTTAAAATATATTTAATGCCTTTTGTGGTAGAATAGGGGCATGGATTTAAACAAAGTAATAATAGTCGGGAGGGTGACGGCGGATCCGCAGCTGCGGACGACGCCGGGCGGGCAGTCCGTGACCACGCTTGGCGTGGCTACGAACCGGGTGTGGACGGATAAAAACGGCGCCAAGCAGGAGGAGCCGGAGTTCCACAATGTCGTCCTGTGGGGGCGGCAGGCGGAGGTGGCGGCGCAGTTCCTAGTGAAGGGCGCCACGGTGCTCGTGGAGGGGCGGCTCCGCACGCGGAGCTGGACGGACAAGCAGGGCGGCCAGCGTCGGACCACCGAGATCATGGCCGAACGCATGCAGCTTGGGCCGCGGCCGTTCGGTGGCGGCGGTGGGCAGGGTGGCGGCGCCCCGCGCGCAGCCAAAGAGGAGTCGGGGGCGTCGGGCGGTCCGTCAGATTTTGACACCAAGCTTCCGCCACAGGAAGAGATCCCCGTCATCAACCTTGAAGAGGAAGAGATAAAGACAGAAGATATACCGTTCTAAATCAAATGCCATGCCAAATAAAGCTCCAAAAGAAGTGGTGTTGGCGGCCTTCCATTATTTGGCCGATATAATTCCGCCGACGCAAAAAATTACCGACGTGAGGGTTGAGGCGATTCAACCGGTTACCAAAGACCAAAAAACGATTTGGAAGCTGGTTTTGAGCTATGATAACGTCGGTGATTTTCCGTTTGACAAAAAACGGGAATACAAGCAATTCGAGGTGGACGATACCGACGGCCGCGTCCTTGAAATGAAACCGGTGGATGGAAAATAACCTGTCAAATCTGGATGAGATAGAGCGGTTTCGGTTTAGCCACTATGACACGCACTTAATAGTGGATACCAGTGCGCTACTTCTCTTTCTAGTTGGCGTGTATGATCCCGATTATGTTGAGCACTGCCCACTGCTTACGGAGAACGGTAAATACTATAAAAAGAAGCAGTTTGAGCTGATAGAAAAGATATTTCAACGTTTTCCGGGCAAGATCATTATCACGCCCCACGTCCTTTCCGAGGTGAATATGCTCTCAAAGAAAATTGGGGAAGAGTATCGGAACGATTACTTTCTCGCGCTGGTTCGCGAGCTCGAAAAACATCAGGAATATTGCATCCCACTCAAAGTTCTTTTAAAGAACGGGGCAATCGTTGAATTCGGTTTTACCGACATCTCTCTCATCGAAGCCGCCGAAAAGAATAAGTGGATCGTTCTCACCGATGACCTACGCCTCTATATGGCTTTCAATACGAAGGTGCCGATGATAAACTTTAACCGCGTGGTAGCGATGGAACAGTTGGGTGTATCGTATTAATGAAATAATGGAAAAAATAATTGAAACACCAAACATCTTTGAAGTGACAAAGGGCTACATTAATAAGTGGATTGTTTTGTCCAAAGATTATACGAAGGTTATCGCCAGCGGAAAAACGCTTTCCGAGGTGCTTCGGAAAACAACCTCCGAAAAGAGAAAAATGGTTTTCAGGGTCCCTGCAAACGTTCCGTATTTTTGACAAAGCAAACGAGACGTTTGAGTTGGTCAAGGCAAAATGAATCCTTATACGATATTTGCACTTTTGTTGAAAAGTGGTATGCTAAATGCATGAAAAACATAAACAGTAAGGTCTTGGCGGCATTGGTGCTCGCCGTTTTTGTTTTGCCGGTGGCCGTGTCGGCTCAGTCGATGACGACTGCCCAACTGCAGGCGGAGATCCAACAGCTTGAAGCCCAGCTCCAAGTGCTCCAGCAGCAACTTGCGCTTACTCAGGGTGGTTCCGCCGCTTGGTGCTATACCTTCAATACCAATCTTTCTATCGGCATGACCGGATTGGGAGTCACCGCACTTCAGACCGCGCTCCAGAAAGACGGCGAATCGGTTATGGCAAACGGTACTTTTGACGACCAAACAGCAGCGGCTGTCACAGGATTCCAGCAAAAATATGCCAGTGTCGTTCTTACTCCTAATGGCTTAAGTAATGGCACGGGTTATGCGGGGAAAGCAACGCGGGCGAAGCTCAACTCGTTGTTTGGGTGCAACGGTAACAATCCTATTGTTCCAACACCGACGTCCAGCTCTATCTCGATCTATCCGAGCGCAGGTCCCGTGGGCACCGTAATCACGTTGTCATCTCCTTTCAATGTTTGCGGCGGCACTACTGCTGTGGTTGATTGTTCCCCGAATCGTTTCAATGAATATGTGTTCCTCCAGAACGGGTCAGTAGTGGGACAAGGCCTCCCTGGTATTGGCAATTCTGCATCCGGTGGGCCGGAGGTCCAGGTTCCTTCCTCGTTCGCGCCTGGAGTATATACACTCGCCGCGCAGAATTGTCTCGGTAAAAGTTGTACCACTTACCCATTGGCTCCATTTACGATCACGGCGGCAACGACGCCCTCGGCCGGCATCAGCGTTATTTCTCCAAATGGCGGCGAAACACTTACGCAAGGACAACCGTTTACGATCAAATGGAATCCGAACGGGGATCCAGCGTCGTATGTTGGCCTCAATCTCGCCAATCAGAGCGGCGTCCCGATTCTGGGTATAGGAAACGTGCCCAACACCGGTTCCTATGTATGGAACGTGCCCAGCACGTATTCGGGCAACAACTTTACGATGATGGTCGCGGGCAACAGTATAGCGACAAGCGCAGCGACATTCAGTATTATTCCTCTTACGTCGGGGTCGACTTCAAATAACGCTCTCTCGATTTCTCCCACCTCCGGCCCTGCGGGAACGACGATCGCACTTACGGGGAGCTTCAGTGTCTGTAGTGGTGGCGTCAATCCTCTTGATTGCTCTCCGAATCGATTCAATCAATACGTACTTCTTCAGAACGGAGTTGCGGTGGGCGGCGGTCTTAGTTCCGTTGGCTATGCGGCAGATGGAAGATCCGAGGTTCAGATTCCCGCGTCGATCGCTCCGGGGGTATATCAGTTTGCCGTGCAAAATTGTCTGGGAATAAGCTGCACTAATTACCCACAAGCAACTTTCACGGTAACGGGTGGAACAACATTATCAGTTTCCGCAAACAGCGCTTTCCCGTCTGGCGGTGTGGTTACCGGTTCTGCAAGCGTGAAGATCGGTTCCTATGTTTTGAGCAACCCGAGCTCTGAGGCGGTGATTGTTCAGAGCGTCACGATCCAGGGCGGCCCGAGTGCCAGCCTGTTCCAGAATTTCAAGGTTATGGTGAATGGTGTCCAATTCGGTAATGGATATTCTGTCATCGCGAATAATACCGGCGCAGGGATTTCCGGAAGTTCTCTTGTGATCTTACCGAAAAGCAGCATTGCAATGGACGTCTATGCGGACGTCCTCACGTCGGATCAACCGGGCTCGACTAATGCTACTGGCTTTATGGGATGTGTGGCAGCGGGTCAGTCGAGTAATAGCGCCTATAGCTGTAATCAGGCGGGAGGTCAAACGATGGCCGTTGCGACGTTGGTCAGTGGCGGGCACCTATAACCTTTCCCTTTCCAGCGCGAATAGTACAAGTGTTGCGATTCCCGTTACTATTACCAACTAAGCTCGACGAACGCTAAAGGAAGATACAAAAAAACAGCTCCAATGGCGGGGGCTGCTTTTTTTGTGCCAGAGGTGCGCCTGCTTGATTTCCTGGCCAGTCTTGTGTAATATATACCTACATTCATAAAGCCATGGCCAAGAAGATAAAAACCGTTATTAAGCTTCAGTTGCCGGCGGGTGCGGCGAATCCGGCGCCTCCGGTCGGCACGGTGCTGGGTCCGCAGGGCATTAACTTGCAGGAGTTTTGCAAGCAGTTCAACGACGCAACGAAAGAGATGAAGGGGGACATTGTTCCGGCGGAGATCACGATCTTTGAGGACCGGAGCTTTAAGTTTATTTTGAAGACTCCGCCTGCAGCGGCGCTTTTGAAGAAGGCGGCGGGTATCGAGAAGGGCGCGGCAAATGCGCTTACCACAAAAGTGGGCAAAGTGACGAGCGCCGACGTGCGCGCGATCGCAGAGAAGAAACTTCCCGACTTGAATACGACAGACCTTGATGCGGCCGAGCGGATTATCCGCGGCACCGCAAAGAACATGGGGATAGAGGTGGTGGATTAAAAAATTATTAAATAGTGTTTGACAAGTTTGGTTGGTTTGCTACCATAATTACACACAACGCGAAAAGCACTTCTTAAGGTTCCGTCCTTAAGCGGTGCTTTTCATTTTTGGTGGGCGAGCCGGTTCCGAAGGGTTTCCATTGAAAGCCATTTTCCCTTCGCCGCTTCTCTCAAAAGTCGCGCGCAGCCATGCTTACTGGGCGCCAGGAGACACTCGAACTTATCGTTCTTATCCAAATGTTTTACGAGACAGGTGAAATCGCCATCCCCGGTCGTAATGAGGGCTTTATCATAATTTGCATAGTCAATCATCGCTTGTAATACTAATTCGGCATCGCAATTACCCTTGATGATTCCGTCCGCGTTTCGCTGCACCGTTTTAAAAATAATATCATAGCCAAAACTCAGGAGGGCGTTATACCTCTTCTGATTCTCAGGAAGATATCCAATGAAAAGATATGCTTTCGTAATCCCATATTTTTCACGGAGATAAATCCTGAATTTTTTGAAGTCCAATTTCCAGCCGAGGCGCTGAACGCCCAAATAAACGTTTTGGCTGTCAATGAAGGCGTAATTGTTTTCGCCCGAGCGCATGGGCTCCATCATAACCAATCACCCATTAAAAATATCTTAAAAAATCACACCAAACCGAGCGGCTTGCTTCGTCAAGCCCTTTCTGCTTTATAA
>CAZNYI010000031.1:7120-8736 GCA_964577245.1 uncultured Candidatus Saccharibacteria bacterium
CCTGCTCATTTCGCCGTATTCAAGAACAACGTACCGACGTGGAGACACTCCGGCGGGGCGATCCGGGGCAGGGGGTTCATCCTGGCACTCGGCGGCTTCAAGGTTGACCACGCCGAGGCGGCGTTATTGCTCCTTGAGCTGAAGCTTATCGGCGGGTCCGACAACGCGCCGATGTGGCTCGCCAGCCGCGCTCATGCCAATTTATATTTTCCGAAGCTCGAATGCGGCGTCGTTTTCTGAGGGCGCCGCGTGCAGAACCGATTGGTTGCGGCATCATCCTACAGGATGGTGCCGCTTTTGCTTTTATTTTGCCAGGAGTTTAAAAATCTTCTTTGCCACTCGTGGTACCGAAAGCGCGCGGCGGTATTTTTCGGTGGTGCACACGCGGAAGGCGAGATAGCTTTGTGCAACCTCCTCAAGATTTTTGAAGTGCGCGGGATATTGCTTTCGCAGGGACACCAGCTTTTTACCGCCGCCCTGACTGCGGTAGATCATAATATCCTGCGCGTCAAAGCGCTCCGGGGTTGCGATGGGTACCACAAGGACGGCTTCAGCGGGAATGCCGGCGATTGCTGCGATCGTGGCCTCCACAGCTTCGATGCCAGCCTGGTTCTTGACCTGGAACCGAGGGTCGCGCACAAGGCGAGCCATTATTTGTTTTTCCGCACCGAAGATCGCAACTCCTTTTTCGGGTTTTGTTTCTATGTCCATGAACCGCGTTGGCCGCACGACGACGGCTTCGCGGAAAAGGTCGCGGCGTTTTAAAAGGCGATAAAGTGCGCTCACGGTGGGGTTGTTTGAAAGATGTATGATGCCTAACAGTTCGGAGTCGGTGAGCCTCAAGAGGTCGCCGGGTGCAAGCTCGCCGGCGTCGATGAGGTGATGAACCATTTTTTGCATCATGCGCTGGGCGATGACGGACGCTTTGCGCAGATACACATTCTTATACATCTTGAGATAAAAATTCTGCGCTTCGATCGCGTTATCCACCACTTTTTCGTCCACCGCGAGCGTGTGGTTCACGAAATAGATATGCCGACGAAGATAGGAAATGCCCGACGGGCGGCTTAAAATAGTAAGCGCGCCGTCGCGTTCAAGATAATCCAGTTTTTCCATGCCGAGATTTTTGTCGCTCACGGCAACATGGAGCGGATGGGTGTGGCTCGCGATGGCTTCCACTAATTTGAAATCAATGCCGCACGCCGTAATTTCCTTTTTGTGTTCGCGGATGATGGCGAGCGAGAGCGCGCTGTTCTTGCTCATGCCGTGGATGCCCACGGGTGCTGGGCAAAACGGTTCTGTGACGTGCGAGAATGCCGGGTGGCCGATGTCGTGATAGAGCGCATAGGCCGTGAGTGCGTCGCCTTCGCGCTTGTTGATAAAGCCGAGCGCGAGCCACCGGTCCGCAAGCTCGCGCGTGGCATGATAGGCGCCTAGCGAATGCGCTTTGCGTGTGTGCGTAGCAGAGGGGAAGGTGAGATAGGCCATGCCGAGCTGACGCTTATCGCCCAAGGTCTGGAACGCCTCGGTTTCTACCATCGGCAACACCTGCCGGATGTCTACTATTCCATAGACCGGGTCGGCGATCACTTTCGGCGTGCGGATGGTTTTGCGGC
>CAZNYI010000031.1:8836-10002 GCA_964577245.1 uncultured Candidatus Saccharibacteria bacterium
GCGATCGAGGACGTTATTAAAGTGGGACTCGCGATCGGCGGCCGCGTGAACGAGGTCGCAAAATTTGACCGTAAGAATTATTTCTATCCCGACCTTCCAAAGGGCTACCAAATTTCACAATACGACAAACCGCTCATTGAGGGCGGCACGCTGAACGGCGTGCGCGTGCGGCGCGTGCACCTTGAGGAAGACACGGCCACGCTTGCGCACGGCGACGGCAGTGCATCGCTCGTAGATTATAACCGCGCAGGCATGCCGCTCATGGAGCTTGTGACCGAGCCCGACCTGCACGGCGCGGAAGACACGACGGCGTTTGCGCGCGAGCTGCAGCTTATCTTGCGCTACCTTGGCGTTTCGGATGCCGACATGGAAAAAGGGCAGATGCGCATTGAGGCGAACGTGAGCTGGGATATGGGCACGAAGGTGGAGCTCAAGAACATCAATTCGTTCAAAGCGGTGCACGACGCGATCGAATACGAATTGAAGCGGCAGAAGGCGGCGCTTGAAAGCGGCGAGAAGTTGACGCAAGAAACGCGCGGGTGGGACGAGGTGAAGCAAAAAACATTCTCCCAGCGCTCAAAAGAGGAAGCGCATGATTACCGCTATTTCCCGGAGCCCGACATTCCGCCATTTGAAACGGCAGGTTTTGAACCTGAACGCTTGCACGCCGCTCTGCCCGAATTGCCGGCGCAAAAGCGCGTGCGGTTCGCAAGGGAATACGGCCTAAATGAAAAACAAACGGAAATTTTGGTGTCCGACCTCGCCACCGCGAATTATTTTGAAGCTGCGATGTCTGAATTGAAAGAGGATTTCCCCGATGCAGGCGCACTGTTGCTCTATAACTATCTTACGAGCGACCTCCGCGGACTCATGAACCAAGAGGGCGTTTCATTTGCGGATTTGAAGGTAACGCCGGAACACTTGGCACATCTTGCAGGGTTACTTGAAGAGAAAAAACTGACAACGCGCCAGGCAAAAGATATGCTTGTGACGATGCTCGCGACCGGCGACGATCCGGAGGATATTGCAACGAGTGGGAATATTGGTGTGGCCTCAAACGAAGATGAGATCGGTGCGGTCGTGCTTGCGATCATCGCCGAGAACAAAGCGGCCGTGGACGATTACAAAAAAGGAAAGATGGCGAGTTTGCAGTTTTTGATCGGCAA
>CAZNYI010000032.1:0-9764 GCA_964577245.1 uncultured Candidatus Saccharibacteria bacterium
TTAAGCTTTTTTTAATCATGCCTGATGTAGTATTTTCAAAAGGCGGCACCGGTGCCCTGCCCGTGGTTTTGGCTGCCTGGTTTTATCACATTCCCGTTGCCATCCATGAATCGGACGCCAAACCCGGACTTACGAACCTTGTCTCCGCTCGCTTTGCAAAAAAGATATTCGTGAGCTTTGAAGAAGCCGCAGAATATTTTGACGACCGAAAAACAGTCATCACCGGTACGCCGGTACGCAGTGAACTTTTCACCGACAAAACCTCGCGTGAACTTGCAAAAGAAGCGATGGGATTCAGCCCAACCGATCCGCTCACGCTCATCTTAGGTGGCTCGCAGGGCGCGCAACGCGTGAATGATTTTATTCTCGCAAACCTCACTGCACTTCTCAAAGAAACACAGGTGCTGCACCAAACCGGCATGGCAAATATTGCCGATGTGCAAAAAATGTCCCGCGCGGCCGTGATAGACGAATCGTTCAAGAATCGCTACCAGGCCGTTGGCTATTTAACTGACGACGCAAGTAATCCGGGCGGCAAAATGGGCATCGCCCTCACCGCCGCCGACCTTGTGATTGCCCGCGCCGGAAGCAGCACCATCACCGAAGTCGCCGCGTTCGGCTTGCCCGCCATTTTGATCCCACTCAGCGAATCGGCGAACGGCCACCAGCAGCTGAACGCCTACGCGTTCGCAAAAGCCGGCGCGGCAGTCGTGATAGAAGAAGGAAACCTTTTGCCCGGCATTTTTATAAACCAAGTCAAAGTTATTCTTGCCAACGCCGACCTGCGCGCGAAGATGAGCGCGGCTTCACGCCAGTTTTTTGTTCCCGATGCGGCGGAGAAAATAGCAGGGGAGATACTGGCGCTCTGATAAATCGCATGTCCCGCTCCTCTCCCGCCTTCACCCTGATCGAGCTCCTCATTGTGATCGCGATCATCGCGGTGCTCTCGGTTGTCGTCATTCTCACCCTGAACCCCGTTGAGCTTTTGAAGCAGGCCAGGGATGCGAACCGGATCTCTGACATGGCGACCCTCACAACCGCAGTGAACCTTTTCCTCACGGATACCGGCGGCAGTGCCTCCTTGGGTCTTGCTTCCACTAGCTACATCAGTATCACGGATCCCACGGCCACGAGCACCACGGGGAACCAATGCCAAGGATTGAACCTCCCCGCTCTCTCGACCTCGACTGGCCAAAATTGGCAATGTGCGGCAAGTAGTACTGCCCGCAAGAATGACGGCACCGGCTGGCTCCCCCTCAATTTCAGCACCCTTAGTACTGGTAGCCCCTTGGGGCAGCTCCCCCAAGACCCCATAAACCAGACGAGCTCAGGCCTCTTCTATAGCTACTCAGCACAAGGCACCCAATATGCCGTTGCTGCCATCATGGAATCAAGCAAATACAAGCAGCAATATGGCACAAACCCGCCAACTCCTCTCTTTCCTGAAGCCGTGATCAAAGGCAACAACCCCAGTGTCTCCGTGCTCTTCAGCCCCACGGGACTTGTGGGCTACTGGCCGATGGACGAAGGCGCGGGATCCACGACGGTGGACAAATCAGGGAGCGGGAACAATGGGACATGGTCAGGAACTCCCGCAGGCACGAGTGGCTACTACTCCGCAGGGAAAGTAGGGACGTGGGGAGGAAGCTTTGACGGGACAAGCACGAGGGCTTCGCTTGGTGCTACGACCCCTATTTTATTTCCTATGGCAAACGCTTCAAGAACACTTACGGTATGGATCAAGACATCTCAGAGCAGTGGGGGCTTTGGGATCATTAATTACGGGAATGGAGGAACGGGCTATGACAATATTTTGTATATCGTAACGCCTGGCTACGCATCTTTCAAACAACAAGGGGGAGCGAATAGAATAGATGGCGGTACTACTATTGTGAATGACAATAATTGGCACTTCATTGTATTTACCTATGACGGTTCAAACCAAGTACTCTACGTCGATGGCGTTTTAGTAAATTCAAGAAGCGGCGCGATTCTCAACACAACCTCTGGGAGCAACAACTATTTCGGAGATTCGGGATATGGTTATTTTCAAGGCCTCATCGATGACGTCCGCATCTACAACCGCACCCTCCCTCCAGCTGAAATCCAAGCACTTTACAACGCAGAGAAATAGCATTAAAACATATGGTTCGGTCAGAGCTAGAAATTCAACGGAAAATGAGGTAAAATAGGGGATATATGACGAAATCCTCGGTAAATCAACCAGAAGTTCCGGTACGCGTCCGGATGGCGCCAAGCCCGACGGGACCGTTCCACGTGGGTGGCGCCCGGTCGGCGCTTTTCAACTGGCTTTTTGCCCGCAAACACGGCGGCACCTTTGTGTTACGCATCGAAGACACCGACAAAGAGCGCTCCGACAAAAAATTTGAGCACGACATTGTTGAGGGTCTCGCGTGGCTTGGTTTGGATTGGGACGAAGGACTGCTCCCAAACGGCAACCGGCTGCCGGGCATGGACACGAAGGGCGACTTCGGTCCATATCGCCAGAGCGAGCGCACGGAGATCTATGAAAAATATTTGCAACAGCTTTTCGATAAAGGCGACGTGTATTATTGCTATTGCACCAAAGACGAGTTGGAAGCCCAGCGCTCGGCCGCACTCTCACATGGCGCTGCGCCGAAATACAACGGTCACTGCCGCAATCTCACCACGCCACCACCGGGCCGCACGCCGGAAGTGATCCGCTTTAAGGTGCCAGAGACGACCGTTGAGTTCAAAGATCTTGTGCGCGGCAAGGTTTCGTTCGACGCGGCGCTTTTCGGCGACCTTGTGATTGCAAAAGACATGGAAACGCCGCTTTATAACTTTGCCGTTGTGGTGGACGACGAGCTGATGAAGATCAGCCACGTGATCCGCGGCGAAGAGCACCTTTCAAACACGCCGAAGCAAATCCTCATGCAGCGAGCACTAGGGTTCCGCGAGCCCATCTATGCGCACATCCCGCTCATCTTGAACGCCGACCGAAGCAAGATGTCCAAGCGCTACGGCGACGTGGCCTTGCTTTCGTACCGCGCGAAGGGATACCTGCCCGGGGCGCTCGTGAACTTCTTGGCGCTGCTTGGATGGCATCCGAAGGACGACCGCGAAGTGCTCCCGATAAAAGATCTTATTGATGAATTCGATCTTGCGCGCGTGCAGCAGGCCGGCGCGGTATTCAACGAAGAAAAGTTGGAATGGCTGAACCGCGAGCACCTGAAAGCGATGAGCGACAAAGAGATCGCAAAAGAGATCCTTGCGCTCACGGCCACGCTGCCGACGGACGCCACATACGATAAGACAATGCTTGAAAAGATAGTTGGTGTTGAGCGCGGCCGCGCAAGCACCTTGTTGGACTTCATAACGCTCGGCGGATTTTTCTTTGCGCTGCCGGACTATGAACCATCGCTTCTTGTTTGGAAAGAAAGTTCCGCAGAAGAAACGCGGGCTGCGCTTGCCGCCGTACGCGATGCACTGGCGGCACTTGATCAGAGAAACTTCCAACGTGAAATCCTTGCGAACACCGTAGCGACCGTAATTGGCGAAAAAAAGAGGGGAATCACCCTCTGGCCATTGCGCGTTGCGCTCTCCGGGCAAAAGGCGTCCCCCGATCCAATAGAAATCATGGAAGTGCTCGGCAAAGAAGAATCAATGAAGCGGATAGGCACCGCGTTAGCGAAGCTCGCGAAGTGATAATGATATAATAAAAGAACGATATGAGGCGGCGCTTGGAAACTTTCGGATTGGTACTGCTTGCATTGATCGGCGCGACCGCCGTTGTTTTTCCGTTTACGGTACCGGACATTAATATTGATACTGCCCGGGCATATTCTGTTTTGCCGGGAACTGGTTCGGGAAACGGAGCTAGTGCCACCACGCCCGTGGCGGGCGGGACCATCGGCTCAAGCTTGGGCAACCTCGCGGCGCCGTTCGAGAACTTCTTTCGCAGCATCAACAATGTCGGCTCGGTAAACGTCCCAACGACGCCGACTCAAACGAACCTTTCCGCGCCGCACGGCAGCGACTGGATCACCGCATGGTTCAAGAATGAATTCGATCAATTTGATAACTGGCTCTATGGCGTCGCCGGATTTCACATCTCCGGATTTTTTCTGGCGATCCTCGGAATCTTTTCGTGGATACTCGGGCTCGTAAAGAGCGGCGTGGACTGGGTACTGGGGGCGTTGAATTAGTTAATAATTTTTTAATAACATTGTGCTACGCTGGTAGCGTGGAAAACGTTATTGAAAAATTGCCGGGGGATTATATCGCGGGCTTCGTTGATGGCGAAGGGTGTTTTGCGCTGAAGTTTCACCGCGACGTAAAATATAAACGGAAAGACAGCCCTGTTTATTTCTATTGGGACGTAGAATTTGCAATTCTTTTACGACAGGATGATTACGGTATACTTGAAAAAATTAAATCTACTCTTGGTTGTGGGCATATCAGTATCGCAAAACGAGGTTCGGCAAGGTATGCGGTTAACGACATCATCGATCTATCGGAAAAGATAGTGCCATTTTTTGAAACGCATCCGCTTTATGCCAAAAAATTGAACGATTTTATCTTATGGAAAGAGGCGGTGGGAATCTTTCGACGAACTCAACGAATCGGACCGAATCGAGTTAAGGGAGAAAGGTATTTTTCAAAAACAGAATGGGATAAAAAAGATCTGAGTCGCCTTATTGAAATCCACA
Source organism: uncultured Candidatus Saccharibacteria bacterium (assembly GCA_964577245.1). Lineage (GTDB taxonomy): Bacteria > Patescibacteriota > Minisyncoccia > UBA6257 > 2-01-FULL-56-20 > CAVYIK01. Next base: position 4,695 of record CAZNYI010000032.1, read on the forward strand.
ATAGCATGAAAGAATACAAAAGCGTGCGCGAAGAATGGAAATGGCTAGATAAAGCAACCGAACTAACAGCTTAAAACCATTACCCGACATAAAAGCAATAATGTGCGACATATAGCGTTTTGCTGCAGATAGGCAAATTCACTCCTTCCCCATCGTACCCGTAATACTATAGAATCAATAGTAATGGCAAGATTCATTGGTTTTGTATTTCTCATATTCTGCGCGCTCGTTCTCATTAACTACGCCCTCACTTCCGCCGGACATCTTTTCCCCGGCGGCGGTTTGGCATATGCCAACCAGAGTTCCGACGAGCTTCCTTCCGTTGATTTCAGCCTTTTTGCAAAAAATGGCGCGGGGCGGAGCTATGTCACTCAAGGATACGGCCACACCTCGTTCTCTGCGGCCTATCCGAACGGCTGGCATGATGGCATAGACATCGCTGCGGCCTATGGTGCGCCGATCTATGCGCCCGGCACGGGCACAGTGCTTGCGACTGGCAATCAGGACGATTACTGCTATCATCGTGGCTTCGGAAAATATGTGGCAATAAAAGATACCGCGAACAATCTTGTTTTATGGTTCGGACATCTTGGAACGATCGCCGTCTCGCCCGGTGACGCGGTTAAGAAAGGAATGCTCATTGGAACGGTTGGTGCTACCGGCTTTGAAACTGGCACACATCTTCACTTCTCTGTTTTTGACGCAGACGGGTTTACCATGTCGCCGCGGAACGGTTGTGGACCGGACCCGACCGGGCAAGACCTTGATCCCTTCCACTACCTTGGCACCACCTATCAATGATATGTCGCAAAATAAAGTTCATTTTATAGGCATAGGCGGCATCGGCATGAGCGCGTTAGCCCGCTATTTTGCTGCTATTTCGAAAGACCCAACGATACCCAAAAAACTGGCCATTTCAGGCTCCGACATCGCTCCGAGCTCAATCACCAAGGGGCTGCAAAAGGAGGGCGTACAGGTCAAATTTGGGCACAAAAAGGCCAATATAGGGAGGGATTTGAGCCTCGTTATCTACAATAGAGCCATTTTGCCGAATAACCCCGAACTCGCCGTGGCAAAGGATCTTGGCATCCGCACCCTCCCCTACGCCGACGCACTTGGGAGGATCACGGAGCAATATGCCACGATCGCGATCACGGGCTCGCACGGCAAGAGCACTACGACCTCGCTCGCAGGGCTCGCACTCATGAAGGGCGGTTTAGATCCCACGATTATGGTGGGAACGAACCTTAAAGAGCTTGGCGGAACAAATATGCGCCTCGGTCACGGGCCGTACCTTGTGCTTGAGGCCGACGACTTCGGCGGCGCATTCACGCACTATTCCCCTACCATTGCGATCGTTACCAATATCGATCGCGAGCATTTGGATTTTTATAAGAGCTTTGCAAATTTGAAAGCGGCGTTTTTGAAATTTCTTGCGAACACTCGGACAAGCGGGGCATTCATTCTGAACCGCGACGACAAAAACTTGTATTCGCTGCACACGCAGATTGCGGCAATTGCAAAGCGAAATGAGATCAACGTGCTGTGGTATTCATTGCGCGATCCGGCGGCGAAGAAAATAAAACGCACGATAAAAATTCCGGGCGTGCACAACGTTTCAAATGCGCTCGCAGTTTACAAGCTCGGGAAGGCGCTCGGCATTTCGGAATCAAAAACACTTGCCGCGATCGGTGCATACCAAGGCGCCTGGCGTCGAATGGAATACCGTGGCATGTTCGACGGCGGAGCCCGCCGTGCGCGTGATGCCAAAAGCGGTGCCCTTGTCTATGACGACTACGCACACCATCCGACGGAAATCAAGGCCACCCTCCAAGCGTTCCGCGAGAAATATCCTCACAAGAAAATTCTTTGCGTATTCCAACCACACCAAGCCAAGCGGCTCAAAGCATTATTTAAAGACTTCATGACCGCATTCAAGGATGCCGATAAAACCCTCCTCCTCCCTATTTATAAAGTGGCCGGCAGGGATGAAAAGTTTCCAAAGTTTGATTCGGAAGCGCTCGCGCGCATCGTCCAAAAACGCGAACCGCACAAATTATTCTTCTATCTTGCCAACCCGCGCAATCTTAAGAATGCTATTCGCGCGCTCGCCACTCCCCTCTCCGACCATGTCATCGTGATGATGGGCGCCGGAGACATTGTGAATTTTACCGACCAGCTTATATCCAAAAGCTGAGCTTTGCGGTATCATTGCAAGCATGTTCGGCGAATACAAGAATGTGGACGATTTTAAGGATCAGGCGGGTTACACCATAGACGGCGTTTGGTATCCGCGCGTCACAAAGATCGTTTCCATCAAAGCAAAGCCGGCGCTCTACCGCTACTACGGCGAGGCCGCGAGCTATAAAGCGGCGCAGGACGTGACGGAGCAGTCGGCCAAGGAAGGAACGATGATCCACGAAGCAGTAGAGGCGCTTTTGCTCGGCAAAAATCCCGAGATCCCGGCGATGGTTGCGCCCGCCGTCGCGGCATTTCAAGCGTTCTTTGCAAAGACCGGCATCCAAACCTCTGCCGAGTTCGTTGAGCGCCGCATCGTGAACTACGACCACCGTTATGCAGGCACGATAGACGCACTGGCCACGATCGGCGGAAAGTTCGGTGTCATGGACATCAAAACATCACAAGACATCTATCGCGACTATTGCCTGCAGACCTCGGCATATATGGACGCGCTCAAAAACCAATTTCAAAACTTGCAAACGCGTTGGATCTTACGCATTGACCAGACGCAAAAGTGCCTGCGATGCGGCGCCACCCTACGCACCAAAGGCGGGCGCGAAAAGATCCGCGTTGATTGGAAGAATGGCGGCGCAGCGTTAGCACGCGGCTGCACGCATGAGTGGGGCGCGCTCACGGGCGAGATAGAATTGAAAGAATTCCCCTATTGGCAAACCGATTTTGAAGGATTCCTTGGCGCAAAAAAACTGTGGGAGTGGGAGAACGAAGAGTGGCTGAAGAAGGTTGGCTATTTATAAAAGTATCTATAAAAACGCAGAGCCGGTGAAAGTTTTACCCTTCACCGGCACGACTAACTATGTGGGAGCGGGACCACTTGCCCGAATGGCCCCGGCGTGGGGCACATCGTCGCCTCTCTGCGAATTGGCACCCCACGTCTCGACCAAACAACCAGCCAAAGAACAATACAGGCAGAATAGCAGATGGCGCAACGAATTGCAACCAACGTCAGCGAGCACCCATACCATACGGTTCTAGCGTCATCTTGAGATTTAATGCCGCTAAAAGCGTATGGTATGGGCGCGAGCCCTATTTCCCTGCCCGCTTTCGCTCGCTTTCGTTCAAATATTGCTTCCGGATGCGCACGTTTTGCGGCGTCGCTTCCACGAGTTCGTCTTCTGAAATGTAATCCAGCGCATTTTCTAAAGTAAGCGTGAGCGGCACCTCAAGCTGTTGGGCAAGGCCTTCGTTCTTTGCGCGGAAGTTCGTGAGCTGCTTTTCGCGCGAGACGTGTACCATCACGTCGCCCTCTTTTGCGTTCTCCCCCACCACCATGCCGCCGTATACTTCTACGCCGTCGCCCATAAAGAGCGTTCCCCGGCCTTGCGCAGTCACGAGGCCATAGTTCGTTGAGCGGCCGCTTTGCGTGGCCACAATGGAACCGTGCGGAATAGCCGTGATGTCGCCGCGGTACGGTTCATATCCCAAGAAAAGCGAGTTCATGATGCCCGTGCCCTTTGTGCCCGTCAAAAATTTATTCCTAATGCCGATCAGCCCGCGCGTCGGAATTTCAAAATCCATAAACGCGTTGTGCTTGTCGTCTATCTTCATGTTCTTCATCTGGCCGAGGCGCTTGCCCATCATCTCGATCACCGCGCCGCTATAGGTTTCGGGGACTTCAACGGAAACGAGCTCCAGCGGCTCCAGCCGTTTGCCGTCTTTTTCTTTGAAAATGACCTGTGGCTTCGACACTTCAAGTTCAAACCCCTCGCGACGCATCTTTTCAATAAGGATGGCGAGGTGGAGTTCGCCGCGGCCGGCCACGGTCCAGCGGTCGGTCGTCTCGGTCGGCGACACTTTCAAAGCAACGTCTGTTTCCAATTCTTTCTCCAAGCGATCTTTCAAATTGCGCGAGGTGGTGTATTTCCCGTCGCGGCCCTTGAAGGGCGACGTGTTTACGCCGAAGCTCATTTTGATGGTCGGCTCTTCGATTTCGATCGTTGGCAGCGGCATCGGGTGCTCCGGGTCCGTGATCGTTTCACCGATCGTAATATCCGGAATGCCTGCAATCGCAACAATATCTCCCGCTTCGGCTTCGTCCACTTCCACCTTGCCTAATCCATCAAACACCATCACGCTCGTGAGCTCTTCCCTTTTGATCTCGCCCGTGCGCGTCACGCGCGCCACGATCTCTGACTTTTTGAGCGTGCCGGAATACAGCCGACCCACGGCGATCTTGCCCTTATAATTGTCATACGCCAAATTGACCGTGAGCATCTGCAAAATATCCGTGCCGCTCTTTTTCGGCGGTGGAATGTGCTTTACGATCGTTTCAAAAACCGCTTCCACGTCTTTCATCTGGCTCAAATCTTTTGTAAGGCCAGCCTTCCCTTCGCGCGCCGAGGCATAGATCACCGGGAACTCAATCTGCTCTTCCGTCGCGTCCAATTCAAAAAAGAGGTCGTAGGTAGCGTTTAGCGCCCATTCCGGCCGGGCATCCGGCTTGTCAATCTTGTTGATCACCACCACAATTTTGTGCCCCGCCTGGATCGCTTTCCGCAAAACGAACTTTGTCTGCGGCATCGGGCCTTCCTTCGCGTCTACGAGCAGAAGCACGCCGTCCACCATGCGCATGATGCGCTCCACTTCGCCACCAAAATCCGCGTGGCCGGGAGTGTCCACAATATTGATCTTCACGCCTTTATAGATCACCGCCGCATTCTTTGAAAAGATGGTGATCCCCCGCTCGCGCTCCAGTTCGTTGGAATCCATGATGAGCGTCGTGTCTGCGCCACTTTTCTGTTTGAAGCCAACCGACTGCTTCAAAAGCGCGTCGACGAGCGTCGTTTTGCCATGGTCAACGTGCGCAATAAT
>CAZNYI010000033.1:0-2271 GCA_964577245.1 uncultured Candidatus Saccharibacteria bacterium
AGAACGAACAACTGCCGTGGATCTTTGAATTTCTTACGGACGTGATCGGGCTGGACCCGAAGCGCCTCTATGTGACGGCGTTCATCGGCGATCCGAAAAATAATCTTCCGCGCGACACGGAATCCGCCGAATTGTGGAAGGAGCTTTTCAAAAAGAAGGGAATAATCGCCGATGTAGCACTCATCGGTTCCGAAGCGGAGGGCTATGAAAAAGGCATCAAGGGCAACGAACGCATCTTTTATTACGACGCAAAAAAGAATTGGTGGAGCCGCGCGGGCGTGCCCGAAGCAATGCCGGCAGGGGAGCCAGGCGGTCCCGATTCCGAGATGTTCTATGATTTCGGCGCGCCGCACGATGCGCACTTCGGCAAAGAGTGCCACCCGAACTGTGATTGCGGCCGGTTTTTGGAGATCGGCAACAGCGTTTTTATGGAATACGTCAAAAAACCGGACGGTTCGTTTTCGCCGCTGCCCAAACGCAACGTGGACTTTGGCGGCGGGCTTGAGCGCATGACGGCGGCGATCGCAAACACACCCGACGTGATTGCGGTGTGCCACCGTCCGATCCTTGACCGGTTGGAAGAGATTTCAGGAAAGCACTACGGGAGCGACACAAAAGAAACCACGGCGTTCCGCATTGTTGCCGACCACGTGAAGGCGGCCACCTTCCTTATTGGCGACGGCGTCATTCCCTCAAACACCGAGCGCGGATATTTTGTGCGGCGACTCATTCGTCGTGCGGTGCGCTATGCCGATCAGCTGGATATCCATGGCGTTGAGCTTTCAACGTTGGTTGACGCTGCCGTTGCACCTTACAAAGACGCATATCCCGAAACGTTCGCCGCGCGCGATGCGATAAAAAAAGAAATAGATAAGGAGGAAGCGAAATTTCGGAAGACGTTAAAGGATGGAATCCGCGAGTTTGAAAAAGTGGCGGCATCGCTCACGGCTCACGCCGCGCTCGCGGGCGGCGTGGTGTTCGATCTCTATCAATCATATGGATTCCCAATAGAGCTCACGCGGGAGATCGCGAAAGAGCGCGGGCTCACGATTGACGAAGCTGGATACAAGACCGAATTTGAGTCGCATCAAGAAAAATCGCGCACCGCATCCGCCGGCATGTTCAAGGGCGGCCTTGCGGACGCATCCGAAAAAACAACGCGCCTACACACTGCGCACCATCTATTATTAAAAGCGTTGCAGCTCGTTTTGGGGCCAAAGGTGAAACAGCGAGGGAGCAACATCACGAGCGAGCGCTTGCGCATGGATTTTTCTTACGACGGCAAAATGACGGATGATCAGAAAAAAGAAGTGGAGCGCATTGTGAACGAGAAAATTGCCGAAGACCTTCCGGTGGTGCATAGCGAGATGCCGCGCGAGAAAGCAGAGACGCTCGGCGCGGAGCACGAGTTCGGGCAGAAATATCCCGAGCGCGTTTCCGTCTATTCTGTGGGGCCGAAAGGTGCAACCGTGGAAAACCCGCAATTTGAAAAAGCATATTCCATAGAATTCTGTGGCGGCCCGCATGTGACGCACACCGGGGAGATCGGGCATTTCAAAATAGCGAAGGAAGAAGCGGTGGGCGCAGGCATCCGCCGCGTGCGCGGAGTGCTGGACAATTCATAAATTATTTGGTATTATATATCCGTTCTTTTACAACTGTTTTTGGCGCGGTTATAGCTTTCAGCCCGTGAAGTTTTCTGCCGAAATAGCGCGGCTTGAAAGCTATAACCCGCCTGTCCAAAAATCAAAAAAGCGGGTGCGCAAAAGGAGAAATCGTCATGGCGAATAAAATCGTCGCAGGCGAACTGTATCGTGAGTTGGATGGCCAATTGTTCGAGCTCAAGCGGCAGCTCCGGCAATTGAACGGCTATCCGTTCAACGCATTCCAACTGAGAGCCCATCTCCAAGCTGCCATAGAGGGCAGGTTCGAGTCGGCGTCCGAGATTGAGATCGTGGATCCGAGTCGTCCCTTCAGCTATATGGAAGGGCTCGAATTTCTGAGAGCTGCTGGGCTCGAATGCCCCAGTAGGGAACAGATGGAGCGCTTCGCAATGAAGTTTGTGTCGACGCCGGTGACGCACGGGAAGCCATTCGTTGTTTTCCTTCACGACTCTTCTTTGCCGCCGTACGGTTGTACCCGTTTTGGCTACGTCAATCGTTACTGCGACGCTCGCGGGCTTCCCGTGGAGCAACCCTACGGCAACGACTGCGTCATCGCCGGCGTCCGTCCGCGGCGTGACCAGCGGCCCATGGCCCCGCTTCACCCTGG
>CAZNYI010000033.1:2371-9543 GCA_964577245.1 uncultured Candidatus Saccharibacteria bacterium
TCGCCGGCGTCCGTCCGCGGCGTGACCAGCGGCCCATGGCCCCGCTTCACCCTGGACATTAAGATCGTCGTTTTTCTCTGCCCGTTCCGGCTTTCCGGAGCGGGCATTTCAATTTTATTTACCGTCCCAACCTCAAGGAGTACAATAAAAGGGTGAACTGGGATTTCTTTCGGCCGCGAGAAAAATTTTTAGTGTTGGAAATTACGCCTTCGGGCACGAATGGATTGTTTTTGAGCGTTGATGACGATCGAAACATTGTTTTTGAAAAATTGAAGGAGGGCGTGCCGCTCGCGAAGTTTTTAAAATCGCCCGCGCGGCGGGTGGCGGAAAAATCTTGGGAGGGAAAGCATTTCTTTAACGCGCGGCGGCGGGTGATCGCCGTGGCGGATTCCACGCTTGCAACCACGATCCCGGTGCCACTCGCGCTCGCGCGCGACCACGCGAATATAAAAAGCAGGATCACCGTGGCAGAACTGGAGAACCTGATCGCACAAGCGATGGCGAAGATCTTCAATGGTTGCCGCACCGAGGCGGCGCAGCGTCTGCATGCAAACGATTTAGACACCGTGCTCGTTGCCACGCGCGCCGAGCATTTTAAGGTTGACGGGAAAGCGCTCGCGAGCGCGGTGGGTTCCACGGGGAAGCGCATTGAGCTGCTTTTGGAATTCATCTTTACGACGCGGCCGGTGTTTGATGACTTGAAGCCGTTCTTCGGTGCGTCGGAGGGTTTCTTTTTCGCCGAAGCGGCGCAAACGCACTTGCAGGCGCTCTCGCGCGTGCGAAAGTTCCCATTAAATCTTATCGCGGCGGCCGAAGTGGGTGCGTCGCTTTCGATTCTCGAAAAACCAAAAGGGGACTACGCGGTGCTGTATCGCGAGCGGCTCAACTGGTCGTTTTCCGAGATCGTAAAAGCGATCATGGGCGCGTTTGCAGTAAGCGAAGCGACCGCGCACAAGCTCTACTGCCGTTATCACCGCGGGGCACTCTCGGCGGATGCCACCCGGGCGTTCAAAAAGGTAGTAGAGCCGGCGCTTACGGCGTTCTTCCATGAAATAGAAAAAGGGAAGATACAAGGCGCGGCATATCTTGATATGCCACATGCGCTGCCGCTGCCACTACCGCACCGGCACGGCAAAGTAACGCTTGAGGAGCACCCCGCGCGCGAAGTGGTGACGGAACTTGGTTTTACCCTGCCGGGATCTGGGGCAAAATTGCAGCTTACGGGTGAAGGCCGCGCGATTCCGCGTCTTCTGCTCTACTTCGTTGAGGCGTATTTCGACAAGAGCAATTCGGAGATCAATCAAAAACTCCGCCGGCGCTTGCACTGGCTTGCGGGATAAATGGGTGAGTATGCTATAATGGCAGTAATCGTGCGCGCATGAAAAAAGTATGAAGAAAATAACCGTTCTTAAAAACGAAGGAGTTGCCGAGGTCATTGATCGGGTGCTTGCGGAACAGGATGACGACGTGACGGTGGTGGTGCCGAAGGAATCCGCGCTCGGGCGATCGGTGCGGAATTTTCATCTTTTGAAACGCGAAGCCGAAGACGCGGGGAAGACCGTGGCCATTGAATCAGTAGACGAAACCATCCTTGCCTTTGCGAAGGAAAGCGGCATGGAGGGCACTCATCCATTGTGGCGCGGCGTGACCGGCGGGGGAGGGCTCGCTGACATCATTCCAACCGAGGGCATGCCGCTCGGGTCGGACGAGTCGTCTGCTGCTAAAAAACGCGGAAAAAGCGTGAAGAAAAAAGCACCACCGGCACCCGTGAAGCTTACGGTGCGCGAAGAGACCGAGGAGAAAGAAGAAATTGACGAGCCGGAGAAAGAGGAAGTAAAAGAAGAGGCGCAAACCTTTGTGGAAGAAGAGGGCCGGTTCTTTAGGCGGCGGAGTGCGCCGGAAATTGCGGCGGAGACGAAGAAGGAAGCGGATGCAGAAGATGGCGAAAGCGATGAAGACGATGAAGATGAATACGAAGGCGAATCCCGCCGCCGGATGCCACGCAAGCTCCTGTGGGGGGCCATCGGCGTCGTTGTGGTGGTGCTCGCGGTGCTCGGCATTATGACGTGGTCATTCGGGCGGGTGACGATCACGATCGATTTCCAAAAAACGCCGTGGGCCTATGCGGGCAATTTCACCGCAGACAAATCAGTTTCAAAAATAAATGCGGCGAACAATATTGTTCCCGCGCAAGTTTTTACCTCGCAGAAAAATACCACCCAGCTTTTCCCCGCATCGGGCAACGCCAATGTTTCCATACGGGCACAGGGGACGCTCACTATCTATAACGCCTATAGCTCGGCCGCGCAGGATCTTGTGGCAACCACGCGCTTCGTAACGCCGGACGGAAAGCTTTTCCGCCTTGCGTCTTCGGTGACCGTGCCTGGCGCGAAGGTGACGAACGGCCAAATCGTGCCCTCTTCTATTGATACGACGGTCGTTGCCGACCAGGCAGGGCCAAGTTATAACGTCGGCGCAGTTGATAAACTCACCATCCCCGGGTTCCAAGGTTCCGCGAAATACACCGCGTTCTATGGCCAGTTGAAGAGCGGGACGACGGGCGGCTTTACGGGGGCGAAGGCGGTGCCCACCGCCGCGGACATTGCGAGCGCAAAGACAAAAGTGACGGCGACGCTCACTTCCAGTTTGACGAGCGATCTCACCACAAGTTACCCGAACAATTTCAAAATTCTTGACGGAGCGACGAATATTCAAATGACGAAGCTCACGGTGAGCACGACGACGGATGCGAGCGGCAACTTCAGCGTCTTTGGGAACGCTGCGCTCCGGGCGATCGGCTTTGACGAGTCGGCGTTCAAGGCATTCTTGCTTTCGCAGGCAGACGAGCAGACGCCGAATTCCACTTTCAGTGCGCTTACCCTGAGCTATGGTGCCGTGAAAGCGGACTTTACGAAGGGGACCGTGGGTTTTTCGCTCGCGGCATCGGGGACGCTTGAAGCGGCCTTTGACGCAGACGCTTTCAAGACAAACATTGCCGGGAAGAGCATCGGGGACGCCCGCACGGCGGTGGCTGCCATTCCGGGCCTTGCCGACGGCAAGATCTCTGCATGGCCCATGTGGCTTTGGAGCATCCCGGGAAACCCTGCTAAAGTGCAGATCAACGCGAACTAATGGTTGGCCCGCTCGGTTTGACAAATAATGCTCTTCTGCGCTATAATCGTTCCGTTGCTTGCACTATGAGCATGAGCTCGGTTTTTATTTTGCAATAATGGAAAGCGCGAAGGAAGGAAGGGTTTTGGAGTCCTTGCCGAGCTCGATGTTCAGGGTTCAGTTCCCTGGGCAAGAAGCGCCGGTGCTTGCGCATCTTGCGGGCAAGATGAAGATCCACAACATACGGGTTTTGCCCGGCGACCGGGTGCTCGTTGAACTTTCCGACGATGGCGGTCGTGGAAGGATCGTGCGGAGGCTTTAGTGCAGCGGCAGTAACATCAACCATACAAATGAAAGTGCGAAGCTCGGTAAAAACGATGTGTGCAAACTGCCAGGTGGTCAAACGCCGCGGCAGAATTTATATCCTTTGCAAAAAAAATCCCAAACATAAACAACGTCAAGGTTAACATGCGTATTTTTGGTGTAAACATTCCGGATAATAAGAGGATCGAGATTGCGCTCACCTATGTCTATGGCATCGGGGATACTTTGAGCCAGCGGGCGCTCACCGCCGCAAAAGTGGACATCGCAAAGCGTGCGAAAGACCTGACCGCCGACGAAGTCTCACGCATCCAGGCGTTCGTTGAAAAGAACATCGCCGTGGAGGGTGTGTTGCGCCAGCGCATTAAAGACAATATCGGCCGCCTCAAAGAAGTGCAGGCCTATCGGGGGTTGCGTCACATGCGCCGCTTGCCGGTTCGCGGTCAGCGCACGCGCACGAACTCACGAACGGTGCGTGGTAACGTCCGTAAGACGGCCGGCAGCGGCAAGAGAAAAGTTGACTTGAAGTAATCTATATATAACGACCATGGGAAAGAAAAAAGTAACAACGCAAGCGGGAGACGTGAAAGCAAAAGCGACGGCGACGGCGGAAAAGCCGGCGGCAGCTGCCGTGGCTACGCCCGTTATGGCGAGCGCGCGTTCAAGGAAGATCGAAGAGGGGAAGGTCTATGTGAACGCATCATACAACAACACGACCGTCACCGTGACCGACTTGAAGGGCAACGTGCTTGCGTGGGCATCGGCGGGATCGCTTGGTTTCTCCGGGCCGAAGAAGGCAACGCCGTTCGCTTCTTCTAAAGTGATCGCGGCGATCGCCGAAAAGATCGCGGCGACCGGGCCTCGCACCATTTCGGTCGTCGTAAAGGGCATCGGCTCCGGCCGCGATTCGGCCATCCGTTCGCTCATTGCGCAGGGCTTCAACCTTCTTTCCATTAAAGATGCAACGCCGGTTCCTCATAACGGTCCCCGGCCGAAAAAGATCCGCCGCGTATAACGTATTACTATATAAAACCATGATGGGTCCTAAAGAAAAAAAAGAACGCGCCTTGGGAGTATCCCTCGGCCTCAAGGGCGACCGCGGCATGACGCCAAAGTCGGCGATGGTGCGCAAGCCCTATCGTCCGGGCGTGCACGGCCCGCGCGGTCGCGTGAAGCCGCTTTCGGAATTCGGCCTTCAGATCCGCGAGAAGCGCAAATTTAAGCTGGCCTATGGCGTGGACGAGCGCGGTTTGCAGCGCTTGTTCGTTTTGGCGACGGCCGCAAAAGGTGCCGCCGGCGCAAAGATGTTGGAGCTTTTGGAAAGTCGGCTTGATAACGTGGTCTACCGCCTTGGCCTTACGCCCACGCGCGGCGCGGCGCGGCAGATGGTTTCCCACGGGCACATTCTGGTCAATAAAAAGCGCGTGACCTCGCCCGGATTTTCAGTGAAGGTGAAAGACGTGATCACGTTGCACGCGGGCTCTGAAAAAAAGATGGCGATCGTGAACCGGAAAGAACTTTTGGAAAAATACGATCCACCGGCGTGGCTTTCGCTCCACCCGGAAAAGATGGAAGGCGTGGTGCTCTCGCCGCCGACCGTCCCCGAAATTCCGTTTGAGATCAAACTCCTTATTGAATCCTTCTCTAAATAAATTATTAAACAAAACTTGACATGGAATACGCATACTTAAGCTCAACCGTTTCCATTAAGACCGTTTCCGAGGACGCGAAGAATGGCGCGTTCGAGGTGGAGGGGTTGTTTGCGGGGTACGGGTTGACTATCGGGAACGCGATCCGGCGTGCGTTGCTTTCGTCCTTGCCGGGTGCCGCAGTTACAGAGATCAAAGTAAAAGGGGTGCCACACGAATTTTCTACCTTGCCCGGTGTTAAAGAAGACATCGTGGAGCTTGCGTTGAACTTCAAGAAATTGCGCTTCCGCTTGCACGTGGACGAGCCGCAGGTGTTGGCGTTGCGGTTGAAGGGTGAAAAAGTGGTGACGGGGGGAGATATTGAATTGAATTCAAATGTTGAGCTTATCAACCCCGAGGAGCTACTCTGCACGCTCACGGCGAAGGACGCCGAATTAGACATCGAGGTTACGGTGGAGCGGGGATTGGGCTATGCGCCAGTGGAATCCCGCAAAACGGAAGGCCGGCTCGCGATCGGTACCATTGCGGTGGATGCGATCTTTACGCCCGTCACGCGCGTGAATTATACCGTGGAAGACATGCGTGTGGGCGACCGGACGGACTTCAACCGCCTGCGGTTGGAAATCACGACCGACGGCACGATCAGCCCCTCTTCGGCGCTCCACAAGTCAGCGAGTATTTTGAAGGATCACTTTGAAAAGGTGGGTACGGTTGAGGTGCAGGAATTTGATGCGCCGAAAGCGGGGAAAATGTCAAAGGCAGAGAAAGGCGAAGGAGCCGAAGCAAAAAAGCGCGCGAAAGCGGCAAAAAAAGCGGAATAATAAACTGGTACTATGCGGCACTTAAAGAAAGGAAATAAAAAGTTTGGGCGTTTGCAGGGCGACCGCATTTCATTCTTGCGGAATTTGGCGAACGATCTTATCCGCACCGGAAAGATGGAAACCACGGAAGCGCGCGCGAAGGCCATCCGCCCGAAAGTGGAGCGGCTTGTCACGTTCGCAAAAAAGCAGACGCTTGCCTCTCGCCGCATTTTGCTCTCCCGCGCGCAGAACGATATTGTGGTGAATAAACTTATTCACGATATCGGCCCTCGCTATGCGGAACGCAAGGGCGGCTATCTTCGTATCACGCTTCTCGCCAAAAGCCGCAAGCGCGACGGCACCCGCATGGCGCGGATAGAATTTGTATAGAAGGGAAAAACGCGCTATACTATCGCTACTTTCATGGAATATCACATTGATGCAAAGGGAAAAGTGCTCGGCCGCGTGGCCTCCGATATCGCCCTCATTTTGCAGGGCAAAAAGAACGCGTCCTATGAGCGCAACCGCGTAAGCGACGACAAGGTGTATGTGCGGAACTGCGGTGGCATCAAAGTGACGGGCAACAAAGAGATCCAGAAGATCTATTATCACCACACGGGCTATGTGGGGCATTTGAAGGAACTTACGTTCAAACAGAAAATGGAAAAGGATCCGCGCGCAGTTTTGCGCCGGGCGGTTCGCAAAATGTTGCCGAAGAATTTTTTGAACCAGAAACGGATGAATAATTTGATATTTGTGAACGAAGCGAAGGAAACCGTAAAAGCGAAATAACCCACTCCACCATGCCAACCGAGAAAGAAACAGTGAAGAAAGAAGTGAAGCACGCGGCGCCAGTGGCCGCGCCCCGTCCGGCTGCGCATCGCGCGCCGGCGGCGCATCCGGCAGCCCACCCCGCAACACGCCCAGCGGCGGCACACGCCACGCACGCGGCAGCAGCCACCAGCACAACGCACGCAGCGGCGTCCACGTCGAGCGCAGCGTCCAAAGGACGCTATATTGAGGGGATTGGCCGCCGCAAGACCGCTGTTGCGCGTGTGCGCATCTCGGCCGGCACCGGAAAGATGACCGTGAACGGCAAAGAAGCCAAGGCCTATTTCGTGCTTCCGCGCCTTTTGATGGCCGCCCTCGCACCTCTGAAAGAGCTCCAGCTGACCGATCTTGATGTTATGGTGCACGTCGGCGGTGGCGGTATCAATGCACAGGCAGAAGCCATCCGCCACGGCCTTGCCCGCGCGATCATCATCCAGACCCCCGAATGGAAGCCGCGCCT
>CAZNYI010000034.1:0-7289 GCA_964577245.1 uncultured Candidatus Saccharibacteria bacterium
GGCTCCCAGCCCAGCACCTTTTTCGCCTTGCCTGCATCGGCAATCAAACTCTCCACTTCGGCCGGCCGATAATACCGCGGATCAATTTCAATATAATCCTTCCAGTTTTTGATCCCTGCGGCCGCGAATGCCGCCTCAACAAAATCACCGACAGAATGCGATTCGCCAGTGCCGATCACAAAATCGTCCGGTTCCGGTTGCTGCAACATTAAATACATCGCCTCCACATATTCCGGCGCGTAGCCCCAGTCGCGGCGCGCTTCCAGATTGCCAAGGTAGATCTTTTTATCCAGCCCTGCGAGAATGCGCGCAACGCCGCGCGTGATCTTGCGCGTCACAAAAGTTTCGCCGCGCCGCTCGGATTCGTGGTTAAAGAGAATGCCGTTCACTGCAAAGAGGCCGTAGGCCTCGCGATAATTCCGCACCGTATCGAATGCAAACACCTTCGCAATGCCATACGGGCTTCGCGGGTGGAAGGGCGTGCTTTCGTTCTGCGGCGGCAGCGCTGAACCAAACATTTCCGAACTAGAGGCCTGATAAAATTTCACTTTCTTTCCGGTATGTTCCTGATAATCTTTGATCGCCTCAAGCACGCGTAAGACGCCAAGGCCGGTGACATTCGCCGTATATTCCGGAATGTCGAACGAAACGCGCACATGGGATTGCGCACCGATATTGTAAACCTCGTCCGGTTCTACTTTATAGAGAAGCTGTCGGATGGTATTCGCATCCGCGAGATCGCCATAATGAAGATGAAAGCGCGAGTTCGCAACGTGCGGATCCTGGTAGATCTGCTCCAACCGACCGGTATTGAACGTGGATGCGCGCCGGATAATACCATACACGTCATATCCCTTCTTAAGCAAAAGCTCGGCAAGATAGCTGCCGTCTTGCCCCGTTATCCCCGTGATGAGGACTTTTTGCATGGGGCGTGCGCTACTTCTTCGGCGCTGGCGCCGCCTTTACGGACATCAAAAACTGCGCAAGAGCGGAAGATATATTCTGATCGGTCGGCCAGTTACCCAAGAGCTTGTTCGCGACCGCCTGCGTGTTCGTTACGTCGCCCGCCGCACGATATACATCAAACAAACCGTAGAGCGGCTGTGGACGGTTGGGGCCAAGTTCGTTTGCCGTACGATAGTAATTGATCGAGCTTTGAAGATAATTCTGGTTGCCCGTCTGCGCAAAAGCAACCTCATTGACCACCCCCTCGAGATAAAGATCTTGCCCAAAGCTCATCCCCTTGCCGCGCGCGAGAATAGGATCGTAATACGTGTTCAAATAAGCAACGAGTTGAGCGGTGGTCGTTGCATCCGTCCCGCGTTGTATGAGTCCAAGGATGCTGTTCGCCGTATTCCGCACAAGCTCTTCCTGACCAATGGGAGATGGATAATCCAAGCCGACCGAAAGGCGGGTTTCGAGATCCTGGAGCGAGGTCGGCGGCTTTGATTGGAAGCCCTGAAGGGTTCCGATGAAAATCTGCGCCTTCCGCATCGGCAGATATGAACCGTACGCTGCAACCGCAAGGACGCAGAGTGAGAGCACAACCGCAATGGTGGTCTTATACGTTCTGTCCATGGTTTTCATAGAAATAATAATAGCTGAACGCCAAGAAGAGGAATAGGCTTAGATACATCGGGAGCACGTCAAATATGGCGACCCCCTGCACGAGATACGCGACGGGAAGCGCAAGGAAGAGACCTCCAATGATCCCCGTTGCCTTCTTTCTGGAGAAAAACTCCCACGCAAACACACCGAAAACCGCAAGGTAGCTCAAAAGGCCAAGCGCTCCCGTTTCCGCAAGATAATCAAAGAACACGCTGTGGGCGCGGTCGAACCACGTTTCAATGCCCGCGGCGGCAGGAACAAAAAACCGCGGATCAAAATGTTCGTCATACACTGTCGCAAAGTTCTCTGGCCCCCATCCAAAGACCGGCCGCTCCAAGAAGCCCTGCCACGCCTCGCCCCACACCCAGAAGCGGGTTTGTGCGGTGGTATCGGAAAAACTGATCTGCAAGAGACGCCCCGCCGGCAAGCTTTGCACGAGCGAAGAATTCCGGAGGGCAAATACGGTACCACCCGCGATAATAACAAGCGCAAGCGCGACCAGCGACCATTTGCGAAGTGCACCACGGGCGGTGATCGCAAGATAAAGCACAAGAATAAAAATGCCGGCGCCCAACCCAAGGAACGCACCGCGCGTCTGGCTAAGAATGAAAAAGAGTAGAAGCACCACGATAAGCACCGCGTAACCAACGTGAACCAGCGCACCCCCCGCCGCCCTCTGCTTCCGCTTTACCCAAAGATAGGCCGCAAAGAACATTGAGAATAAAAGCGTGGGCGCCACATATGCTGGATTTCCCAGCGCCCCTTGAAATCGCGGGTCGAAAAGTTTATGCCACCACGTTCCGGGCACGGTGCTTCCCCCCGAATAGGGACCGATGAATCCCGCCACTTGTAGATTCGCACAAACACCATACAAAAGCATGAGTCCTGCGGCGCCGAGCGAGAACCTGAAAATATTTTTCCATTCTTTTTCGGT
This sequence comes from uncultured Candidatus Saccharibacteria bacterium, assembly GCA_964577245.1. Taxonomy (GTDB): domain Bacteria; phylum Patescibacteriota; class Minisyncoccia; order UBA6257; family 2-01-FULL-56-20; genus CAVYIK01. The sequence continues at coordinate 2,543 of CAZNYI010000034.1, forward strand.
GCGGAGCAACAAAACCAAAAGCATAAAGAAGAGGTAATAGTGGAGCATCTGGAAGCCGCCTTCCCCACGCTCATAGTTAGACCAGAACGCCGCGTGCACATCATAGGCAAAGAGGCACGCCAAAAGCACGGCGGCCACAAACGCCGAAACCGCGATCACAAGCGGCTTTTTATAGGTACTCTTCAAAAGCTTACGAAGCTCCCCCGCGCCCATCTCAAGCGCCCACGAAAGCATGAAGCAGATGAGCGAAAGCTCAACCGCGTATCGGAAGAAATAATCCTTCCCGCCAATAAAGGGAAAGAACATTGAATTCATGACGACGACGACCGCAAAAACAGAAACGTAAAGATACCACCGTGCGATTCGCTGGAACGAAACACCAAAAAGTTTGGCTATAATGCCGAGCGCCGGCAACCCCGCAATAACGAGGAGCACTTCCGGATGGCTGAAGATGGTATCCATGTAAGAAATTTTTTTAGATTACCGTGCGTATTCCACTGCACGCATTTCGCGGATGACGTTCACTTTTATCTCTCCAGGATATTTTAACTCGGTTTGTATCTTATTGGCAATCTCGCGGGCAAGCTCCAACGCTCGGAAGTCGTCTACCTTCTCGGGAACCACGAAAACACGCAACTCGCGCCCAGCCGAGATAGCATAGGCCTGCTTTACGCCCGGGAACTCCATCGCGATCTTCTCAAGGTCCGCAAGCCGCTTTATATAGTTCTCAAGCGTTCCGCGCCGGGCGCCGGGCCGGGCCGCAGAGAGCACGTCGGCGGCCGTCACTATATATGCCTCTGGCCGCGCGTAAGGGTAATCATCATGGTGCGATTGCATCGTCTCTATCACCTTCTCGTCCACGCTATATTTCTTGAGCAGCTTCATGCCAAGGTCCACATGCGTCCCCTCCACTTCGTGGTCGATCGCTTTCCCGATGTCGTGCAAAAAAGCACCCTTCTTCGCGATCTCCGCGTTCAAGCCGAGCTCGCGCGCCATCATTTCGGAAATGTATGCCATCTCAACGGAGTGCGTGAGCACGTTCTGCCCGAAGCTGGTGCGGAAGTGCAGCCGCCCCACGAGCTGCAAAAGTTCTTTCGGCAGGTCAAAGATGCCAAGGTCCTGCGCGGCCGTCTCACCGATCTCTTGCGTGCGCTTGGTAAGGATGGATTTCGCCTCTTCCACTGCCTCTTCTATTTTTGCCGGCTGGATGCGCCCATCTTTAATGAGCCACTCCAATGCGAGGCGCGCCACCTCGCGGCGATACGGATCGAACGAAGAGATAATGATCGCTTCCGGTGCTTCATCAATAATGAACTCAACGCCCGTTGCGCGTTCCAATGCACGGATATTGCGCCCCTCGCGGCCGATGATCTTTCCTTTCAATTCCTCGTCGTGTAGCGGGAAAAGCGTGGTTGTAATTTCAGAAACGTGCGAGCGCGAATAACGTTGAAGCGCCGTCGTTATGATCTCCCCCGCCTTTTTCTCGATTTCGTCGTGGTTCTCTTTATCCATTTTCTGCACGAGCATGGCAAGATCCTGCGCGCGATCCTCTTTCACGCGGCGGAGGATCTCGTCGCGCGCTTCGGTGGCCGAAAGCCCGCCGATCTTCGAAAGACGCTCTTCCGCTTCCGTTTCTTTCTTCGCAAGCACTTCTTCGCTGCTCTTTATTTTATCTTCACGCGCCCGGATCTTCCCCTCTTCTGCCAAAAACTCCTCCGAACGCTTGTCGAGCGTCTCTTCTTTCCGCGCAAGCCGCGCCTCAACCGATTCCAGCTCCTTCCGCCGCTCCTTTTCTTCGTTCTTCAGATCAACCAAAAACGAGGCGGCTTTGTCTTTTGCCTCTATAATAATCTCCTTCGCCTTGGTTTCTGCCTCGGCGACGCTCTTTTTAACCCTTTCTTCTATGTCCCCGAGGCGCCTAGCCGCCCAGAACCTGCGAACCAAGTACCCGACCGCGATTCCCACCAAAAGAAAAACCGCGGCGATAAGTGCCGTTCCTGTTCCCATGATAGTGATTATTTTGTAATTTTTTAACCATCGATTAATGACTCTTTAATATGTAGATAATACCTCATGAAGGGGTGAATCGTCAAATTGCTTGCGCGCTCCTGCCCTGTGTCTTTCGGGTACGGGTGTTCTTGTGCTCCAGCGGCACAAGCCACCCTGCTCCCTCGGCGCTCGCACTTTTGCTTCGCAAAAGACCAAGCTGCGAGCGCCTCCGGGAGCCCCCGAAAGACATAGGGCAGGAGCGCACCAATAATTTGATAATCCACCTCACAATTAATATTTTCTTAATAAAAATTTGACGAGAACGCTTGGGCGGGATAATCTACCCCCAGAAAGGATGGAGGCATCATGAATATCGAGCCACGCGACGTAGGCGACGTCAGATTCCTTGACTGCGCGGGTCGTTTCACGCTCGGCGAACCAGCTGAGAGTTTTCGAAAGGCCCTTAGTGATTCGATCGCTGAGGGGCGAACGCTCATCGTGGCGAACCTCGAAGAGGTTACCTATATCGACACGGCCGGCATCGGCGAGCTTGTTTCGGGGTCGGTAACTTTAAAGCTCGCTGGTGGACAATTCCGACTCCTCAACCCGACAAAGAGAACCAGAGATATCGTCACGATAACAAGGTTCCATACCCACTTCGCCATCCTCAACGACGAAGCGGCGGCGATACGGAGCTTCTTGAAGTGACATCGGCGGCGGCATCTCGGCCAGTGGCCGCTTTCCTGCAAGGGACAGCGGCCTTTTTTGTTTTTAAAACTAAAAATCCCGCCGGCGCATTCGCGCGGGCGGGATCCTGTCAATCTATCTACCGACAAACTGTCACTCGGTGAGGTACGGGTGGATGTCGGTGACGCTGATCGTCCCGTTCCACACTACTCCGACGGCCCGCAGCAGGTTCCGGTTCGCCGCGGTACTCGTGTTGTACTCCAAGACCAGAGTCGACTTGAGGTCCGCGAGTTGCTGCCGCGCAACCTCTTGCCTGAACTGGGACTCGAAGGCTTGTTTCATTCGACTCTGGATCGCCGCGTCGGGATCCTTTTGCCGCCCGGCCAGCAACACCTGATCCACCTCGGGCGACAACCGAAGCTCCGCGTCGATTATGCCTCGGACCTTGTGGCCGTCCGCAGTTGTCGCAACGGCGAAGAATCGAACATCCTGGTTAACGCTTACGCTCCGGATGGCGTTCGCAAACGGAATCGCAAAGACGTGGCCGCCGGTGCCACTCGTACGAGTGCCGTCGACCACCCAAACTGAGCGCGCGTCCGGCTGGAACAAGCAGGTCGAGGCGAGCGTGACGAGCACCGGAATCCCGAAGAGGAGCAATATCTCCCACAGTGGGATCGGGCTCGTGACGGGAGCGCTGGCGTGTCCCCTCTTCCGATTCTGCCGCGCAGTGTGATAATCCACGCCGTGGCACAGCCAGTCGTAGATAAACAGGATACGCCACTCGTAGACGCTTTCGAGAATCACCAAGGCGATCCACAAGACCCCGGCAACGAATCCTTCAAGCACAGATACATTGGAAGTCGCGAGGCCAACAAAGACAGAGAGGAAGAGGATTGCCCAGAGAATCACGGAAATGATTCCCCTGAGCGTGAACCGCGAGCAGATCTCCGAAATGGCCCTGCGAGCCGTCGGAACGTTAACTTGTGGCATGAGCCACCCCCTTTTTTAGAAGTCCAGTAAGTAAAAGAAACTAGTGCCTATTATATCACAAAATTAAAATTATGCAAACTTAGTGAATGGCGACCGATAGCGTTATCGCTTACAATTAGTGCATGGCTAAGAAAACAGCAGTGCTTATTGTTTTGGATGGCTGGGGCATCGGGCGGAAGAATGAGTCCAATCCTATTTATGTGGCGAAGCCGCAATCGTTTGAGTGGATGGCGCAGAATTACCCGGTGACGAGCTTGCAGGCGTCAGGCATCTCGGTGGGGCTCCCGTGGGGTGAGGTTGGCAATAGCGAAGTGGGCCACCTTACGCTCGGCGCGGGCAAAGTGCTCTACCAATATTTCCCGAAGATCATGATGTCCATTCAGGACGGCACTTTTTTTGAGAACGCCGTGCTTAAGGCCGCGTGTGCCCATGCGGTCACGAATAATTCGGCTATTAATTTCGTGGGGCTGCTCACCAAAGCGAACGTGCACGCGTCGCTGGACCATTTGAAAGCGCTTATCAAAATGGCGGTTGATGAAAAAGTGTCGAAAATTAATTTGCACCTTTTTGCGGACGGGAAGGATAGTCCCCCGCACACCGTGCAGGATTTTCTTGCGGAGCTCCCGCGCGAATATCTGGCATCGCTCATCGGCCGCTATTACGCAATGGATCGCGAGGAAAAGTGGCAGCTCACCGAGACCGCGTATCAAACCATGACCGGCCAAATGGGGCGACTCACGGACGATCCCCTCCCTCTTATTCAAAAAAATTACGAGGGGGGCAGCACCGAAGAATATTTGCCGCCCATGCGTTTTGCGGACGACAAAAAAATTACGGACGGCGACGCGCTCGTCTTTTTCAATTATCGTGAGGACAGCATCCGCCAGCTTGCGTCCTCTTTTATCACGAAGGACTTCGCTTCGTTCCCCGTGTTGCCGTTCAATAATTTATATATCGCCACCATGAGCCACTACGACGATCGCTTTGATGTTCCCGTAGTCTGCCCGTCGGACACCGTCACAACCCCGATCGGAAAAATATTTTCCGATAAAGGCATGAGCCAGCTGCGGCTTGCGGAAAC
>CAZNYI010000034.1:7389-9392 GCA_964577245.1 uncultured Candidatus Saccharibacteria bacterium
GAAGAGATGATCAGCCCCGTGACCGGCCTCCCCGAAAGCCAGCACGACGCAAGCCCCGTCCCCTTCTATCTCGTGCTTGAAGAATACAAAGGAAGAAAATTCCCGAACGCCGACACGTTAGACATCGAAACCGCCGGCTCCCTCGCCGACGTCGCCCCCACCATTTTGGAAGCCATGCAGATCCCCCAACCGCCCGACATGAGCGGCCGGAGCGTGATAGACCAGATACTATAAGATGATCAAAGCCGCCATTTTTGACCTCAACGGCATCTTTATTCAAAGCCCAAGATTGAGCGATCGGTTTGAAAAAGATTTCAAAGTGCCGACCTCGATATTTTTTCCGAAACTTTCAGAAATTATGGATAAGGTGCGGCAACCAAATGCAGGTAAAGCATTCACCTACTGGGAACCCGCGCTCAAAGAATGGGGCGTCAACCTTTCCGAAAAAGAATTTTGGAATTATTGGTTTAAGACGGAAGTGTCATCGGAGCGAATGATCCAATTTGCCAAGGGACTCCGCAACAAGGGCGTCAAAGTTTTTATCCTCTCCAACAACTTCAAAGAACGCGCCGAATATTACGGTCACTATCCATGGCTCCATGACGCCGTGGATAAAGTATATTTCTCATGGCAGACCGGATTCGTAAAACCCGACCCCAACGCATGGACCAATCTTTTGACCGAAAACAACCTCAAGCCCGAAGAATGCCTCTATTTTGACGATCAAGAAAAAAACCTCAAAGTCGCCGAAAGCGTCGGCATCAGATCGTACCAATTCACCAACGAAGAGAATCTCGAGAATGCCGTGCGGGAGAAGCTAGGGTAAAAAATAATCAAAGCTATCCGAGAGAATTTTTTTCTGTGTAGTTGATAAAGCGTTGAAGCACGGGGAGTTGGAGTGGAAAAAATCGTTCAGGGCTGCTCTGAAGAAGATTTTTTAATTCAGAAATAGAAACCCACACGGGATCTTTTGCCTCAGTCGAATCAATCACAGCTTCACCCCTTGCTTCACAAAGGAACACAAACCCTATCCACGGGAGGCCGTCATTCGTCTCCAATACTTCCTGGCAGATGAACGGTTTGAAAACAAACGATTTGTCGTGCGGCCGGGACTCTACAACGGGGCCTTGGTAATCGTCAATAATTTTTACGATTTCCAACCCGCATTCCTCCTTCACCTCCCGCCGAAGCGCGTCGTAAACATTTTCGTACGCGTCAACCCCGCCCGCCGGAATCTCAAGCATGCCGGAATACATTGGGCTTACCGTCGGTTTCCATCGTGTCTGAAGAAAAACCTCAATCGCGTCATTCTTCCTCCGCGTAAGGATTGCGGAAATAATAACTTTTGGCTCTTGGCTCATTATCGTTTTATTTTTTGCGCGATGAAGTTTATAAATTGGCACGTGCCTCGCGTCTTTTAATGTTTGAAATATAACACCACAAAGCAGCTCGCGCCAGTCCGTATCCATAACAATACGCAGCGCATGCATTTGCTGCCATTGTCTTTTCGGAACCGTCGCGGAGGACGAGAAAGAAATCAACGAGCGAACAGGGAAAATGCCGGGTACCCCCGTGCTTGAGGCGGTTGTGGTGGCATTTTCCCGTCGTGAGCGAGTTAGATTTCCGAGTCCGGAGCGTGGTTCCGAAAAGACAATGGCAGCAAATGCAGGATTTGTTATTATATAGGTATGCACTGGCTCTTCCGGGTGGCCCTCATCATCGCCGGCAACGCCCTCGCCCTCTGGCTCGCAAACCAATACGTGCCCGGCTTCGTGTTATCAGCAAACTGGCTACAACTCGCGACCATCGCGCTCATCCTCACGCTCCTCAACTTCATCGTAAAGCCGATCCTCACACTTATCCTCGGCCCCATCATCGTGCTTACGCTCGGGCTCGCCATCCTTGTGGTGAACGCCATCATCATCTATCTACTGCCGATCGCGGCCGACCATATTGACTTCCTGCACGGAAGTATTAGTATTCAAAGCATTCTGGCGCTCTTC
>CAZNYI010000035.1:0-1374 GCA_964577245.1 uncultured Candidatus Saccharibacteria bacterium
TGCTGAACTTGAAACGCAATGTGCAAACCAATTGAAGGAAATCACGCGTCTTCTTCCCGGAGCTACAGCTTCGGGCCTTGCTCATGCCTTTGATGAACGGCGTAAGGCTTTTCTTGAACCGCATAACCGAGGGCAGTGGATTTTTGTCGGCTCCGTCGTTCTCATCGTAGGATTAACTTTGTTTGGCCTTATTGAAATCTATTTGAACGGACCGACCCCAAGCTATGACGAGCTTCTTCGCTTGTGGCTGTCACGCCTTCCTGTAGCGGGCGCATTAGTGTGGTTGGCTATGCACGCCAGTAGAGAAGCAGCATTGGCAAAACGATTAGAAGAAGATTACGGGTATAAAGCGGCGATCTCCTCATCGTTTCAAGGATTTCACCAACAAATGTCTGAAGTCGGAACAGCAGCGGCAACCAACCAGCCACTCGGTAAACTCTGCCAGGATACACTCACAACAATTGCTAGTCCGCCTGGTAGAATTTATGACCGGCATAAATTAATCGTCAACCCAACCGAAGAATTGACCGACGCTGCCAGCGCTGCAGTTGGTGTCATTACCGCTGCACATCCTGCATCTTTACCCAAAAATAATCACTAGCCTAAAGCCACGCCACCAGTTGGATGCCTTTAGCTCAAATCCGTGAACTATCGCCATAAAAGCATTTGGGTGTGCTGGCCTTCGGTCTGATTGTGTGTCTAATCTTGCGTAAAAGCCGTAAGCTAACCCCACTTAAGTCATTTTAACGACGTTCATGAAGTTGCCGGCGTCTCAAATCCAGGATGGCCGCCAACTATCCTGTTTCATGGGGTCTAACCCGACTCTGGCGTGGAACAGGTTGACATCGCTGGCGGGGGCGCGGAGTTTGGCTTATCGTTGCGGCCCGAGGGACTTCATCGAGATTCCATGATTTCCCGAAAGTTCAATTGGAGAAAGCATTCCCGTCGCGCGTTGACGACGATGGCCGTGGTGGTGGCACTTCTGGTCGGGGCGCGGATTGCCCTGCCATACGCGGTGCAGCGTTACGTTAATAACGTGCTGGGCAAAATTCCCGACTACCGGGGGCAGATTGGCACTGTCACTATCAGTCTGTGGCGCGGGGCCTACCAGATTCACGACCTGCGTCTGCAAAAACTTTCCGGTGCGGTCCCGGTGCCTTTTTTTGAGGTCAAAACGGTCGACTTGATGATTGAGTGGCGCGAACTTTTCCATGGTGCCCTGGTGGGGCAAATCACCCTCGACCAGCCGAAACTCCATTACGTCGCCAGTCCCGTCGCCGCCAATGCCCAGACCACCATCGATAAAAGCTGGCGGCAGCGCGTCACGGAGCTTTTTCCGCTGCGCATCAATCGTTTTCTCATCGTGGGCGGGGA
>CAZNYI010000035.1:1474-9349 GCA_964577245.1 uncultured Candidatus Saccharibacteria bacterium
GCGTCACGGAGCTTTTTCCGCTGCGCATCAATCGTTTTCTCATCGTGGGCGGGGAGGTCCATTTCCACAATTTTAGCAGCCAGCCAACGGTCGATCTGGCCCTCGCCGACATCCAGGCGGAAGCCCGCAACCTCCAAAATTCCCGCCGCGTGGGCCAAAATCTTTTTGCCACCGTGGATATCAGCGGGCACCCGCTGCCGGGGGCGTCCTTAAAAGCGCATCTGCTCGTGGATCCGCTGGCCGCGCGGCCCAGCTTTAATTGGGATGGCGAATTGCTGACGGTTCCCCTGGAGCATCTCAACCCCTACCTGATGGCCTATGCCGGCTTTGAAGTCACGGGCGGCCAACTCGACCTCTATACGAAGCTGGCTTCCGTGAATGGTTACATGCAAGGCTATATCAAACCCATCGTTCATCACACCGCCGTCAAAGTCTGGAGTGGGCATGAAACCAAGCCCAGCCAGTATATCGTTGAGCCTTTGGTCGCTCTCTTGTCCTTGTTCATGAAAAACTGGTCGCAAGACCAATTCGCCACCACCATCCCGGTGTCGGGTAATTTCGACGATCCCCGCCTCGACTCGTGGACGGCCTTTATCAATTTGCTGAAGAATGCCTGGGTCGAAGCCGCCAAACCGGGCATCACGAGTGCCGATACTCTTACCGCCGGCAAAAAGACCCCCGCCTCCCCGGAAGTGAAGCCGCACCCCATACCGCCGAGTCCTTACCACCGCTAGTTACCCCTTTTCACCACGCGACCAACCTCGTGAAAAATTGAAACTGGTGGGAGAGCAGGGACTCGAACTTAATTTCCCCCGCGAAGCTAAGTCCCTAATAAACGCGGACTTAGTTGATTGTTAATGGTTTGGAACAAGAAGGAAGATACGTCGATTTCCAAGAAAAAGCAACCAGAAACAACATTTTGGACAACTTTTGGGCAACTTTTTTTGGATTTTTTCGTAGCAGCATTCGGAGATGGAAAAAACGACTGCGGATTATCCAAATAATTCCGCTTCATTCTATTAGGCGGTATCCGATACCTGCTTCAGTTTGTAGGTGTCTTGGGTTGCTTGGGTCATTTTCGAGCTTTTGGCGGAGGTGGTTCATATAGACGCGGAGATAATTTGTATCTGTTTCTGAATTCGGCCCCCAAAGCTCGCGCAGAATTTGGCGATGAGTCACAACTTTGCCTCGATGTAGCACCAGCAATCGGAGCAACGCATATTCCCTCGATGTTAGATGAACGTCTTTGCCTTGGCGGCGCACCACGCGCGCGGGTTGATCGAATTCGATGTCACCAAAGCAAATAATGGGCGGCTCAGTGACAGATCGCGCACGGCGCATTATGGCGCGCAATCGAGCCATCAATTCAGAGCCATTAAATGGCTTTGTTAGGTAATCGTCGGCTCCGGCGTCGAGAACGGCAGTTTTATCTTCAGCACTATCATGCACCGTTAAGACCAAAACGGGAACCTGTGACCATTCGCGCAACTGGCGCAAAACGTCAATCCCAGCGAGATCGGGCAATCCCAAATCCAAAATAATACCATCTGGTTGTAACGCCGCTGCCTCGCTTAGTCCCGACCGACCTGTATTTGCTTCGCTCAAGTCAAACCCACCCGATTCCAGAGTAACGCGTAGGAGACGCCGGATTTGTGCCTCATCGTCAATTACGAGAATCCTTGGATTTGTGGAGGAAGCATTCATTCTGGCGGAGGATTGTTGCTGATGACGTGTGGCAAGTGAAGTGTTATCCGTGCGCCTCCTCCAGGGTTGTCATCCAAAATTACGTCTCCACCCTGTGCGGTGATAAATCCCCTAACGATGGAAAGACCCAGTCCAAGTCCGCCGGTCGGAGCGTTTGGCCCACGGGTGAACTTTTTGAATAGTTGCTCGCGGAATCCAATAGGAAAGCCGGGGCCACGATCAGCGACGGTCAAAAACACACTTTTGCCATCGTTCTCGATTCCTACTTTGATAGAAACGGGCGTTCCGATAGGCGTATGGTGGGCAGCATTGAGCAACAGATTGGCTAGCGCCTGCTCGGTAAGGGCAAAGTCAGACCGCACGGATGGCATATTTTCCTGAATTACGATCTCCAAGGGATGGCCCGTAAGCGCATCGCGGGTATTTTCTACCGCTGCTCGAACCAAGTCTGTCGCGTCACACCAGTCAAAAAAGGGTTTTAGCACACCGCCTTCGAGACGGATTTGGTCGAGCAAACTTCCCACGAGCCGGTTGAGCCTGTGTAACGCCGTTCGCTGCTCAGCGATCAAATTCCCGCGCAACGTTGCATCCGCGTTGGGGAGGTTTTCAGTTACGCTCGAAATCACGGCAAGCGGTGTGCGTAACTCGTGTGACACACTTTCTAAAAGTGTGCGGTGCAACTTGTCGGATTCCACCAACATTCGTTCGCGTTCACTTGCGGCGCGGAGATGCTCCCGCTCGATGATTAATGCAAGCTGTCGTGCAAAAGCCTCCAATAGGTCTCGTTGCGCAAGAGTTAGCGTTTTTTCAAATGGAACTTTAATTCCCAATACGCCAACAGCCTTGTCCTCCCGAAGCAAGGGAACGTAGTAGCCTGCGCAGGTTGGTAACGTGTCCGTAAAGCGCCCGGCATTGCGCCGATTATGAAACGTCCACTCGGCAACCGAACGCTCTTTTTCATCAAGCACATAAGAACCGGCAAAATGGGCCGCAGGGGCTTCGCCAGTTTCACCCACGAATTCCAAGGCAGTTTGTGCGCCAAATAGCTCATCCACCTGCCGTAAGGCCGCAAAAACCGCTTCATCCAATGTTTTCGCTCCGGCAAGCGCACGAGTAAGTTGTAATAACGCCGTTGCATGTTCTTCGCGCAAACGTTCGTTCCGGGATTGCGCTCGAATGCGCGCCGTAAACTGGCCGGATACGAGAGCAACTACAAAGTAGGTTCCGAATAGAATATAATCTTCAGCCTTACTTATGTAGAGTGTAAAACGTGGCGGAATGAAGAGGTAATCCCAAGTCAAAGCACTAAGAACGCCCGCAGCCAATATCGGCCAGCGGCCCACCCAAAGACTTAGGAGAATTACCGCGAGAAGGTAAACCAAGCCGATGGAGAGGTAATAATCGGCAGGCAAAAACAATCCCAAGGCGGTGATGGCAAAAATAACCCCTAGCGCAATAATATATTCTCTAACGCTTGACCTGGTCGGCCATGCCAGAATCGCTTTGCGATGCGACACTGGTTCCGCCGGAACCACATAAATATCAATGTTCCCTCCGATATGCACTAGCCGGTCCGCCAGCGAACCGCCGCGTAACAATTCCAGCCAGCGGGTTCCTCGCGACTTGCCAACGACAATTTGGGTGGCATTGCGCTCCAGCGCCACCCGTACCAGGGCGCTGGCAACATCCTCGTCATGTGTGGTCACGACTTCGGCCCCAAGTTCCCGTGCGAGCGCGAGATTTCTGTCTAATAAACGTTGATTTTCGGGAGAAGGCGCTTGTGAGCTTTCCACATACACGGCCACCCATGGCGCACCTAAAGCGGCCGACATACGTCTCGTCCAGCGTATCAATTGAGTGGAAAACGGGCTGGCACCGATGGCAACCAATAGCCGCTCTCCACTACGCCAGACAATGCGCCGGGCCGTAACCGCGTGCATTTCTCGGGCCTGACGATCAACACATTCCGCAGTATAGCGCAGTGCCAGTTCGCGCAGTGCGATGAGATTCGACTCTCGGAAAAACATTTCCGCCGCAGTTGCGGCGCGTTCCCCGATATATACATTTCCCTCTTTCAAACGCTCGCGAAGGCTTTCCGGGGTCAGGTCAATCAGTTCGATTTCATCGGCAAGGTCCAGTACGGAATCAGGAACAGTTTCGTGAACAGTAGCCCCCGTTATCTGCCGCACCGCATCGGCACGCGACTCAATATGCTGAACATTGATTGTGGTAAAAACATCTATTCCGGCGTCAAGCAATTCAACGACATCCTGCCAGCGTTTAGAATGGCGGGAGCCGGGATTATTGGTGTGAGCCAATTCATCCACCACCGCCAAAGAAGGACGACGTTGAAGTATAGCTTCCAAATCCATTTCTTTTAGCACTATGCCTTGGTAAGCCATTTCCTTGCGCGGGAGCACGGTAAGCTGGCTCAGCAATGCTTCCGTTTCGACACGGCCATGAGTTTCGACAATCCCAACAAGAACATCCGTTCCATCGCTTTGCCCTTTGCGGGCAGCCCGGAGCATGGCATAGGTTTTGCCGACCCCTGGGCACATGCCAAAAAATACCTTTAACTGTCCCCGTTTGGAGCGTGATTCATCCATGCGCAATTTGGCGAGGATGGCGTCAGGATCAAGGCGCTGGGGTGAAGCGTTCATCTTACTAGACGATAAGCGGTCAGACGTGATATAGCAACTAACGCTTGGGTTGCGTCCCAAATTTTACGCACACTAGACCAAAGAACGAACGCCACCTTTTATCTTCTTGTTCTTTACCCTGATCTGCGGCAATTCCCGCTTGTCTTTTTGCAAATAGCAAATTTCGACCAGTGTGGGCCAGATTTCCAGCGATGCATGAAATTGACTCACGACATCGTCCACGATGCGGCTGACATTTTGCTGAAAAAAATCAGGTTCAAATCCGTAGAAAGCCTTGGACAAATTCTCAGCGAACATTTTCAGCGATATTCGTCGTTCGCCGTCAGGCGTGCGCTCCGCTACCTCCAGCACCCGGCCATGTACTTCGGTTATTTTGGCGAGAATTTCAATCGAATCCTGGGAACTGACCTCGCCGTTGTAACCAAATGCGATTGAAAGATCATCTACGCGCTCCAGACTCGCCTTTATCTTCCTCTTTAGGAGCGTGCATATTTCCTCATTGAAAACGTCCGCCGCGGGCGGATTTCGCATATAATTATTTTTAATATGGGTCTGGACAGCATTGACGTGTGCGGCGGCAACGCCGTCTTGTTGCAACCACAGACGGTAAATGTAGTCCTCAAAACGCAACCGCGTCGGGAAAAAGGGCGGAAGTCCGAGGCGATTGTCATAGCCCGCAACGCCGCAATCCATCCTCCAGTTCAAATTAGTTACAACGGGCCGGAAATTCGTCAAAACGTAAACGTCATTAAGGTCGGTGAGGCTCACTTGATGCTCGTCATCAAGATACATATTCACGTAATCGAGCGCATCAATATCGTTGGTGCCGGTGCGAAACGTCTGGGCAAGCTTTACGATTGCGTTGCTCTTTACTTGACCTGGGCGCAAAAGAAGAGAGTTTTCGCGGACAAACTGTGTGGTGGTATTGGTGTCGAGGTCCATTGAGGTATCCACCAGAAGCTCTCCGCGCTCAAAATTTTCTGGCATCTCGCTCGCCTTGTGACCGAGCACATCCTGAAACGCCGTCAGTATATCAAACGACTTGTGGATAAAACCATTCTGGCCGGATTTAAAAAGACGGCCTCGGCAGATTTCATCCTTAGCGAGCGATTCCATCGTTTTTTCGATCAGGCCTTCTGGGCGCATGTCGTCATCAGAGCTGACTAGAAACCGACCGAGGGTGTAGATAAGCGTGAAATTACGATTCCCTCCGTAGCTCGGACGAAATAGGTTCTTCACCAGCGACTCTAATTTGCGATCCCGAAGACGCGCGTTAAGAAATTCGAGAAAACGCTCCTTCTCGCGAGGGCCAACATAGTAGAGGTCATTGACAGTTTTTGTGTGCTCAAGCAGTGAATAATACTTCTCGTAGTTCGCCGTGCTAGAGTCATCGAAGACCATGATTTTTACGGCATGGCCGTTGATCCAAAAATGCTGGTCATATTTCTCGACCGTCTCCGCAACATCGCGCAGCCGATTGGTTGGAATAACGAAAATGCTCTCGACCGATTTCATAAATTGGGTTTGCCATGGTTAAATGGCACTCTTGATAAGCTGTTTTGCCCTTTATTCCACCACCCTTCGGCGGTGGGCATCGCTTAGCTTCAAGCGGCAAAGTCAAACAACTCACCACACTTTGAACGAATCGCGCCGAATGCAGATTCCGAAGAGTGGCCAGGATCGACAAAATAGAGTGACGCCGAGCTTCCGTCTCTTCCCGGACAAAGTAACCAGATGGGGCAAGTTGATTTGCGCAAAACTTTAAGGGCGGTGTTGTGATGCAACCACCTCAGCCACCGGGAGCAGCCATGCGTGCAAATAATTATTGCTTCCACGCCCAAGCTAACTGCTTTTTTAAGAATTACTTCAACTGGCTGGCCAACTTCCACCGCGATTTCCACTGGAGCCTTTATTCCGACTTCCGTCACTAGTCCCTTCAATTTTCGCTCAGCGTCGGCTATTAGTTCAATTGCTGGCTTTGCTCTCGTGATTTCCGATTCAGCCTCAACGTAGTCTCGTTGTACGACATGCAATAGAACCAACGATTTGTGAAGTCGTTCAGCCATTCGCGCCGCAAAAATCAAAGATCCCTTTGACCCTGGGGAGAAACGAATGGGAACCAATAATTTATTCGCATTCATGGGGATTTTCCGGATTGAGTTGTTAAATTATCAATATCCAGATTCAGAATCAAAACATTGACCCTCGGCTCGCCCAGGACACCCAGATCACGGCCATCAATATGGGCCGTGACCATCGCCTGAATTTTTTCCAGCGGCAGGTTGCGAGTTTTAGCCACGCGCGGAGCCTGGAGCATGGCATTTGCGATGCTGATATGAGGGTCTAGACCGCTTCCAGAGCGAGTTACTGCATCGGCGGGAACCGAATCAGTATCCTTAAGTCCATTGGTTTTGCGGTAAGCGGCGACTAGGTCCTTGACGCCATCGAAATTACTGGGGTCGTTCACATCCTTTCCTTTGGCATCTTTGACATGCACGCCGTTGGCAAGCTTGTCACTGGTCGGGCCGAGATTCGTGCCCCCGGAACTCGTAGCATCAAAACCCGTCCCGGCGGCGGAAGGCCGCGGCTGGAAATACTTGTCGCTGCTAAAATTCTGCGCGAGCAGTTCAGACCCGCGCACCGTCCCATCTTTGTCCGTGATCAGGCTGCCATTGGCTTTGTTTGAGAAAAGCGCCTGTCCGCCCGCCCAGACTGCCAGGGGATACGCGCCACACAACAGCACAACCATCACGACCGTCAATAGAACGGATATTCTCAGTTCAGTAAGAAAAGTTTTCATGGTATTAAACAAGGTGAATTGCGTTGATGGCGACATCAATAGCCTTGATGCCGATAAATGGAATGATAACGCCGCCCAGTCCGTAAATAACCAGGTTGCGGCGCAGCATTGCTGCCGCTCCAATCGGGCGGTAAGCCACACCGCGTAGCGCCAACGGGATGAGCGCGATGATGACGAGGGCGTTAAAAATGACCGCGCTCAGGATAGCGCTCGACGGGGAAACCAAGTGCATGATATTCAATGGCGCGATGGCTGGGAAAACACCGACAAGCATCGCCGGAATGATCGCAAAATACTTGGCTACATCGTTCGCAATGGAAAACGTCGTCAACGCGCCGCGCGTTATGAGCAGTTGCTTACCAATTTCAACAATATCCAGCAACTTTGTTGGATTGGAATCAATGTCCACCATATTGCCCGCCTCCTTGGCCGCTTGCGTGCCTGTATTCATGGCAACGCCAACATCGGCTTGCGCGAGGGCAGGAGCGTCATTGGTGCCGTCACCCGTCATGGCGACAAGGTGGCCTTTTGCCTGTTCCTCGCGGATACGCGCTAGCTTCATTTCCGGCGTCGCCTGGGCTAGAAAATCATCTACGCCCGATTCTCCGGCAATGGCTGCTGCGGTCAGAGGATTGTCGCCAGTAATCATCACGGTGCGTATTCCCATGGCCCGCAATTGGGCAAAACGTTCCTTGATGCCACCCTTGACGA
>CAZNYI010000036.1:0-9024 GCA_964577245.1 uncultured Candidatus Saccharibacteria bacterium
CCGTGGACGATTACAAAAAAGGAAAGATGGCGAGTTTGCAGTTTTTGATCGGCAAAGCGATGGCGAAACTGAAGGGGAGCGCCCAGCCCGCGATGCTCAAAGAGCTTTTTGAACGGCATCTGCGGATAAGTTGATTCGGGAATGTGGTACAATTTAATTATGGAGAAACGGTATTGTGGATCAGGCTTTGTTTTTGCCTTGTTCGCGATAGTCCCGACGTTTTTTGCGTCCAGCGTGCACGCATCTTCTATCCTAAGCCCCAGTGGCCTGCAAAATCAGTGCAATGCCGCGGGCAATCAAGTTACGATATCCTGGAATCCGGTGAGCGCCGCAAATTTTTATCTGCTCAGGGTGAACGATACATCCGACGACAGCAGCACTGCCGCCCAGTGGAACTGGTACAATCCCGGAACAACGGATATAAATAACGACAACGTTCCTCAAGCTACCTATACCACCCCCGTGATTCCGGGGCACCCTTACACCTGGTGGGTACATAGCTACGTAAGCTCCAGCTCAAGTGCCAGTGACCCTTCCTTCGGAAACTTTATTTGTAACGCTCCTCCCCCCGCGCCGCCTGTGGCTCCCGCCGGTTTAAGTTACCAATGCAACGCCGCGGGTAATCAGGTTACTATGAACTGGAATCCGGTGAGCGGTGTTGATTTTTATATACTCAGGTTAAACGACAGCTCTAATGATAGCAGCAGTTCGGCTCAGTGGAACTGGTACGTTCCAGGGACTACGGATTTAATGGCCGATCATGTTTTACAAACTACGTATAGCGCCCCGGTGATTGCCGGTAAAAATTATATCTGGTGGGTGCAAAGTTATGTAAGCGCAATCGCGAGCTCCAGTGCGGCGACATTCGGCGGATTTACCTGCACGGCTCAATCATCAAATCCCACAACAATTAACGTGAAAGATTACGGCGCCAAGGGCGACGGAATAACAGACGACGCCCCGGCAATCCAATTGGCAGTAGATCATGCCGGTAGCGGATCGACAGTTTACATCCCAGCTGGCACTTACATGCTCGGCACCAGCGCTGGCACCATTTCGCATTATGATTATGCACAACAGACGGGTATATGGATAAAAGCTAGCCATATTACTTTGAAAGGCGATGGAAGTTCAACCATTTTGAAGCTTATGCCTCATAAAAAAATGGAAATTATAGGTATTGCCGCAGACTATATTACGATTGACGGTATTGTGGCTGACGGAAACGGTTCCCAGCGCGACCAAAGCACCGGTTACCCGAATGGCGATGTGGTTGCCGGCCTGGTTACTTCCGAGTCTTATCGCCAGCACAACACTTTCCAAAATTGCGAAGTGCGAAATGGCCTAGAAACTGGTATCGGTTTTTGGCAAAATAGCTATGATTTGGTTCAAAATTGTTATATCCATGATAATGGCACATCTATTGCGGGCGGCTCCGGCATAGATATGTCGGGTGGAGTTAATAATAAGGCGATAAAAAACCGGATCATTGGTAACACCTATGGGATTATCGCATCTTTCGGAGACGACGGAAACGAAATACGTAATAATGTTGTCCAAAACAGCATGCGGACAGGCATCGGCCTGGGCGGAGGAAATCCAATCGGCGGCGACAAAAATTTTATTGTTGACGGCAATACCATTTCTGGAAGCGGATGGGCCGCAATAGGTATGAGCTACGTGCTGGGCGCCAGTATTACCAATAATACGGTGACAAACAATTCCGCTGACGGAATTCAAGTTTATGATTATGACGCGGTAACAGGCACGCACCCGACGGATTGGAGTACTAACCTGGATATTGAAAATAATGTTTGTTCCAACAATATGTTCGGCATGCGAATGATTGCGGGCTCAACAGACGGGCCAAAAAATATTACCATTAAACACAATACCTGCCAGAATAACGGTACCGGTTTGGCGGACCAAATTATTGTTTATCCAACGGCCCAGGTGAACAGCGACTGGAAGACCGCAAACACTTTAAGTTATGGAAATACCACAACTCCAGCGTGCCTGATACGGGGCTGTGCCGCGCCGCCGCAGGGCTGCACCTATGTGGGTGCCGGCGCGTGCGTGAACGGCGTCGTCTCCTGCGGAACGCTTTCGTGTAACTTGGTAACCGCTCCGACCTCGACGACGCCATTGCCGCCTCCGCCTTCGCCGCCCATGCCACCCGTGGCACCGGTACCACCTACGGCACCTATTGTGCCCATAACTTCTCCGGTCTCTCTCGGCGTGACAGGCTCCGTATCGGCGAACAACACGTCATCGATTCAGGACGCACAAACAGAGCTGGCCCAACTTCTAACACTTCTCCTTCAGCTTTTACAACAAGCAGCAGCAAAGGGATTGATGAGCCAAAGCCAGATCAATGCAATTCTTTCCAGCCTTCATTAAGGCAAGAGTTAAAGAAAATAAAACATGAACAAAAAGATCTTGTTGGCCGTGGTAATAGTCGTCATTGTTTTGGTTGGGTTGAGCGGGTGGATTTGGTTTAAAAATTCAGGTTATTGGTACTTTAACTATTACGTGCTCCACGAGGGACCGCCGCCGGGTTATTGCGATCCCGGGCCATGTTTGCCTCCTACCAGCCCAACGGCCTTAGTGACGTCATCCACCTCTCCCGCTATCGCGCCTACTTCAACAAGTACCACTACGACCGCGTGGAAAACGTATCAGAGCGCAGAAAACACATTTGAGTTTAAATATCCTCTTCAGTGGGGATCGGTTCGTGAAAGTAAATATAATACGATTTTGGGGTTAGGAAGCGTTCCCACTAATTATGACTGGTACCACGTCATTTTTATTGATAACAGTAGTACCGATGCGGTTGCCTCGGTTGATTATTACACCGTTAAAGAGGGAGAGGTTAATCGAGTTCTTACTATCAACGATTTCCTTAATAGCGGCTCAATAGCACAGAAATCGGCCCAATATACCAAAAGAGAAATAGATGGGCTACCTGCGATCCAATCCGATACCGTTGCGGCAAGATATAGAGGATCGGAAGTGGCAATGCTGGCTGGTTATGGCCAGGACATCGATACGTTATTAAAAACGCCAGACGGATCTTTTATGGACATTTCTTGTGGAAGTCCTACCCAGAAAACGGAGGGCGCGGCATGGTCTTACGACCTTGCCATCTGCTACGATTTCCTTTCAACCTTCAATTCTATAAAATAGATTTTATCAATCCAAATAAGCGAGCTGAAATATGCTTGTGCCGAACCGCCGGGGCCAATCAACAGTCAAATATTGTGTTTCATGCCTGACTAAGCTAATATAAAAATTATGGCAATATTGGCGACGATTTTGCAACTTGCATTGGCCTTACTCACGTCGGTGCAAGGTAATTCCGCAGCTATTACCGATGCCCAGCGGCAGCAAGCGATATCAGTTGCGATGCAAGCAATACAGCTTGCGGAGCAAACGCTTCCACAAACTGGGAACGGCATACCTTCTACAAATCCGCCCATTTCCATCGGGACAACGTCTACCTCCGAAACGATACAAATAGCGTCCGTTTGCGACTTACAAAATAATCCGACCGCATACCTTGCGAAACAACTTTCCATAAAAGCAACCGTAAGCTTCAGCGGTATTAATTATTATTTAGAAGACCAAAATTGCAAAATCCAAGTTTCAAGCTGGGCTCCGATTGAAGTGGCACAATGCCCTCCGGAGGTGAGTAATTGCCCCAGTCCGAGTATCATGTCGGACTATGTTGGTAAATATATAACCTTGAACGGGCAGCTTAACCAGCAGGCAGATAATACTGGAACGTATTATCTGTTTCAAGGTAATCCGATTTCAACTTCAAACCCTCCTATATCCGGTGCCACTCCAAAAAATCCCCCTATCTTTACGGGAACAGCTGTCACGTCGATGGCTTCTACTACTCTTTCGATTTCCCTAGATAGCGCAACGCCACCAGGCCGTATGATCACGCCGGCTATGGGGAGCGCCGAGGTAGTGCGCTATGATTTTGCAGCATCAGGCGGCGACGTAACCGTTTCGGATATTCTTATGACGGCCAATTCGGTGAATTGTGATTTTATGAATCTCCAGCTTATCGATCCCTCAACTGGAGCGCAGATCGGCGTCACGGTGCCATTGATGACTCTTGGTGGTGGCAGTTGTCACGCGGAATTTAAAAATCTTAACATTGTGATCCCTCGGAATGCCACTAGGATGATCGCCCTAAAACTCGCGGTGCCAGTGGGTTGGCCTCAAGAAACATTTAGCTTCAACATAGGATATCTCGGTGCCTCGTATGGGACCATAACGAACTGGTCGCCGGCGAATACGGTCAGCAATGTAATGACTGCGCCCGGGTCGCTGTCAAATACGAGCTCGTCTGCCCCCGACGTTCTGGTTGCTTCGCTTTCGGCAATGAATCCGCCCGGTATGCAATTGAGTTGGTATGGCGTAGGAAGTACTCCATCGGTGGTGCTAATATTCAACTTGGCGAACACCTCTTCTCAAGTTGTAAATATAAACAGCATTACGCTCGCTTGCCATTCGAATTGTTTAGGAACGACGCCCTATTATGCTCCCATCGCAAGCGGTGAGGGCATATTGGTGGGAGGGACCCTCATTCCGCTTGGCAGCTACAGCATGTCTAATAATGGAGATTCTGTTTCTTATTCCAACATAAAAAACGTAAGTATCCCTGCGAATTCTACGCAAACATTTGCGGTGAGTATTCAAACCGGCAACTCAATGTTGGCTAAAGAAGCAGGGCTTAACAATCCTTCATTCTCGCTTGAACTTCAGGGCGTAACTGCTTCGGATGCGAATGGATCAGCGACGGTCCAAGGAATGCCAGTTGCGGGGAATACCTTTACGGTCAATTAAGAAGAGGGGGTGGCACAACGCCAACGTCTATAAGTCGCTGGGATACTTTGCCAGATATTCTTTTATGAGTTCGTCGTCCTCGGGTTGGTAAAAACAGATGGCGACCACCTTATCTCCGCTGGTCCAGAAATATACTCCGCCCGGGATTACGGGGGTTTGCGAATTATCCATGGCGAGATAAATAATGCTGTTAAATTTGTTGATTTTGTTTTCGGTGATATTGTTCCGGCTCGTCCCAGGTTCACCAAAAGAAAATTCATAATCGTATTCGGGAGTATCTTTTAGCTCGTAACGCGCCCACGCCGGCGTTGGATATTGTGTTACCGTTACGGGGACGGCTACTTGCGCCATGATATCAGCGGACCTGAAATTTTGGGGCAAATACAATTCTTTATAAACAACTCTCTGGGTTAACCCGGTGCTATCCTGATTTGTCGCGGTCATATTCTGCGCGGGCTCAAGTGTCCGTGGGGAATAATTTCCGATTTGGTGGTCGATCATCATATCGCTCGAAGAACCAACCGTGACAAGAGGCAAGTTTTCCAAACTCGGTTGAAGGCCATAGGTACTCTCTATTATTTGATTCACTTGATATTCTTGCCAGGCATACGGCATTGATGGGAATTTTATAGAAAGAGACTGCGGGATCACGTAGCATATGAGTATGATGCCCAGAACAGAACCAACCAAGCTTTTTAAAGGGAGCGAGGATGTGGCTGGCACAGCGGTTTCCTGTGAGGCCTCCCGCTCATACGTTCTGATATAGGCGCCCAGAACAAGCGCCATTCCCATTTGCCATAGTACATAGAGAGAATATAGTGCAAAGGCGAAATGGTGTGTCGTTCCGCCAATGATCCATCCGATCAGCCAGCTGAACGAGGCCAAAAGCCCTCCGGCTACGGTGAAGAGGTACCATTTGCGGTTTCCAAATGGAGATAGCGAGGCTTTTGCCGCAAAAAAAAGTATGAATGCTCCGCAGGCTCCGCCGACAAGAAATCCTAAGAGGGTTGATGTTGGCGGCGATGATGGATTGGCAGCTCCTGCAAGTATAAAAACTAAGAACGTAATCCAAAAGGCGGCGAAATAGGCGATAGCTGATAACACGATGAAGCCCACTATTTTACCCACTGCCTTTTTTCGCTCTGAAATAACGAAGAATAGAGCAATCGCAACGCCAAAGAAAATGCCGGGAGAAATTAATATGTCAGAATAATTCTTTACAATGAAACACGTTAATAACCCTGACAAAAGACCGAGAAATGCCAAGGGCATGAATGTATGCCTTTGCGTCACGGGAGACGTTATGGTATTCTCCATGCCTTTATTATATCACTTTGATTATTTTTCTATCAATACAAACGCTTCTTCGTGATTCTCTGCCCATCGCACCATTTTATCTTTCTTGAACCATGTCATTTGGCGCTTCGCATAGTGCCATGTGTTTGTTTTGATGAGCGCGACCGCTTCGTGGAGCGAGGTTTTTCCGTTGAGATGGTTGATGATCTCGCGGTAGCCGATGGCGTCGAATGCTGGGCAATCCGCGCCATATTTTTTTATGAGTTGTTCGGTTTCGGCAACGAGCCCGTCGTTCACCATTTTGTCTACGCGCGCGTTGATCCGCTCGCGAAGAATTTCTGGCGGGGGATTGAGGCCGATCGTGAGTGTATTAAAGAGGGGCGGGTGTTTTACGCGCTGGGCAGTGAATGGTGCGCCCGTCGTGATCGCGACTTCAAGCGCGCGCACCACGCGCCGTGGATTCTTGGGGTCTACGATATATGCGGCTTCTGGGTCCAGCGCCACCAGTTTTTTGAAGACCATATCCAATCCTTCTTCCGCGATTTCTTTTTCTAGTTTGGCGCGAAGCGCGGGGTTGGCCGCAATTTTGGGGATATCAAGATTTTCTAAAACGGCTTTCACGTAAAGTCCGGTGCCGCCGACCATGATTGGAAGTTTCTTGCGCGCCAAAATGTCGCGTATCGCTGCGATTGCATCCGCCTTATATTCTGCGACGGTATAGTCCTCGTTCGGGTCCTTTATATCAATACAATAGTGCGGCGCGGCGCGCAGTTCTTCTGCAGTCGGTTTTGCGGTGCCGATATTCATGCCGCGATAGACCTGCCGCGAATCGGCGGAGACGATCTCGCCGTTAAAACGCTGCGCAAGCGTGATCGCAAGCGTGGTTTTGCCGCTCGCCGTGGGGCCCACCACGGCAATCATTTTTGGCGCGTGTGCCGGTGTGGCTGCGTGCTCGCCTGCCGCTACCGCGCCCGCGTTTTCGTTTCCTCCTCTATTTTCTTCAAGCATTCTTTAAGCGGCATTGCGCCAAGATCGCCCTTCCGGCTGCGCACGGCGACGGCGCCATCAGTTTCTTCTTTTTCGCCGACCACGAGCACATAGGGGATCTTCATCATTTCCGCCGCGCGGATGCGTTTGCCGAGCGATTCATTTGCCTCGGAGAGTTCCACGCGGATACCCGCGGCGATGAGCGCGTCATATACCTTTTGTGCATATCCGGAAAACTTTTCGCCGATCGGGAGCACTGTTGCCTGCACGGGTGCGAGCCAGACGGGGAATGCGCCGGCAGTGTGTTCTATAAGGACCGAAAGGAAGCGTTCAATGGAGCCCATGATCGCGGCGTGGATCATTACGATCCGCTCTTTCTCTCCCTTTTCATTGATGCAGGTAAGGTCGAAACGTTCCGGCAGGTTCATGTCGAGCTGGATGGTCGCCACTTGGTGAAGGCGTCCGATGGCGTCTTTCCCCATAAAGTCTATCTTCGGGCCGTAGAGTGCGGCCTCTCCGGGCGCCTCAATGGCATCCGCGCCCCGTTCCAGGATGAGCTTGCGAAGCTCGGCCTCGGCGTTTTCCCAGAGATCGGGCGTTCCGAGATATTTTTCCGGATGTGCGGGATCGTGGAGCGAGAGGCGAATGGAAAGTTCAAAACCGAATGCACCATAGAACTCTTTTACGATATCCCATATCTTGAAGATCTCCTCTTTGACCTGCGAGTGACGGCAGAAAACGTGCGCATCATCCTGGGTGATGGCGCGGACACGGGTGAGTCCGGCAAGCTCGCCCGACTGTTCATCACGGTATACTTTGGTCGTTGTGGCGTACCGCTGCGGAAGGTCACGATAGCTCCACTGTTTGCGCGCGTAGATCTGCGTGTGGTGTGGGCAGTTCATCGGCTTCATGGCGAAGACGTGCCCCTCGCGCGTGGTTATCTTGAAGAGCTCGTCTTTGAATTTTTCCCAGTGACCGCTTTTTTCGTAGAGGTCTTTTTTGGTGATATGGGGGATATCCACCTGCAGATAACCCCGCTGTTTGCGGAGCTCCCAGACGAAGCTATCCAAAAGATTTCGGACAAGCGTTCCGTTCGGCGTCCAGAGAGGAAGCCCGGGGCCAACGAGGTCGGAGAACACAAAGAGATCAAGTGCCGGGCCGAGCACTTTATGGTCGCGCTTCTTCGCTTCTTCCATCAACTTCAGATAGTCTTCCAGTTCTTTCTTGCTCCCAAACGCGATGCCATAGATACGCTGGAGCATGGGGTTCTTCTCGTCGCCGCGCCAATAGGCGCCCGCGATCTTATCAAGCTTGAAGGCATCTGCGGGAATCTCTTTGGTATTCGTCACGTGCCCGCCGCGGCAGAGGTCCATAAAGATATCGCCCGTGCGGTAAACGGTCAGCTTTTCACCGGCGCCCGCAAATTCTTTTATCAGCTCAAGCTTGAAGGGCTGCTCGGCAAAAAGTTTTTTCGCTTCCGCCGCTGCGATCTCTTCGCCCGTGAACGGCAGATTCTTATTGATAAGATTCCGCATCGTCTTTTCAAACATCTTCAAATCCGTGGGCGCTAGCGAGCGGGGGAGCAAGAAATCATAGTAAAAACCGTTCTCTATAGTGGGGCCGATGGCGAGCTTCGCATCCGGGAATTCCTTCAAAACCGCCGCCGCAAGGAGGTGAGCCAACGAGTGCCGGATGGGGTCAAGGGAAGCCGTGGGTTCAAGTTTAGGCATAATCTTTATTCTACGCGCAAATGATGGATTTTCAAAGTGTATGGAGGATAGAGATTAAAGAATTATTAAATACTATTTGACACCGAAAACCGTCGTACTATGATTGAACCATGCCTGCGGGGGCGCAAGCCCCCTACCGGACCACTGGTGG
>CAZNYI010000037.1:0-1475 GCA_964577245.1 uncultured Candidatus Saccharibacteria bacterium
TCACGGCGGTTGTTATGGTGGCCATATCAGAGATCCGGTTCGCATCCCTGGCCTGCTTCAAGAGCTCAACCGGGTTCAGGGTGAGGATCACGACGACGGAGAGGACTGCCACGATCGCAATCACGATCAAGAGCTCGATCAGGGTAAACCCCCGGAGAGGGCGATGCATAAGGGAATTATAACAAATGATATAATAGAACCATCTTGAAGATACAAAATTTTGACCAACTGGCGGTGACGGATGCGCGGCGGGCGCTGCTTACGATTGCGGAAGCGGGGCTTGAGGCGGTGGATACGACCCGCGTGATGCAAGAAGCGGTGCGCATAGACGGCAACATTCTTTCGTATGGCGGCGAAAAGATAGATCTCTCGCAAACCGAAAAGATCGTTTTTATTGCGATTGGGAAATGTGCGGCGGACGCGGCGGGCGTGGTGGAAAGTATTTTGGGGGACCATATTTCACGCGGCGTCGTGGTTGATATAAAAGTATGCCCAGAATCAAAGCGGCTGCAAACGTTCTGCGGGACGCATCCACTGCCGTCTGATACGAATATGGCCGCGGCACAGATGATCGTCGATACGCTCCACGGATTGACCGAGCACGACGTGGCGCTTTTTGTGATCTCTGGCGGGGGATCGACCTTGCTTTTCTTGCCGCAGGACAAGCGCAACAAAGAGGAAGTGACGATCTTTAATGCGCTTACGGATGCGGGCGCTACGATAGAGGAATTGAATGTGGTGCGTCGGCATTTGTCCCTCGCGCGCGGCGGGCATCTTGCGGAAGTCGCGTATCCGGCGCGCGTGGTCTCGCTCGTGATGAGCGACGTGCCGGGCGATGAACTTACCGCAATCGCCTCTGGTCCGACCGTGAAAGACACAACGACTACGGAAGATGCTGCTGCCGTGCTTATGAAATACAATGTGCAACGCGTTTGCCCGATCGAAAACTGCGGCCTTATCGAAACTCCGAAGGACGATAAATATTTTGCGCGCGTTGCGAATTACATTGTTGTTTCCAATAAGCGCGCGCTGGAAGCGATGAGCACTGCCGCAGAGAAGCTCGGTTTCCACGCTACCATTCGTGGAATACAACTCACGGGCGAAGCGCGGGAAGTGGGCCGCGCGACGGTCAATGAATTACATGCGGCACCCGCAAAAACCGTTTTGCTGTGGGGTGGCGAAACAACGGTCACCATACACGACCCCGCCGGCAAGGGCGGGCGGAATCAAGTAGTGAGCGCCGCGGCGCTTGCGGACATAAAAGACGGCGAAGAGATCCTTTCGCTCGCTTCGGATGGGCGCGACCACGGTCTTTTCGCGGGTGCCATTTGCGATCTCACGGCGAAAGATATTGCCGCGGCCGCCGGCTTGGAGGTGGGAGCATTCCTCGAGGCGAGTAATGTCGCGGCCTTTTTTGAACAGGTCGGGGGCTACGTAAAGACGGGAGACACCGGATCGAACGTTTCGGATTTGAT
>CAZNYI010000037.1:1575-8536 GCA_964577245.1 uncultured Candidatus Saccharibacteria bacterium
CAGGTGGCAATAGCCGTGCGAGCCACTATGGCGTCGCTTTTTACCGACCGCGCAATTTCGTATCGCGCTGACCGCGGCTTCGATCATTTGAAGATCGCGCTTTCCGCCGGTGTGCAGAAAATGGTGCGTTCCGACCGCGCCTGCTCGGGCGTGATGTTCACGGTGGACACGGAATCCGGTTTTCCGAATATCGTCATCATCAACGGTTCATGGGGCCTTGGCGAAATGATCGTGAAGGGAGAAGTGACGCCGGACGAGTTCATCGTCTGGAAAGAAGGTCTTAAGCAGGGCGTCGCGAAGCCGATCATCGAAAAGAAGCTCGGTGTGAAGTTGCGCAAGATGATCTATCACACGGGCGAGGGCATCCAGCAGACGAAGATCATCGGAACGACCACAAAAGAGCGCGATTCGTTCGTGCTGACCGACCGCGAAGTGGCGAAGCTTGCAAAGTGGGGGACGATCATTGAGAAGCATTACACTGACCACTACAAGAAATGGACGCCGATGGATATGGAATGGGCAAAGGACGGCGTGACGGGCGAGCTCTTTATTGTGCAAGCGCGCCCGGAGACGATCCAGGCCGACCGCGACTTTTCAAAGCTCACGGAATATATTCCGCTTGAGACGAAGACGCCGGTAGTGATGGGCGCATCGGTCGGTTCAAAGATCGCCACGGGCAACGCGCACGTCATTTTGGACGCCAAGCACATCGGCGACTTCAAGAAAGGCGAGATCCTCGTGACCACCATGACCGATCCTGACTGGGAACCGATCATGAAGATGGCGGCAGGGATTGTAACCGATAAAGGCGGCCGCACCTCGCATGCAGCGATCGTTTCGCGCGAGCTCGGCATCCCCGCCATCGTAGGAACCGAAAATGCAACGAAGATGATAAAGACCGGCGACCCGATCACGGTGGATACCACCGGGAGCGCAGGTAATGTTTACCGGGGATTTTTAAAGTTCAAAGTGGTGCAACACGACCTAAAGAATATCCCAAAACCGAAGACGCATATTATGGTGAACGTGGCGATCCCCGACAGCGCATTCGAGACGTCGTTCCTGCCGAATTCGGGCGTGGGCCTTGCGCGCGAAGAGTTCATTATCGCTTCCAAGATGGGATTGCATCCGATGGCGCTTCTTAATCTCTCCAAGCAAACGCCCAAGGTGCGACGCGCAATAGAAGAAAAGATGCGCGGCTGGAACGGCAATGGCAAAAAATACTACATAGACAATTTGGCATTTGGCATTGCAAAGATCGGCGCGGCGTTCTATCCGAAAAAGGTGATCGTGCGCTTCTCGGACTTCAAGACGAATGAATATCGCACGCTTTTGGGCGGCGCGCTCTATGAACCGCACGAAGAGAACCCCATGCTCGGGTGGCGCGGCGCCTCGCGATATTATGATCCCAAATTCAAGCCGGCGTTCCTGATGGAGGCCGCAGCAGTGAAGATGGTGCGCGAGGAGATGGGGCTTACAAACGTAATCCCGATGGTTCCTTTCTGCCGCACCCCGGAAGAGGGGATGCAGGTGCAAGAAACGATGGCCGAGGCCGGGCTCTACACAAAATACGTGAAGGGCGGGCGTGGCAAAGCCATAACGCCGATCTATGTAATGTGCGAAATTCCGTCCAACGTTTTGAACGCGGACGCATTCTTGGATGTTTTTGACGGCATGTCTATCGGTTCGAACGACCTCACGCAGTGCACGATGGGTTTGGACCGCGACTCCGGCATCGTGACGCACATCGCAAACGAAAAGAACCCTGCCGTAGAACGCCTGATTGCCGAGATCATCGCAAAGTGCCTCAAGCGCAAGAAATATATCGGCATCTGCGGCCAAGGGCCTTCCGATTATCCCGACTTCGCCGAATTCCTCGTAGTATGCGGCATTGAAAGCATGTCTCTGAACCCCGATACGGTCGTGCGCACGACGGTGGCGGTTGCGAAGAAGGAGAAGGAGTTGAAGAGGAGATAGATATGCATCACGTATCGCTTAGGCACCATTTATTGGTGGTGGGCTCGCTCATCGTAGCGCTCCTCGCCCTTTTGGTATTGGTGGGAATATTATCGCTGCGGGCAGGCCTATTCCGCGAGAAGGAGATTCCCATCGCTCCCAACTATCTGAAAGATGAAGAAGCGGTCGTTATTGCGCCCAAAAACAGCGGGGAGAAACCGATCGTTCTCCCTATTGCAAAAGTGCTTTTTGAATATATCGAGGTCAATGATGGATGTGGCCCGTACTTTGTGGGGCAGTGCGTGAATGTGCGCTCGGGGCCCGGAGAGGATTATCCCATAATAACGCGCCTGCGCAACGGCGTCGTGCTGAAGGTGGGAGGGCAGGTGGTGCGCGACGGGCACACCTGGTACAAGATCGTATTCGACGAATGGATACGCTACCCCGAGCGCGTGACGGGGGATTGGTACGTGGCCGCGGATTATGTGAATCCGCTATTGGACGAAGGTAATCAAAATATTCCGTACGGTAAGAATGTATCAAGCACCAAGCGCATCATTGTGGATCGCGCGAAAGAAATGCTCTACGCATATGACGGCGAAACGTTGTTTATGCAGACAAGCATCTCGACCGGCGTCGAGCTCACACCAACGGCGCTCGGCACCTTCACGGTTTTTAAAAAGACACCGAGTCGCTACATGCAAGGTCCGATTCCCGGACTTTCCGACCAGGTCTACGACCTTCCCGGTGTTCCCTGGGATCTCTACTTTACAAGCGATGGCGCGGCCATTCATGGAGCGTATTGGCATAATAATTTCGGCCATCCTTCTTCGCATGGCTGCGTGAACCTTCCGCCCGATCAAGCAAAAACGCTTTATCTGTGGGCCGATGTTGGCACGCAAGTAACCGTGCAGGATTGAAATATATATCGATCTGTGATATAATCGCCGAATGATGCTTGGCACCAATCTTCTCCTCGGCCTTTTAATCGGGGCCTCAATGCCAATGAACGCTTCGGCTACTGTTCCGAGCGTTCCTTTTTATTCTCAATTCCGCGACATTCATGCGGTAGAGTGGCAGAAGCTTGGCTGCGGCATAGCAAGCCTAGCGATGGTCATTGATTTTTACCATCCGGGGACCGTATTGGTAGATACGTTGCTGAACGAAGGCATCGCGGCGGGCGCGTATTCGAAGGCCAGTGGATGGAAACATGCGGACCTTGTGCTCCTTGCGCACCGATATGGTTTGGACGGTAAAAATTACGACCTTTCTCACCTTGAGATGCCAGCGGCATTCACCCAGTTCAAACAATCATTAAGCGAAGGTCCGGTCATAGCGTCGGTGTATTACAAGTTCGATCCGAAAAGTACGATACCCCATTTGGTGGTTATAAACGGTATTGAAGGTGACCGCGTTTATTACAACGATCCGGCCGGACTTGCGGGAGGGAAGGAAATTTCCGTCGCGGATTTTATGAAGGGCTGGAAGAAAAAGTTCATTGTTATAAAATCATAGCCGGGCATGTATTTCGTCTACGTCCTTCAATGTAAAGATGGGAGCCTGTATACGGGCATAACGGCGGACATTGTACGGAGATTTAAGGAGCATCGCGCCGGAGTTGGTAGCCGTTACACCCGCGCGCGGGGGGTTCGGAAGATCGTTTATAGCGAAACGGCCGCGACGCGGAGCGCCGCATTAAAACGCGAGGCGCAGATCAAGCGCTGGCGCCGTGAAAAGAAACTCGAGCTGATTAATAAGGTATAATAAACCTATGACTCATAAAGCAACGTTTTTCAACTTCGATCATTGGGGGCTGGGGAAAGAATACCTACAAAGCAGCGACAAGCTTAAAGCGGCGGGCGTAGAAGCGGCATTTGTAGAAAACGTGCTCAACGCAAATAACGTGCCCACGGGGCCGAATGCCGACTTTGATATCGCCGCTGTTTTTATGGATTCGCCGGTTGATGCGGCGACGATTGCGGCGTTGCCCAACGTGAAGTTCATCACCACGCTCTCTACTGGCTTCGACCATATTGATCTTGTGGCTGCCGCGGCACGCGCGATCCCGGTTTCGTCCGTGCCGGCCTACGGCGAAAATACCGTTGCCGAATTCGCGTTTGCGCTCTTGCTGGCGCTTTCGCGAAAGATCCGCGAGGCGAGTGCCCGCGTGAAGGATGAAATGAAGTTCACCACCGACGGTCTTTGTGGATTTGATCTTGCTGGGAAAACGATCGGCGTGGTGGGCACCGGGCATATCGGCAAGCACGCCGTCCGTATGGCGAAAGGATTTGGGATGAAGGTGGTTGCCTACGACGTGATTCACGACGACGCCTTCGCCGCAGAAATGGGTTTCCCATATATATCACTCGAAGAACTGCTTGCGCAAAGTGACGTAGTTACGATCCACGCACCATATCTTCCTACGACGCATCACCTGATCAATGCGCAGAATATTGGCCTCGTAAAGAAGGGCGCATACCTTATCAACACCGCTCGCGGTGCGATCGTGGAGACCGCGGCGCTCATCGCAGCATTAAAGTCCGGCCAGCTTGGCGGCGCGGGGCTGGATGTGCTTGAGGAAGAGGCGGCGATGAAGGCGGGCGACGTGAGCGTCGACCGTGAGCTCGTTGCAATGTCGAATGTAATCGTATCGCCACACAACGCCTTCAACACGCGTGAGGCATTTGTTCGCATTTTGGACACCACCATAGATAACATAGTGGCGTACGCGAACGGTGCGCCGATCAACCTTGTGAAATGACCATTCGATCCCTCACGGCGCGGCAGATGCTTGATTCTCGCGGACAGTGGACGGTTGAGGCATCCGTCGTGCTTACGAACGGTGCCGAAGCGCGCGCGAGCGTGCCGCAGGGCAAGAGCACCGGTTCCGCCGAAGCGGTTGCGCTTCCCGCGGCCGAGGCCGTACACAACATCATAAAAACGATCGCACCGAAGGTGTGCGAACTTGAATTCAAAGATCAAGCGGCGCTTGATGCGGCCTTGATCAAGCTGGATGGCACGGGGAACAAATCAAAGCTTGGCGCGAACGCCATCCTCGCAACGTCCATCGCGTTCCTGCGCGCTTCCGCGGTTGCGACCGGTGCACCGCTCTGGCGTCACGTGCGCGACATCTATGAAGAAGCGGGGACGGTGCGTGGCGGTCATGGCACGAAGGCTCATACTCGCAGCAGCAAAGGCACGCACCCTGCGCACCCGCGTCTATTCATAAACATGATCAACGGCGGATTGCACGCCGGGAACGATCTGCACTTTCAGGAATATCTTGTCATCCCGAACTGCAGCACCATAAAAGAATCGGTGGAAGTGGGCACGGCGATATACCACGCATTGGGCGAGTTGCTCGTGCGGCGGAAGGGAAAGGCTGCCGTAAACCTCGGTGACGAAGGGGGATACGCGCCAGATTTTAAAAGCGACATAGAACCGCTCCGCTTCCTTGCCGCTACCGCAAAAAAGTTAAAGCTCTCCAAGAAAGTTGATTTCGGTCTGGACGCCGCCGCGACCGACATTACCTCGCTTGACCACAAAGAACTCCAAGCGTTGTATCCGAAGCTGCTCCGCCAGCACGGCTTGGCCTATCTTGAAGATCCATTTGACGAAGAGGATTTCTTGAGTTTCGCGGCGCTTACCATGCGGTTCGGCATGCACACTCTGATCGCGGGCGACGACCTTACGACGACCAACCTGTTTCGCATGGAGCATGCGCACGCCGAAGGCAGCGTGAACGCGATCATTATAAAGCCAAACCAGATCGGCACGGTGAGCGAGGCGCTGGACGCCGCCCGTACCGCCCGCAAATATAACTGGGCGGTTATCGCCTCGCACCGCAGCGGCGAAACCAATGACGACTTTATTGCTGACTTTGCCTATGGCATTCGGGCCGACGGCCTAAAGCTCGGCGCACCGGCGCGAGGGGAGCGGATTGCGAAGTATAATCGGTTATTGGAGATAGAAGCGGAAGAAAAATAACGGAATTCAAGAGCACTTGACAGGATTTTTGTATATGCTATAATTGGTCTTAGGAGGGTAGTTGTTTATGGCTTGGTTTCATAAGAGATGAATAATGGGGAGAAGCAAAACCCCCTTATTAAAAACCTCCGGCCGACGGGTATCAGACTGCGTAGCTCGGTTAGTACGGACCCTCACAAAGGTCCCGAAAGACGAAGCGTGCAGCTTCCCACCATGGGCAGGCCGTGGAAAAGAACGCCCCCGCCCCGCAGAAGGGCATATGGGGAAGCACGAAATAAGCTTCCCCATCCTATCCGAGCTCGATATTCTCAAAATAGCGATTTCGGATAGACCTTTTACAATTTTGTCGGTTATGTCCCGGCCGAAGTAAAAATGGGATGGCCTAAGCATGATATGGCTACATGCAAACGCTCTGACTTGCACGCAATGCCAGTGGCAAGCAGGGATGGCACTCCAGGTTCGCACGCCACGCGGAGCCCGGAGGAAGGAGACGTTATGGCGAACATCATTGAAGTTCTCGGACGATTTCTGGACAACAAGCGGGCGAGCTACGTCGAACTGCGGGCGGCATGGGACGAACTCGTGCAGCCGCTGCCGGCAAAGGAGGTCAACTGGGAAGTTGTTCGTAACATCGCGAACCAGCTAACCAACCAGTTGCTGGATCTCGCCGAAGGTGTGAATCTCGACCAAGCTCACATCTCCGACTTCGGTGGCGGAGCACGCCGCCACGTACAGCGCACATTTGGGCATTCACCAGCGTGGCGGGATGCTGGGACAATGGGAGGATGGGAGGCGTTCAACGAGGAGGACGTCGAATTGATTCGTTGGGAATCGATTTCCAGCGGGAACGTCCTGAGGGCAGTAAGGCTCGCCACGGGCAAATGGAACCTGCAGTATTTCCCGGGGAAAAGCGACCCAACCTATCGGGGGTTCTACTTCCGGCTTTACGACCATCCGGAGGCAGTGAAGAACCTCGGGGCTCCGGCGACGACATCCTCGCAGCCCGAAAACCTCTTGA
>CAZNYI010000038.1:0-8380 GCA_964577245.1 uncultured Candidatus Saccharibacteria bacterium
ATCTGCTAGAATAGTTAAGTAACCTAACAATGTTCAAAAATCCACTCGTAAAGAAAATCGGTATCCTCGTTATCGTGCTCGCGGCCATCGGCGGCGCGTGGTGGTACGTCGCCACAAGCCGACCACCGTCATTCGGTGCCACGACCGCACAGCGCGGAAACGTAATTGCGTCACTGGATGAATCCGGGAATGTGCTCGCAGAAAATGACGCCGACCTTTCGTTCCAGCAGGGCGGTCAGATCGCGGTAGTGAATGTGCGGGAGGGCCAGGCAGTTTCGGCGGGCACCGTGCTCGCCTCGCTTGATGCGTCATCGCCGAGCGCCGGCCTCGCGCAGGCAAATGCCGGCCTTGCGGCGGCGCAGGCGAAGCTGGACGAGCTTGTGAGCGGCACGCGTTCGGAACAATTGGCGATAGACCAAACGGCTGTTACGAACGCTATGGCGTCCTTGGGCGCCGATATCGGAATCGCATATTCGGCGGCGGACGATGCTATTCATAACCAGTCCGACAACCTATTTCAGAGTCCAATGAATAATAATCCGATACTTTTAATACCGCAGTCTGACTCGCAATTGCGGACCAATATTCAGAGCCAGCGATTGATCGTCGGGACGACGCTTAATAATTGGTATGCGGCAAACCGCGCAACAAGTTCTGATCCTGTTTCGCTCGCACCGATCGCGAACGCCGCACTTCAGCAGATCAAGGCGTATCTTGATATGCTCGCGCTTGCGTTGAACAACGTGACTTCAAATTCAACGCTGCCGGCCGCGACGCTTGTGGGATATAAGGCGAATATTGTTGCGGCTCGTACGGAAGTCGGTGCGGCGATCACAACGCTCACCGGCGCGGAATCGGCGCTCACGTCGTCACAGGGTCAACTCGCGCTCGCCGTAGCGGGCGCGACGCCACAAGATATAGAGGCGCAGAAGGCGGCGGTGGCGCAGGCGCAGGCGCAGGTCACGAGCGCGCAGGTGGCCGTGGACCATTCGGCGATCGTCGCGCCTTTCGCCGGTATCGTGCGGAACGTGACCGCGAAGGTGGGGCAGGTGGTCACGCCCGGCGTTCCCGTGCTCTCGCTTACGAACAACAGCGGGTTAAAAGTAGAGGCCTATGTTTCGGAAGCGGATGTTGCGAGGGTAAAAGATGGCGACGCGGCGAACGTGACGCTTGATGCCTATGGTACCGGCACCACGTTTCCAGCAACGGTGACGACCGTGGATTCTGCGGAGACTATGGTGAATGGTTCGGCGGCATACAAGATCACGTTGCACTTCACGGCTCCCGATGGTCGTATAAAAGACGGCATGACGGGAAGCGTGCATATTATCACCGCGGAGCATGATAACGTGGTTGAGGTGCCATCGCGGCTTGTGGTAACCGACGGCAATAACGATTATATTTTGGTGAAGACCAACAGCGCGACCGAAAAGCGCCAGGTCCAGGTCGGTCTTGTGGGCAGTGACGGTATGACGGAGATCGTCAGTGGCGTAAATGCCGGCGACTCACTTATCAATTTCTAATATGGCTGAAAAAGGAGAAAAAGAATTTGGGCGCAATCGGACGATCATTCTGATCGGGGCGGCGATCGTGGTGGTGGGAGGCATCGGCGGCGGACTCTATTGGTACGTTTCTTCGCAGAGCATATATATTGACCAGTCAATTATCCAAGCGCCGCTTATTAAGTTGTCGCCCGCAAATTCCGGTGCGCTCACGGCGGTGTTTGTGAAAGCGGGGGATATGGTAACGACCGACGAGCCCGTCGCGCAGGTGGGTAACGAGATCGTGAAGGCAAAGACGAACGGGCAGATCGTTTCGGTGGATCAGAACATTGGTGAATTCGAAAACGCGCTCACCGGGCAGGCTATTGTGGCAACTATGGTGGATCCGACCCAGCTTCGTGTGGTCGGTCATCTTGACGAGAATAAGGGGTTGGCGAATGTGTACGTGGGCGATCCGGCATCGTTTACGGTAGATACGTTCGGCGGAAAACAATACCAAGGCATTGTGGATGAAGTAAGTCCCACGTCACGGGCGGGCGATGTGGTATTTGATATTTCGAATGAGCGTCCGACCAACGAGTTTGACGTGTATGTGCGTTTTGATCCGGCGAAATATCCGGAACTGAAGAACGGCATGTCGGCGCGCATTTGGGTCTATCAACCATAATGAGCGACAAGTGGCGCTGGTGGGTCTTAGGCACGGTCATCTTTGGCACGTTCCTCGGCCGGCTTGACCAGACCGTCGTGAATCTTGCCCTGCCGAAGATCATCGGCGACTTCAGTATCTCCGTCTCCGACGCGGCGTGGATCTCTACCGCTTACATTTTAGCGAACGCGGTCTTCGTGCCCGTGTGGGGGAAGCTTGGTGATACCGCCGGCCGAAAAAAAATATACCTCATCGGTTTCGTCGGATTCATCATCGCGTCGGGGCTTTGCGCGCTCGCGTGGAACTTAAGCTCCATGATCGTTTTTCGCGTCATCCAAGGATTTGCCGTTTCCGCCGACTATCCGACGGCGATGGCGATCATTGCGATCACTTTTAGGGATATGAAGGAGCGTGCACAGGCGCTCGGCATCTGGTCCGCGGCATTCGCCGTGGCATCGGTCTTTGGGCCGCTCATTGGCGGACCACTTATAGACAACTTCAACTGGCGGGCGGTGTTCTTTATCAATATTCCGTTGGGACTTATCGGTTTGTTCCTTGCACTCAAGTTTATAGATGAATCGGTGGGAGAAAAACGGACCGTAAAATTTGACTGGTGGGGGTCGATCACGCTTGCGGGCGCGCTCTCGGCGCTCACGCTCGTGCTTGACCAGGGCGAGACGTGGGGGTGGACCTCGGCCACGAGCATTCTGTGCTATCTTGCCACGGTGATCTTCACTATTGTTTTCGTGAGGATAGAACAGCGCGAACCGGAGCCGATCGTGGATCTCAAGTTCTTCAAGATTGGCGCGTTCGTGAATACGCTTGCGAACAACTTCATCGTCTTTATGGGACTTATCGGCGCCATCTTCCTCGTCCCCATTTTTGCGGAAACGTTCCTTGGCTATAATGCGACGCAAACAGGCTATCTTTTTATTCCGCTCGCACTTTCGCTTATGATCGCGGCGCCGCTCGGCGGCCGCCTCATTGGCAAGGTGAAGCCGTCCTATGTGATCTTTGCGAGCACGTTCGTCGCGGGAGCCGCCATGCTCATGCTCGCGGGTATCGATCCGCGCTCTACGGCGCTTCAAATCTCTATCCCGATGTCCATTATGGCATTCGGCTTGGGTTTCGGTATGTCGCAACGCACGAACCTTATTGCAGTCGTCGTCCCTCACGAAGAGATTGGCGAGGCGTCGGCCATCCTTGCTCTCGTGCGCAATATTTCGGGTGCCTTCGGCGTGGCCATTTTCAGTACGCTCCTTACGAACACCATCAATGGCAATGTGTTAAAGATCGCGCAGAATAGCGCTGTGCGCGCAATGACGCCGCAGGCGATGCAACAATTCGTGGGACTCATTATTTTGAAGGCGCAGGTTTCTGGTTACGCATTCGTCTTTGAGGTAGCCGCCACCGTTATCATGATCGGTTCGTTCGCGGCGTTCCTCATCAACGTTCCAAAAGAAGCCACCGCGCACGGAGAGGTGGTTATCGCGGATTAAAAAAGCCGGGTCTTCTCCCTCCTGGAGAGACCCGGCGATAGCGAGACGCGCTGAGTTAGAAGCGCTCGATGCTTTCGAGCAGGTCGCGCCGGACCGTGAGGTCGGCGAACTCGTCTGCGTTGAATCCGGAGAGGACGGTGAGGTCATAGGTCCGAAGGAACCCATTCCACCTGCCGAAACCGCGAACTGCTTTGAGGGTGGCAATGTCTCGCTGGCCGATGCGAATTGCGTTGCCTTGTGGCTCGCAAAGTGCGAGGACTTTATTGAGCCGGTTTTCTAGATCTCCGGCGAGAGGTAGGTCGGCGAAGGTAATCGTGAACCTGTCGCCGGGCCGCATCGTTTTGACAACTGCGAGCATTTCCTCGTTGGTCATCGGTGCCGGCGGCGTTAACGTCGCTGTGGATCCGTGCCGTGGATCCTGCGACGACTTCCGGTATAGTGACATCACGTACTCCTTATGGGACTGTCTGCAGGTTAATATGGATGAGCAATCCGCGTCAAGTTTTTAAGGCGATGTCGATCGGGTTGCTGAGCCGCTTTGAAAACGCAAAAAGAAGGATCGCCGCGACCGCCGCCATGATTGCTCCAAAGCAAAAAGGATATTGAGGGCCGAAGGTGTCCCATAAATATCCTGCAAAGAAACTGGCGGGGAGCGTGGCAAGCCCTACGGCGGTTCCATAGATGCCGAACGCCCTCCCGCGATGGTCGGTGCCGACGATGTCTGCAAGGAACGCTTTCGCTACTCCCAGATTCGCCGCGTAATAAATGCCATAGAGGGCATAGAGGAACCAGATCATATAGGCGTGGAACGCGAACGCAAAGCCAAGATAGACGAGCGCATAGGCGGACCAGCCAATAAGTATGGTGGGGATGCGGCCGATCCGGTCGGAGAGCGATCCCAAGGGAACGGCGAAGAGCGCATAAATAAAATTAAAGAGGGCAATGATGAGTGGAACTTCAAGAAGAGTGACGCCAAGATTCTGCGCCCGCAAAATGAGGAACGCATCGGAAGAATTTCCGAACGTGAAAAGGATCACGATGCCGAGAAAAAGATAGAACGATGAGGGCAGCGGCGCGCGTGCTATTTTGGCGGCGGCTGGGTCGGTATTCGCCGTCGGCCGCGGGACCTCTTTTACTTTAAAAATAAGAACGAGCAGCGTGATCAGGAGCGGGACGGCGCAGAAAAGGAGAATATAGTGATAGAGCGCCGCACTTCCTTTCAAAACATACAGGAGCCCGAAAAGAATAAGCGGCCCCGCCACCGATCCCAGGGTGTCCAGCATCCGCGCAATGCCGAAGCTTTTGCCCCGCGTTGTTTTGCCCGCCGAACCGGCGATCAAAACGTCTTTCGGCGGGTCTTTGAGGCCCTTTCCTGTGCCATCCATGAATCGGAGTCCCAGCACCGCGGTGCCGGAGGTAAAAAGCGCAAGTAACGGGCGGCTTACCAGCGAAAAAAAGTAACCGATGAAGATGATCGGTTTCTGTTTTTTGAACTTGTCGGAAAAAATGCCCGCGATGACCGCAAAAAGATAGCTGCTCGCCGTAACGAGCCCCTCGGCCACGCCTACGAACGCTTTATCGAACCCAAGTACCGTCGTGTAATAGATCGGAAGGATGGGCGAGAACGTGTCTTGGCTGATGCCGCCGAAGAAACTCAAAAGACCAACAAAAAAAACATTCCGGTTCTTCGGAGGATCGTTCCGTGTTTCCATGCCTATTCATAATAACCCCCTTTGAGTGTGTTACGCTACTATTAATGAGCAATACGAGCTTGTGGGATGTGATCGTGGTGGGCGGTGGGCCGGCGGGTATGATGGCCGCGGGGACGGCGGCCCGGCATGGGGCCAAGGTCATCCTTATAGAGAAGAACGAAGCGCTCGGTAAGAAGCTGCTCATTACGGGCGGTGGCAGATGCAATGTTACGAATGCGGAGTTTGACACGCGCACGCTTTTGGCGAAATTTAAAGGCAATGGTAAATTTCTTTTCTCGGCGTTCTCGCAATGGAGTGTGCGGGAAACGCTTGATTTTTTTCATACGAATGGCATGGAAACGAAAGTGGAGAACGAGCTGCGCGTGTTTCCGGTTTCGGATTCCGCGCGATCGGTGTTGAACGTGCTCGTTGGGCAAATGAAGAAAGGCAACGTTACCGTGCTTTCGAACTCTCCCGTCACGGAAATCGTAATTGAAAAAGGCATGGTCGTGGGCGTGCGGCTTGCCGGCAAAAAAATGATCCGCGGCCGCTCTATCATAATCGCCGCCGGTGGCACGTCGCGGCCCGAGACCGGTTCCACGGGCGACGGCTTTGCGTGGCTCAAAAAGATCGGCCATGCGGTTATTGAGCCCACGCCATCGCTCGTGCCTCTTGCGATGAAAGATGCGTGGATAAAGAAGCTGGCCGGCGTGAAATTAGATGCCGTGAAGATCAATGGGGTAAGGGGCAAAATCCTTTTCACGCACGTAGGCATAAGCGGCCCGACCATACTTAACATGAGCAAAGACATCGGCGAACTTTTAAAATATGGCCCCGTCGTTTTGTCGCTCGATCTCTTTCCCGCGACCGACCACGGCGCGCTTGATGCCGCGTTGCAAAAACTTTTCAGTACCAATGACAAAAAGAAACTTGGCAATGCATTGCCGGAACTCGTGCAGAAATCCTTGGCGCCCGTCGTCATAAAGCTTGCGGGCGTGGATGCCGAAAAACAGTGCAACAGCATCACGCGCGAAGAGCGCCAAAAACTAGGCCGGCTCATGAAAGCAATTCCCATGCACGTCCATAAATTGCTCGGCGTTCAAAAGGCCATCATAACAAGCGGGGGAGTTGATCTTAGCGAAGTGGACTTCAAAACCATGCGCTCCCGTTTGTTCCCCAATCTCTATCTGGTGGGCGACCTTTTGAACGTCGATCGGCCCTCTGGCGGCTATAGCTTGCAGCTTTGCTGGACCACCGGGTTTGTGGCGGGGAGAGCGGCGGCTAAGCGGGAGACGAAACTAGTCGAACGGTTTTGAAACTAAAAACACCTGAAGTCGCGATTTGATAGATCGTAATCTCAGGTGTTTGGGGTGGTGCTACGCATGTGCGTTCCTACCCCATTGTCGCCGCCGTTAGAAGGGGCCCTCGGCGCCTTCCGGGTGCATCGTCCAACCGAGCGCCCGGAACTTTTCGCGGAGGGTTGCTAGAACCTCTTCTGGCACGTCCACGTGGAAGTTGTAACATACCCCGTGGGCGTTCATCTGCCACCCGAAGGTGACATCCGGCGTTTTTCCGAACCGATCCTTGGCGGCGTACGTCATTCCGTCGCCGTGCCTTAGGGAGAGTTCATCGCGTCGGAGCTGCGCTACCATGGCGAGTCCCATGGTGTAGCGAGCCGCAAGAGCGACGCCTGCCGCG
The DNA here is from genome assembly GCA_964577245.1 of uncultured Candidatus Saccharibacteria bacterium. Lineage (GTDB taxonomy): Bacteria > Patescibacteriota > Minisyncoccia > UBA6257 > 2-01-FULL-56-20 > CAVYIK01. The sequence goes on from CAZNYI010000038.1 coordinate 7,037, forward strand.
TGCCTTGCTTCGGGAAATTCCTTGGGGATAAGTGGCGTAACGCTTTCGGGCGTCGCCAAGTACTTCTCTGCATCTCTCAGAACGGACGCGATGGCCGTACCCGCCAACCCGTTTTGTAAGAATACGAAGCCCTGCTCGAACGTTTCTGTGCTAAAAACGAATCGCATTGCTTTCCCTCCATGAGGTTTTTGGTTGTGACGAAACTAGGTGGATGATAACACGCAATATACCACTCTGTCAAGCTTGCTGCCGGGCTTGGATTCGAACCAAGATGGATGGATTCAGAGTCCATTATCCTACCATTAGATGACCCGGCAATGGTAATGAATTGCTAATGCATTATTGCGCATTTGTGGATGGAATTCAAGGTTGCGGGGTGGTGATTGACGTTGCGGACTAACTATGCAATCTTGTAGCTAGTATATTGATACCTCTCAGGAGGTACCTTGTCGGCGGTCCGGCAGGGCAATCCGACGTTCCTCAGGGAACGCCGCCTCAGAAGTGCTTCAAAAATAGGAGACGTGAAATGGAGAAGCAAGTGCCTGAAGGCAACGAACGCGGTCAACAATTGGCCGAACTACTCGAGGTGCTCCGCGGCAACCGAATTTTCGGTGAGCTTCGCCGCAAGAACAATCAGCACCTTCTGGCAGCGATCGATGAGGTTCTTGCAGAGAGCAAGACCCCAAGCGAGTTCAACCAAAGATGGGAGCGGCTCTCCGGCAGGTTGCGGGTGGTCGGCCATCTAATGGCAACGCTCAAGCGGGACGGCAAAACGGAAGCCCTTGCGGCGCTCCGCGGTGCCCTCGCTGATCCGCTTTACGTTTTTCCCGGTGAGACCATTGCGAGCGAGAGGACTGCGCCGATGACCCTGGTCATGTTTTCCCCGGCCGCGACCTTCGCGATGCTCCGGTGGATCAAGCAGGGCAACTTCCGGGATCTGGATGCGATCGTGAAGCTAGAGAGCATTCCGGCCGACGACGCTTCGCTCGTTGCAACAATGTTCCGGCATTTCCCCAGCTTGAAAAAAGCCGTGGCGTGGCGGCGTGAATGGCATCCTTACGAGGGATGCGATCTCGGATATGCCTACCAAGTGGACGTTTTGCGGAAGGTGAGAATCCCCAGTCGGTTGTTTCACCCTTTAGGGCTACGCCATAGCGAGTGCAATGGCCACATTGAAATCTCGCCGCCGAATCAAGCGGTGGTCGGGGCCCAAATCGAGCCCGATAGCGAGGAGATTAAGTGTTGGGCCTACTTCGCTTTTTGGGCCGCGGCCGATCAGAGGGAAGTGCTCTCTGGATTTAGCCGCGAACAACAGCGGGACATCGCTACGTGGCAATTCCATGT
>CAZNYI010000039.1:0-3112 GCA_964577245.1 uncultured Candidatus Saccharibacteria bacterium
CTTGAGGTGGTGGTGCCCGTAAGGGCGTGCAGGTTCGACTCCTGTCCCGCGCACACAATTTTTTCAAACAGTATGGACACTAAGGACGAGAAGATAATCAAAGATTTCATTAATAAATCTTTTTCTATTCGAAAGGAGTTTCTTGATTTTGAAGTTAACAGTCAGCTTGCGCTTTTGCTAAGTCAATTAGATCTTTTTAAAGTAATCGCAGGTCTTCTTATTGGTGTTATAGGTATAGGATATTTTTATAATTCTAAACTAGACCCAACCTTTTTAATTGTTGCGTTAACGATGGCAATCTTAACTCTTGTTCTGTGCGTCTCATACACGCGAGAAACTATAGATTTTCAAGATAAACAAAATAAAGCCACTCGCAAAATTCTTTTTGGAAAAACTGAAGAAGATATCAATGTTGCAAGCCAATCTTTAAAAGAAGATAATTCTAAGATTTTTTTTGACCACTCAAATGCTCGTCTAAACGAGCCGCAAATTGAACCACAGCTTAGCTATGTAGGTGAAACAGTGACCTTCTTGTTTTATCTATCAATGGGATTTTTAATACTGTCGTTTTTTTCTTTAAAATATCAATTTGGCCTCTTTTCCTTTGAAACGATTGTTTTAGTAGTGGGCGTGAGCATTCTTAGTTTTAAAGACTGGGCCATTCCGTTCTCAGAAAAAATTAGCTCTCTGTTTAATAAAATATTTCGATCAAGCAATACGATTAAGTAATAGCTAGGGAATATTAAAGTACCGACTCTCATAAGCGCCCAGGTTTCAATTATAGTTCGGAAACGGCTCGCTAATACATTGCTTGCATTTTGCGGGCAACCTGTTACAATAACTTGCAATGAGGCGGCATCCAGGCCTGTTTTTGACGATAATCATCTTGGTCGCAATCGTGTCGGCCGTTTTTGTGTATCCGAAGGGGTTCGGGGCAAAGGTGCAACCGTGGCACTTAGGACTTGACCTTGTGGGAGGCAGCCACTTGGTGTATCAGATCGATCTTTCGAAGGTTGCGGCCGCCGACCAGGATTCGGTGGTGCAAGGACTGCGCGATGTCATTGAAAAGCGCATCAACCTTTTTGGCGTGAGCGAGCCGCAGGTGTATACCGCGCAGTCGGGGAACCAGGCGCAGCTCATTGTTGATCTTGCAGGCATCAAGAATGTAAGCGATGCGATCAGCCAGATCGGCCAGACGCCGCTCTTGGATTTCCGCGAAGTGGACCAGACGCCCTCTACCACCCAGCCCTACATTTACACGAATCTGACCGGGGAATATGTGACGGGTGCGCAGTTAAACTTCAACCCGAACACGGGAGCGCCGGAAGTGGAGGTAACCTTCAATCCTGACGGGACGGCCATCTTCGCAAAAATAACGGCAGCGAATGTGGGCAAGCCGCTCGCGATCTTTTTGGATAATCAATTAATAGAATCGCCGACGGTGCAGGAGGCGATCCCGAATGGCAAAGCGGTGATCAGCGGCAACTTCACGGTTGCAACCGCAAAGACGCTCGTGGAACGGTTCAATGCCGGCGCGCTTCCCGCGCCGATCACGCTCATCAACCAACAAACGATAAGTCCATCCCTCGGCGCGGATTCGCTGAACAAAGTGATCATCGCGGGACTTGTCGGAACGCTGCTCGTCATCCTTTTCATGCTTTTCTATTACCGCCTCCTTGGGCTCTTTGCCGCATTCGCGCTCGTGATCTATACCGCCCTCACCCTTGGCGTTTTCAAATTGATTCCCATCACTTTGAGCTTGTCCGGTCTCGCGGGATTCATCCTTACTATAGGTATGGCAGTCGACGCCAACATCCTTATATTTGAACGTATTAAAGAGGAATTAAAGCGGGGCCTACCGAAGGCGTCGGCGATAGAAGAGGGCTTCCGCCGCGCGTGGCCGTCCATCCGCGACTCCAACACCTCCACTATCATTACCGCTATCATCCTTTACTTCTTCACCTCCAGCTTCGTGCAGGGCTTTGCGCTTACACTGCTTCTGGGCGTCATTGTGAGCTTGTTCAGCGCTATTACGACGACGCGACTCTTCTTGCGGACCTTTTTGAAAGATGCGCCGCGCGCTACGGTGAAACCAACCACTATCTAACACCACTTTCATGCTGAACATCGTCCAAAACAAAAAAATCTGGTTTACGATCTCGGGCATTCTCGTCGGCCTGTCGCTCGTTGCGATCGCGGTCTACGGCTTCCGGCAGAGCGCGGAATTCTTAGGCGGCTCAATGTGGGAATTCCAGATTCCCGCGAACCAGCCCTCGCTTGCCACGGTGCAGGATGTTTTTGCGAACACCTTGAAAGCTGATGGCTCCACGGTCACGTTTGATTCCACCAACAATTCGTTCCTCGCTCGCTTCAATATCATTGACGAGGCGACGCATCAGAAATATTTGAGCGAAGCGCAAACTGCACTGCCGTCGTTCACCGAGTTGAGCTTCTCTTCTATCGGGCCTTCGGTCGGTGCCGGTCTTAAGAAGAACGCATTGATCGCGATCGGGCTCGTCTTGATCGGCATTTCGCTCTATATCGCCTTCGCCTTCCGCAAAGCATCCCGCCCGGTCAGTTCGTGGAAGTATGGATGGGTCACGCTTCTCACCCTCTTCCATGACGTTTGTATTCCGGCGGGGTTGCTCGCGGTGCTCGGTCGTTTTAGTGGGGTAGAGATCGACACAAATTTTATTGTGGCGCTTCTGGTCGTCATGGGCTTTTCGGTGCACGACACGATCGTCGTCTTTGACCGCATCCGCGAAAACCTGGTCACGCACCGCGGCAAAGCAAGCTTTGCAACCGTCGTGAATGACAGTGTGAACCAAACCATCGCGCGTTCCGTGAATACTTCGCTCACGCTCATCCTGGTTCTCTTGGCATTGTTCTTTGTGGGCCCGGCGGATCTCCATTATTTCGTCCTTACCTTGCTCGTTGGAGTGACGACCGGTATCTATTCGTCCATTTTTATCGCAAGCCCGGCGCTCGTGCTTTTGAAGCCGAAAAACGAGCTGTAATATGGCCAAAAAGTTATCCACTTGCCACCACTTGCAATATTTTTAGATATAGTTTATAATACCCCCATGACCTCAATAACAAAGATAGTCAATTC
>CAZNYI010000039.1:3212-8217 GCA_964577245.1 uncultured Candidatus Saccharibacteria bacterium
GCGAAGGGCGTCCGGGAGAACCAGCTTGATTTTCTCGCCGAGGTTTCGGGCGCGTTTAAATCCTATCGCGAAGACCTTGATTTTGGCGCTTTCTATTACACGAGCGAAAAAGAGTTGAAAGAAGCGAAGGCCTTTGTGGCCAGCTGGGTGAATCACATGCAGGCGCATAAAGAAAATGTGTTTGGCGGATCCTACCCGGCACAGCTCGCAAGCTTTGTGAAGACGAAGTCTGTGAGCGACGCGGTGGCAGAAAATTATTTGGGCATCGCGAAGCACATCCACCAGAATCCGTATGGCGATGTCGGATTGCGCGATTGGCCGGAAATCCGTCCGACGACCGTGCGCGACAAAATCTATTTGGTCTTGAAGAAGCACGGCAAACCGTTGCACTTTGAAGACATCGCGACGCACATCAATAAAGTTGGTTTTGACGAACAGCAGGCCTTGGCGCCCACCGTGCACAACGAACTTATTAAAGACACCCGTTTCGTGCTCGTCGGCCGCGGCCTCTACGGATTGCGCGAGCTGGGATATGAACCTGGTACGGCGCGCGAAGTGATCGCGCAGGTCTTGAAGGCAGACGGACCGCTTACGCCGACCGAGCTTCTTTCGAAGGTCAGCAAACAGCGTTTCTTCAAACCGAACACCGTACTCATCAACTTGCAGAACCGTGCGTATTTCGAGCGGACGAATGACGGCCGCTACCGTGTCCGCGAATCCTAAAAGCGCGGCAGCGATGCGCTTCCATTTGCTCACGATCTTTCCCGGCATTTTCGATTCCTATCTTGGGGAATCGCTTTTTAAACGCGCACAAAAGGCGCGTCTCATTTCCACGCACGTCTATAACCTGCGTGATTTCACGAGCGACAAACACCACAAGGTGGACGACCGGCCGTTCGGCGGCGGTCCTGGAATGGTAATGAAGGTGGAGCCTGTCTATAAAGCGGTGGCACGCATCAAAAAGACGCGACCAAAGGCACGCGTGATTTTGTTTTCTACCCGCGGACGCAAGCTCGATGCCATAGCTGCGAAACGCTTATCAAAATATTCCGATCTTATTTTGATCTGCGGCCGGTACGAGGGCGTTGACGAACGCGTGGCGCAGCGCGTGGCCGATGAGGAGATTTCAATAGGGGATTACGTGCTCTCCGGCGGCGAACTCCCCGCGCTTGTTCTCATGGAAGCCGTGAGTCGCCAATTGCCGGGATTTTTAGGAAAAGAGGAATCGCTCGAAGAAGTGAACGGATCGTTCCCGACCTACACGCGGCCAGAGGTTTTTGTGGCGGGAAAGGCGAAAGGCAAAGCAAGAAAGTGGAGTGTTCCGCCCGTGCTTTTGTCCGGGGATCATAAGAAGATTGAGGAGTGGCGACGGAGGCGATAAGAATTGCTCATCGTGGTATACTAACGACAAGCACCTTTCACGGCGGGGCATGCATGTGCCGCGCCAGCTAATGTCAAGGGAGACATCGCCAAGAGGCGACCACACTAGTAGCGCCCCCGCTTTCCACAAGAAGGCGGGGGTCAAAAATTTAATCGTCATTTAATCCCGCCCTGCTATACTGGCGGGATGAAATTTTCTTTGCATCCGGCCGACACGGCGTTCGGCATCGCGCTTTTATTTCTGGCAGGCGTGTTCATTACCAGCTTGGGTTGGCACTTTTTTATTTTCTTTATCGCCGTGCTCGCGGCCGCCGTGGCGGGAATCTTTTTTAAACACGCATTATGGAAGGAGTGCGTACTCTTTTGTTGTGCTATGCTCTGCGGCGCGCTCTATTATCATCTCTATTTCCGCGTGCAGGATGCGCAAACGAATCTGCCATTCGGGCAAAAGGCAACATTCTCCGCGGTCATAACCGACGAGCCGCAACCAACAGAAAAATTTTTGATGGTTACGGCCGACGTCGAACCGCCGCTCGCGGGCACGATCACCATCCTCGCATTGCCCGAAAGCGGCTATCAATACGGCGAACTGCTTAGTATGACGGGCACTATCAACCCACCGGACTCTGCGGCGGGCGGCGGCACAAGTGGCAATGCCTATATGTTTACGCCCAAAATAACCGTGCTCGCGGAGCATCGCGGCTTTTGGTTGCGCGAATGGATGATCAATATCAAACTTGCGATCCTCCAAAAGTTTCGAGAGGTGTTGCCGGAGGACCATGCGGCGCTTTTGGGTGGGATCGCCTTCGGTTCAAAAGTGAGTTTCAAGCAGGAGTTGAAAGACGCGATGGCGCTTTCGGGAACCACGCACCTGATTGCCGTGTCGGGCTATAACATTACGATCGTGATCGTCGCGGTGAGCGATGCGTGTCGCCGGTTCTTTTCGCGACGCACCACATTCATTGCGGCGGTCGTGGGACTCGTCCTTTTTATGTTCATGGTGGGCGCGCAGGCGTCCGCGGTGCGCGCGGCGATCATGGGGTTCCTTGCGCTCGTGGCGCGGCAAATGGGCGAGCAGTTCAGCATGCGCAACGCCATTATCTTTACCGCCGTTTTTATGGCGTTCTTGGACCCGACGATTCTTACGGGAAACCTAAGTTTCATCCTTTCATTCTTAAGTTTGGCCGGCATCGTTTATCTCGGCCCGCCACTCAAAAAGCTGTTGCGCTATCCGGAGAAGGACGCGCACGGTCTATTTGATTGGAAAGAGAACGCCGCGACCACGCTTTCCGCACAGCTTGCGGTGATGCCGGTGCTCATTAATTCATTCGGACGCTTTTCGTGCATGGCCATCGCGGCAAACATTCTTATCCTTTCCACCGTCCCGCTCACCATGTTCTTCGGCCTTTTACTCGCGCTCGCCGGATTCGTTTCGCGTTATCTTGCTTTCTTCCCGGGAACGCTCGTCGGCCTCATGCTTGCATACCAGCTCTTTGTGATCCGCCTCTTTGCGGGGCTTGCGGTTCCCTTGCCATTGCCGCTCAATTCAGTCGCCGCGATCTCGTTCTATTATCTGATTCTCGCTATCTTTATTTTCTCCTATGGACGCACTAAAAAGGTTTGATACGCTCGCGCTCATCATTGTGGTGTCGCTCATTGCGGTAGACGCTTACGTTTGGTGTGTTATCGTGGCGCAAGCCGGCCCGCACACCGCGCACGAATATTTTCTGGATGTCGGCCAAGGCGATAGCGAACTCATTGTGTTTCCGGGGAACGTAAAAATAATGACGGATGCCGGCCCCGGGAACGCCGTCGTTGGCTCCATGCAAAAAGTATTGCCGCCGGGCGATCACTATATAGACATCGCCACAATCTCTCACCCCGACTCGGACCACTTCGCGGGCTACATTGATATTCTTGACCGCTACGACGTGGGAGCATTCCTTTATAACGGCCGCAACGGCGACTCGGCCGCGTGGCGCACGCTTATGGAAAAAATTGCTGCGAAACACATTCCGCTCATCACGCTCGCGGCAGGGGATAATATTCAATACGAAAAGAATGTGATTAATATTCTTTCTCCCGACGACGCGTTCGTCGGAAGCGCGGAAACGAACGACACGAGCTTGGTGGAGATGGTGCGCGTGCCGGCGGATGGTGGCAGAGACTTTCGAACCCTTCTTACCGGCGACGCACCGTCAAATATAGAAGCCTATCTTATGAAAAACGGCGCAAATCTGCGGGCGGACGTCCTTAAGGTTGCCCATCATGGCTCAAAATACGCTTCGGAGAACACATTTCTACGTGCCGTTGACCCAAAGGTGGCCGTGATCGGCGTTGGCGCAAAGAACGTCTACGGCCATCCGTCAAAAGACGTGCTTGCGCGGCTCGCCTCGTCCACAAACGCGGCGGTTTTCCGTACCGATTGGAATGGCACGGTGGAGATCTTTCTTGAAAACGACGCGTTGAAAATCAGAACCGAGAGAGGGGATTGAGCTATTTATTTTGTTGCGTTGTAAAGGGCGGCAATCTCTGCCGGAGAGAGGGCGCGGTTATAGATGCGTACGTCGTCGACCGAACCCTGAAAGCGGCCCGTAGGCGCAGAAATTCCAAAGGTACCGTTGCCACTTGGTAGACCACTATTCCCGTTGCCCGTCAGGACTCCATTTTGATAGGAAAGAAAAGTAGAGCTGGCTCCGCTCTGGAACCATGTAGTTACAAAGAAGTACCAAGTATTAGCCGACTGCACTTGGCCGAAAGCGGCAATACAAGTAGGAAGACAAATTTGAAAGTATGGTCGGTTTTGGGCTGGCTGCCAAACAACCGCACCTCCTGCCCAATATACTATTTGCGACCAAGTGGAAGTTCCGATTTGTCCAGTAGCTGGATTCATCCAAAATGCTATTGTACCATTTGCTCCAATCGATGGACTTGTTTGCGAGACAACCCCATTACTACCTCCATCAAAAATTCCTGCATACGTCCCCACCTTCCCCGCACTGTAGTAGCCGCTCGTGCCAATCGGCGTCCCTGACCAGCTCCCTGTATTCCCGTTTCCTGACCGGTCGATGGTCGTTGACCCCACGCCTTCGTCCATCGGCCAGTAACCCACGAGGCCTTGGGGGTTGAAGAGCAGGGAGACATTGGGGGCGTTGCCCTGGATCACAGCTTCGGGAAAGAGAGGGGCTTGGGGAGTTATGCCATAGATCCGTTTGTATTTCTGGCTTTCCATAATGGCAGAGACAGCATACTGGGTGCCTTGGGCTGAATAGCTGTAGAAGAGGTTGGAGCTCGTCTGGTTTATGGGATCTTGGGGGAGCTGGCCCAAGGGGCTGCCGGTTGAGAGGGCGCTGAACGTGAGGGGAAGCCAGCCCGTGCCGTCGTTCTTACGTACCGTGCTTGAGGCCGCACAGGCCCAGTTCTGGCCGGTCGTCGTGCTGAGGGAGGGGAGCAAGAGTCCCTGGCATTGGGTGCTCGTCGTGCTCGTGGCCGTGGGATCCATGATGCTGATGTAGCTTGTGGAGGAAAGACCGAGAGAGGCACTACCCCCGGTATCCGTGAGATAGAGGTTCACGGCGGTTGTTATGGTGGCCATATCAGAGATCCGGTTCGCATCCCTGGCCTG